>CAMBFA010000059.1 GCA_945865325.1 Candidatus Kuenenia stuttgartensis
ACGGTGCGAGCGGCGGTGATGTTGTTGGTGAGCCCGACCACGTCTCCTGCGGCGTTCCCTGGCACAGTCCCGGAAAGCCAGTTGGAGCCGAGGCTCCAGTTGCCGGCGGCGTCGACATTCCAGGTTCCGCTTTGGGCGAAGGCCAATCCTGGCGAAAGGGCGAAAAGCCCGGCTGCGAGAGTCGCGCCGATCCCCACTCCCCGCACCAGCGACCTGGTGATCAACGTTGACCGCATGAGAAGCTCCGCTTCAAAAAAAGACCGTGGCTTGATGTTCCCCGCCCCCAAAACCAAAACGGCAAATGAGCAAATCGCGTTCCGGAATCAGGCCCAAGGTGCAGCGATCAAGATTCCGCCGTAAGACCACTTTTTCGCTTCTCGAAGCGAGAAGCGGATTTCACAAAAAATGGATATTTTCACGCTGCGCGTGAGTTTCGTGTCACTGAAATTATGAAACGCGCGCATGAAGTGGCGATAGGAAATGAATGAG
The DNA here is from genome assembly GCA_945865325.1 of Candidatus Kuenenia stuttgartensis. Lineage (GTDB taxonomy): Bacteria > Planctomycetota > Planctomycetia > Pirellulales > UBA1268 > QWOP01. The sequence goes on from CAMBFA010000059.1 coordinate 490, forward strand.
ACGGTCAACGGACCTTCCACAACGGAGCGGTTCGACGCTCCGGATCACTTCGTAGCCATCACCTCGACGCCGTCCCAGTCGACCGGGGGCGGGGAGGCGGCGGCGGCGATGGCACGACCGCGGAGGACCACGGCCGCCGTGTCGTCGGGACGAAGGCGGAGCGCTTCATCGAAGCGTTCCACGGCGAGAGTGAAGTCGCGCGCGAAGTAGGCGTCGAGGCCCGCTTCGTATTCGGCCGCTGCGGCGAGGATGCTCTCGGGAAGAGTGCCGACGAGCCCGAGCGCCTCGTGGATCTCTGTCGGCAGTCGCTTCCCCTTGACGGCGATCCGATCGAGGCGGCGCCAGGCGACCGAAGTGCCGGCGAGCCGGCGGGTGGCGTCGCTGGCGATGATGGCCGTGCCGTATTCGTTGTTCACGCGCTCGAGCCGGGCGGCGAGATTCACCCCATCGCCGATGGCGGTGTAGTCGAAGCGGTCGGGGGCGCCGAAGTTGCCCACGATCACCCGGTCGGTGTGAATCCCGAAGCGCGTCCGGAGCCGGTTAGCCCGGGGCATGGTCGCGATCGTATCGCGGCAGCGGATCGCCGCGATCACGGCCCGCTCGGCATGGTCGGCAACGGGGCGGGGGGCGTTCCAAAAGGCCATCATCCCGTCGCCGATGTACTTGTCGACGGTCCCCGATTCGTCGGTCACGATCCCGGCGATTCCGGCGAGATAGTCGCCGAGGACCTGCGCGGTGACGGCGACGCCGATCTCCTCGGCGAAGCCGGTAAAGCCGTTGATGTCGCTGAAGAGGATCGAGAGAACCTCGGAGCGGCCACCGAGGACGGGCTCGGTGCCGTCGGCCAGCAGTTCCTGCACGAGCTTGAGCGGAACGTATTTCCCGAAGCCCCGCAGCCCCGCTTTCAGGCTGCCGAAGACGCCGTTGACGTCGGCGATCTCCTCGAAGATGGTGTGGGGGAGAGGACGGTCGGAGAAGTCGAAGCGCCGCAGATGCTCGGTCTCCACGGCGATCGCATGGAGTGGAGCGGCGATCGACTTGGCGAGGAGTGCGGCGCCGGCGAGAAACAGGGCCAGGATTCCCAGACTGACGAGGATGCTGCGGGTGATGTCGTGCCGGATCGTGCCGAGGAAATCGTCCTCCGCCACGACCGCGCCGGCGATCCATTCCCGCCCATGGACGGCGATCGGGCGGACGACGGCCAGCTGGCGGGCACCGTCGACGACATAGGCGATCGAGGCTGTCGTGTTGGGCTTGAGCGTTTGAAGCGATGTCTGGAACTCGGGGTTGCGGGCGAGGGCCCGGAGGACCGGCGGATCGGTAGCCGCAAGCCTCGGGAGCGTCACGTTTCCACCGTCGGCACGGATCGGCGCCGCCCCGGCGGCGGCCAGCGTCCCCTGGGCGGGATCGAGGACGAAGCCCCGGATCGGCCGGCCGGCCAACCGGAGCCGCGCGAGCGTCTCGGCCAGCTCCGTGAGCGTGATCGCCACCGCGACGACGCCGGCATCGGCCCCGCCTTCAGACCGGATGGAAATGGCAGCGGTGACGACGATCGTGTCGTCGGGGAAGTGGGCGTAGGCGTCGGTGAGGAAAACGCCCTGAGATTCGCGCGCGCCGGCGTACCAGGGGCGGGTGCGAGGGTCGTAGGTGTCGTCGACTTCGGTGCGCTCGAGGATCTCGGTGCGAGGGGCACCGAGGGCGCGGCGGCTGATGATCGTGCGGGCGGTGGCCTCGGGGCCCGAGACGAGACGGGTTTGTGACTCAAGGCTCCCGTCGTCGCGGCGGGAGATCCGGACCCATCCCCCGTCGGGAAGACCGAGCTGCACGTACGCCAGCGCCCGTTCGCTCGACAGGAGTGCAGAGCCGACGACGTCGAGCGCGTTGGGGCGGAGTTCGGCGGGGACATCCCCGATCACGGCGGCAGCCACGTGCGCCGCCGAGGCGGCGCTGTCGAGCATGTCGCGCGTCTGATCGGTGACCTGGCGCGCGACTGGATCGAGGAGATCGCGGGTGAACGTCCGCACGGCCCGGGCGGACGACAGCCAATTGAGGAGGAGAAGGAGCGCGGCCAAGCCCGTGGTGATCAGCAGCACCCCGACGAAGATCGTCACCCGGAGCTTGATCTTTTGGGGAAGCATGGCGGGATTATGCAGCGCCGCGGCGCCGAGCGGGAGATGGGCGGCGGGAAGCTTCCTGTGGAAAGGCCCGTCCCGGCCGCGGGGAGCCAGCCCGGGGAAGCGAAGGGGCCGGTGGGACGGGTCGTATCGGTGGGGGGGCGTTGGCGGTCTCGGATCGCTCCCCCGCGGGGGTGAGGGGGTGGGAGGGCGGGTGAAGCGCGGGGGCGGCGGTGTAGGATGAAGCCCGATGAACGCCCCCTCCACCACCGCTCCGCCTCCCGACGTGTCCGTGCCCGCCGCCGCCCGACCGCGGCGCCGGGGCTGGCTGGCTTGGGGCGTGTGGCTGCTCCTCGGGGGAGGGCTCGCCGGCGCCGTCTGGTATGACCCAACGCTCCTCGAGAAGGGGCGAGCGCTCGTCGAGCCGAAGGCCCCGGTTCCCAAAGCGCCTCCGCCTCGGGTCGTGCCGGTGTCGGCCGTCGAGGCCCGGCAGGGGGACATGGAGCTCCATCTGAACGGTCTGGGAACGGTGGCGGCGTTCAATACCGTCACGGTTCGCAGTCGGGTCGACGGGGAATTGGTGAAAGTCGCCTTTACCGAAGGGCAGGTGATCGCGGCCGGAGACCTGTTGGCCGAGATCGATCAGCGGTTCTACGAGGTGCAACTGCGGCAGGCCGAGGCGCAGCTGGCCCGCGACGCCGCGGCCCTCCGCGCCGTGGAGCTCGATCTCGAACGCTCCGAGTCGCTCGCCGATCTGCGGCAGGTGACCGAGCAGCAGATCGACAGCCAGCGGGCCCTCGTTCGGCAGGCCGAGGCGGCGATGCAGATCGACCGAGCGCTGATCGACAACGTCAAGCTTCAACTCGACTACTGTCGCATCGACGCGCCGATCGGCGGCCGGATCGGCCTCCGGCTGGTCGATGCCGGCAACCTCGTTCGCGCAAGCGATCCGGCCGGCCTCGCCGTCATCGCCCAGATCCACCCCATCGCCGTGACCTTCACGATCCCCCAGGACGAGATCATCCGCGTCCAGAAAGCCCTGGCGGTGAAGGGAGGGCTTCCGGTCGAGGCCTTCAACCGCGACTTCCAGACGCGTCTCGCCGCCGGAGCGCTCTCGGCGATCGACAATCAGGTCGATCCGTCGACCGGGACGGTCAAGCTCAAGGCGGTCTTCCCCAACGAAGACGACACCCTCTTCCCCAACCAATTCGTCAACGCCCGGCTCCTCGTCGAGACGCTGCGCGATGCCACGATCATCCCGCTCGCAGCCCTCCAGCGGGGACCGGAGTCGGCGTTCGTGTGGGTCGTTCAGGCCGATTCGACCGTCGGCATCAGACCTGTCCAGGCGGGGCCGACGCAGGGGGATCAGGTCGCGATCACCAGTGGCCTCGAGCCGGGGGAGCTCGTCGTCACCGACGGGATCGACAAGCTGGCGCCGAAGTCGAAGGTCGCCGTCCGCGGCATGGCCCCGCCGGCGGACGGAGGAAACGTGTCGGAACGTCGGCCCGCCACCGCGGCTGGATCCTGAAACGATGAACCTCTCCCGGCCCTTCATCCTTCGGCCGGTGGCCACGAGCCTGTTGATGGTGGCACTGGTCCTTGTTGGGGGCGTCGCCTACCGCCAGCTTCCGGTCTCGGCGCTCCCGCAGGTCGACTATCCCACGATCCAGGTGCTCACCTTCTATCCCGGGGCGAGTCCGGAGGTGATGGCCTCGAGCGTCACCTCGCCGCTGGAGCGGCAGTTCGGCCAAGTGCCGGGGCTGACGCAGATGACGTCGAGTAGCTCCGAGGGATGCTCTTGTGTCATTCTGCGGTTCGATCTCGAGCTCGACATCGACATCGCCACACAGCAGGTCCAGGCAGCGATCAACTCGGCCGCCGCCGTCCTCCCCCGTGATCTTCCCAACCCGCCGGTCTACACGAAGACCAATCCCGCCGACGCCCCCATCCTCACCCTCGCCCTGACCAGCGACTCGCTCCCGCTGACGAAGGTCCAGGATCTCGCCGACACGAGGCTCGCGCAGAAGATTTCGCAGCTTTCAGGCGTGGGGATGGTGAGCATCTCCGGGGGGCAGAAGCCGGCGATCCGCATCGAGGTCAACCCCACGGCCCTCTCCAGCCTGGGCATGAATCTCGAGGATCTGCGGGCGTCGCTCGTCCAGGCGAGCGTCAACCAAGCGAAGGGGAGCTTCGACGGCCGGCGGCAGGCGTTCACGATCGCCGCCAACGACCAGCTCCTCACGAGCGACCAGTTCCGCGGGCTGATCATCGGCTACCGCAACGGCTCGGCCATCCGCCTTGTCGACGTCGCCGAGGTGGTCGACGGCGCGGAGAACGTCCGCCAGGCGGCCTGGATGAACGACACCCCGGCGGTGATTGTCAATATCCAGCGGCAGCCGGGAGCGAACATCATCGAGGTCGTCGACTCGGTGAAGGCCCTCCTCCCCCAGCTCGAGGCCTCGCTCCCGGCCGCCGTGCAGGTCCACGTCCTCACCGACCGGACGCTCACGATCCGGGCGAGCATCGAGGGGGTGCAGCACGAGCTCCTCCTCACGATCGCGCTGGTGGTGTTCATCATCTTTCTCTTCCTCCGCAACGTCACCGCCACGATCATCCCCAGCGTCGCGGTCCCCCTGTCGCTCGTCGGCACGTTTGCCGTGATGGTCGTCCTCGGGTACAGCCTCAACAATTTGACGCTCATGGCGCTGACGATCTCGACGGGATTTGTCGTCGACGACGCGATCGTGATGATCGAGAACATCGTCCGCTATGTCGAGGAGGGGGAAACGCCCCTCGAGGCAGCGCTGAAGGGATCGGCCGAGATCGGGTTCACGATTGTCAGCCTTTCGGTATCGCTGATCGCCGTCCTCATCCCGCTGCTTTTCATGGGGGATATCGTCGGGAGGTTGTTCCGCGAGTTCGCCGTCACGCTGTCGGTGACGATCCTCGTCTCGGCGGCGGTGTCGCTGACGCTGACGCCGATGATGTGCGCCGTCCTCCTCACCGCGCGGCCGGCGGGCGCCGGCCAGAGTGGGGGGGGGCACGGCGGCGGGGAGCACGGGCTGTTCACGAGGCTCTACGCCGCGACGCTCCGCTTCGTTCTCGCCCACCAGCCGGCGACGATGGCGACGTTCGTGGCGACACTCCTGGCCACCTGGTACCTCGCGCAGATCGTTCCGAAGGGGTTTTTTCCCGTTCAAGACACCGGCGTCATTCTCGGCATCTCCGAAGCGCCGCAGAGCATCTCGTTCGAGGCCATGCGCGATCGGCAGCTCGAGCTGAATCGGGTGATTCTCGCCGACCCGGCGGTGGAAAGCCTGTCGAGCTTCATCGGCATCGACGGCACGAACGTCACGCTCAACAGCGGTCGGATCCAGATCAATCTCAAGCCCCTCGCCGAGCGGGGGACGAGTGCCGTCGAGGTCATTCGCCGGCTCCAGCCTGCCCTTGCGGTGGTCGAGGGGATCGGGCTGTTCATGCAGCCGGTGCAGGATCTCTCCGTGGAGACCCGCGTCAGCCGGACGCAGTATCAGGTGAGCCTCGAGTCGCCCGACGCCGCGGAGCTGGCCGCTTGGGCCCCCCGGTTCGTCGCCCGGCTCCAGGAGATCCCTGGGCTCGCCGACGTCGCCAGCGACCAGCAGACCGACGGTCGGCAGGCCCGGCTCGTCATCGACCGCGACAGCGCTTCGCGGCTGGGGATCACCCCCCAGATGATCGACGACGCCCTCTACGACGCCTTCGGCCAGCGGCAGATCTCGATGCTGTTCACGCAGCTCAACCAATACCGCGTCATCCTTGAGGTGGCGCCGGCCTTCCGTGACACGCCGCAGGACATGGCGCAGATGTACGTCCGCACCGGTGTGCCGGGAAGGCCGGGGGAGACGCGCGTGCCGCTGGGGGCGGTGACCCGGCTCGAAGAGACGAGCGCGCCGCTGGCGGTGAATCACCAGGGGCAGTTCCCGGTGGTGACGGTGTCGTTTAACCTCGCGCCGGGCGTGTCGCTCGGCGAAGCCGTCGACGCGATCGAGTCGGCCCGCCTTGGGCTGGAGATGCCAGCCGGTATTCAGACCGCCTTCCAGGGAACAGCCGCCGCCTTCCGGGCGTCGCTGGCCAACCAGGGCTGGCTGATCCTCGCCGCGATCGTCACCGTCTACATCGTCCTCGGAGTTCTCTACGAGAGCATCGTCCATCCGATCACGATCCTCTCCACGCTCCCCAGCGCTGGGGTGGGGGCGCTGGCCGCTCTGCTCGTCTATCGGACCGACTTGAGCGTCATCTCGCTGATCGGGGTGATTCTTCTGATCGGGATTGTCAAGAAGAACGCGATCATGATGATCGACTTCGCCATGGAGGCGGAGCGCCGCGGGATCGCAGGGCGCCGAGTGACGCCGCGCGAGGCTATTTATCAGGCCTGCTTGCTGCGGTTCCGGCCGATCATGATGACGACGATGGCCGCGCTCCTCGGGGCGGTGCCGATGGCGCTGGGCACGGGCGTCGGCTCGGAGCTGCGGCGTCCCTTGGGGATCACGATCATCGGCGGCCTTCTCGTCAGCCAGCTTCTCACGCTCTACACCACGCCGGTGATCTATCTGTGGTTCGACGCCGTCGGGCGGTGGGTCCGCGGGGGGAGCGGCGGCGGGCCTGTCGACGCGGGCAGGGTTTCAGAGGAGGCCGCGCGATGAACATCTCGACCTGGTTCATCCGCCGGCCCGTAGGGACGACGCTTTTAGCGGTGGCGATCACGCTCGTGGGGGCGATCTGCTATTTCCTCCTCCCGGTGTCGCCGCTGCCGCAGGTGGAATATCCGACGATCAACATCGGCGCGGGGCTCCCGGGGGCGAGCTCCGAGACGATGGCCTCGGCGGTGGCGACGCCGTTGGAGCGTCAATTCGGCCTTATCGCCGGCGTCACGGAGATGACGTCGCAGAGCACCCTCGGGCAGTCGTCGATCACGCTCCAGTTCGACCTCGACCGGAACATCGACGCCGCCACGCGCGACGTTCAGGCGGCGATCAACGCCGCTCGCGGCCGCCTCCCCGCAAACCTCCCCCGCAATCCCGACCTGCGGAAGGTCAATCCCGCCGACGCTCCGATTCTCATCCTGGCGATGACGTCCGATCTCCACGACAAGCCCCGGCTCCAGGACGTCGCCAGCACGCTCCTTCAGCAGAAGCTCTCGCAGGTCCAGGGCGTCGGCCAGGTGGTCGTCAGCGGCGGCTCCCCACCGGCCGTTCGCGTCGCCGTCAACCCGATGGTTCTCGAGCGCTATGACCTCGGCCTCGACGACGTCCGCACCTGCCTCCAGCAAGCCAACACCAACCGCCCCAAGGGCTCCGTCGATGACGGTGTGACGACCTGGTCGATCGCCACGACCGACCAGCTGTTCACCGCGGCGGAATATCGGCAGTTGATCGTCGCCTGGCGGCGCGGCGCCGCGATCCGGCTGGGAGACGTGGCCACGGTCGTCGATTCCGTCGAGGATGTCCGCGTCGCCGGGGTCTACAACGCTCAGCCGACGATCATGCTCATCCTCTACCGGCAGCCCAACGCCAACATCATCCGCACCGTCGACAACGTGCTGTCGATCCTCCCGCAGCTGCGCGCCCAGATCCCGGCGGGGATTCGCCTCGATCTCGCCATGGACCGAACGGCGACGATCCGGGCGAGCATCGTCGACGTGCAGCACACGCTCCTCCTCTCGGTCGGGCTCGTCGTCGGCGTGGTGTTTTTGTTCCTGCGGGACTGGCGGGCCACGCTCATCCCCAGTGTTGTCGTGCCGGTGTCGCTGGTGAGCACGTTCTCGGCGATGTACGTCCTCGGCTACAGCCTCGACAACCTCTCCCTCATGGCCCTCACGATCGCGACGGGATTCGTCGTCGACGACGCGATCGTTGTTCTCGAGAACATTGCCCGCCACCGCGAGGAGGGGATGAGCCCGATGGCGGCGGCGTTTCTGGGGGCCCGCGAGATCGGCTTCACGGTGCTCTCCATCAGCATCTCGCTCGTGGCCGTCTTCATCCCCATCCTTCTCATGGGCGGGATCGTGGGGCGGTTGTTCCGCGAGTTCGCCGTCACCCTCTCGGTGGCGATCCTCGTGTCGATGGTCGTGTCGCTGACCCTCACACCGATGATGTGCGCCTGGCTGCTCCTTCCCGCGGGGCATGCCCGGCAGGGGCTCGTCAGCCGGCTCACGGAGCGTCTCCTCGACGGCGTTACCTGGGGCTACGGTCGGCTCCTCGGCGTCGTCATGCGCCATCCGCGGATCACAATGGCGGTGAACCTGGCGACGATTGCGCTGACGGTGTGGATGTATATCATCGTGCCGAAGGGGTTTTTTCCGCAGCAGGACACCGGCCGGATCACCGGCACCCTCGACGCCGATCAGGACACTTCTTTTCAGACGATGAGCGGGCTGCTGACGAAGTTCTCGCTCGCCATCAAGGAGGATCCGGCGGTGGCCGGGATCACTGGATCGACCGGCGGGGCCGCGGGGGGGAGCCCGAACGCAGCGCGGATGTTCATCAGCCTCGTGCCGAAGGAGGAGCGCGACGGGATGGCGGCCGACCAGGTCATCGGTCGGCTGCGCGGGAAACTGTCGCAACTCACCGGCGCGACGATGATCATGCAGCCGGTGCAGGATCTGCGGATCGGCGGCCGCCCGAGCAGCTCGCAGTATCAGTTCACCCTCCGCGGCGACAACCTCACCGATCTGAATGAATGGGGCCCGAAGCTCGTGCGGGCGATGCGCGCGATGCCGGAGCTGGCCGACATCCGCTCCGACCAGCAAAACCGCGGACTTCAGGCGGGGCTGACGATCGACCGCGACGCCGCGGCCCGGTTTGGGATCTCCCCCCGGCAGATCGACGACGCCCTCTACGACGCCTTCGGGCAGCGGCAGGTCTCGGTGATGTACCGGCCTCTCGGCCAGTACCGGGTCGTGATGGGGCTGGAATCGGGATTCCTTCAGGGCCCCGAAGGCCTCTCGAGCCTCCATGTCACCGGCTCGAACGGCCTGCAGGTGCCGCTGGAATCGCTGGCGTCGCTGACCACCGGCAACGCGCCGCTGATGGTCAATCACACCGCGCAGTTTCCCTCGGCGACGGTGTCGTTCAATCTCGCCCCGGGGGTGTCGCTCGGGACGGCGGTCGAGGCGGTGGAGGCGAAGACGGCGGAGCTGGGGATGCCGGCCACCGTCCGCGGGAGTTTCTCAGGGACGGCGCAGGTGTTTCGCGAGGCACTGGCCAACCAGCCGCTCCTCATCCTCGCCGCCGTGGTCACCGTGTATCTCGTCCTCGGCATGCTCTACGAGAGCATCATCCATCCGCTCACGATCATCTCCACGCTCCCCAGCGCCGGTCTGGGGGCGCTGCTGGCGCTTCAGTGGACCGGGAGCCAGCTCGACGTGATGGCGATGATCGGCATCATCCTCCTCATTGGGATCGTCAAGAAGAACGCGATCATGATGATCGACTTCGCCCTCGAGGCGGAGCGGACCAGGGGCCTTGCGCCGCGTGAGGCGATCGTCGAGGCCTGCATCCTCCGCTTCCGGCCGATTACGATGACGACCCTCGCGGCGCTCCTGGGAGGCTTGCCGCTGGCGCTGGGAACGGGCCCCGGGGCCGAGCTCCGCTGGCCGCTGGGGATCGCGATCGTCGGTGGCCTGATCGTCAGCCAGATGCTGACGCTGTTCACGACGCCGGTTGTCTATCTCTACCTCGACAGCCTCGTCCACTGGCTGTCGCGGCGGCGTGCCCCAGCGGCCGGTCCACCACCGGCCGTCGTTCCCACCTCGTGACGGCGGACGCCGGGAGGCGGGGCCGATGCGGGATCATTTGACGACGTTGAGGCTCGTCCTCGGCTTCGACGAATCGAACGAGACCGCTGCGGCCAGCAGCGCCGGGCTGATCGGCGCTTTCGGCTGTGGGAAGGAGCCCCAGTTGCCCCCCACCGGGATCGCCGTGGGGCCCACCGGGAGGGTGTAGGTGATCATGTTCGTGATCGAGCCATCGATGCGGTTGTTGAGGTAGACCGTCCGGGCAGCCGGGTCGTAGAGGCCCACCGTGGTCTTCTTGTCGCCGTTCCAGTCGCCGGCGATCGGAAGCCACGTGGCTGGAACCTTCGGCGTCTTGAACGTCGTCAGTGACGTGATCGAGCCGTCGATCTTGTCGTTGAGATAGAAGGTGTAGGCGAGGGGATCATAGAGCCCGACGGTGAACTTGCCGTCGCCGTTCCAGTCGCCAACGAGGGGCCGCCAGGTCGCGGGGAGCGCGGGGGTGACAAACGCAGGCGCAGCCAGCGTGCCCTGGAGCGTGTAGAAGCGGAAGGTGTGAGCGCGGGAGTCATAGATGCCGAGCTCGTCGCCGCCCACGCCGTCCCAGTTGCCTGCCAGTGGCTGCCACCACGGCTTTGCCCCGGGAATCGTCACAATCGAGTCGGCGACGCCGTCGTTGTTGAAATCGAGACGGAAGGTCCCGGCAGCACCGTCATACACGCCGGTCGTTTTCTTGCCGCTCCCGTCAAAGTCGCCAACAAATGGCAGCGAGGCGGCGCTTACTGCCACCTGCGGGGAGATGCCCGGGGTAATTTTCCTGACGGCCGTCGAGGTGCCGTCGGCGTGGTGGTTGAGGAGCCACGAGCGGCTCGATGGTTCGTAGAAGCCGACGGTGTCGTGGAACGTCGGATATTTCTCGATCAGCTTGCCTGGCGTGAGCGAGCGGCCGGCAAGGCCCGGGTACGATGCGGTGTACTTCAGCGCCCGGAAAGTGAGATTCGTGTACACGCCGGGGGTGCCGCTGACGTTGAGCGCGGGGGCGGAGGCCCCCTGGGCGAGCGTGTTGCCGCCGGCGATGTCGGGATTGACGTACCGCCACACGACCTTGCCGGCCGGCGTGACCTCGAAGAGGTTCCCCTTCACGCCCTCGCAGATCAGCGTGTTGCCGTTGGGCTGCCGCTGCATGCCGGAGATGATCGGGGAGAAGAAGCCCGCCTTCGGGCTGCCGTAGCTCCAGACTGGCGTGGCCTGGCCGTAGGTCGTCGGCTTGATCTCCATCACCGACGACCAGCTACTGCCGTCGGGGCGTCCCCAGCCGTTGTTGAAGACGAGGAGATTCCCGGCCCCGGGCAGCCCATCGGAAATCCACTGGATGTTGTGCTGCCACTGGAGCGTTTGTTTGCTAGCGCCGCCGGCGTTCCAGGTCTGCGGATTGCCGTAGCGCCAGAGGAGATCCCCTCCCTTGCCCGACTTGCCGCCGGTTTTCCCAGCGGCTTGGGCCGTGGTGGTGCTGTGGTCGATCAGCCACACCTCGCTGAACTCCCGGCTCGAGAGCAAGATCTGGTCGGTCTTGGCGTTGTAGGCGATGGCGTTGAAGTGGGCCCAGTCGGCGATGTGGGTATCGGCGCCGATGCCGGTGGGGACGAAGTTGAGGTTCACTCGCTGCGGATTCTTGACGATCTCCTGCGGCTTGACGTAGTTCGGCTTGCCGGCGTCGTACGATTGAACGAGGTGGTCGGTGAGGTGCCATTCCCACACGATCGTTCCCCCGGAGCCCTTCGCCAGGTCGGGCTTGATCTCGAGAATCGCCTCCCCCCACAGTTCGCTGTTGGTCGCCGGATTGAGTTTGGCGGGATCGCGTCCCAGCGCGATCGCCTCGGCCCGCGAGAATCGTTCCCAGGCGATCGCCAGGATGTTGCCGTTGGGGAGGAGGATCGAGTCGTGATGGAGTTGGTACTTGGCGTCAGCGAGCGTGTAGGACCAGACCGGCTTGTTGTTCCAATCGATGATCTCGATCTTGCCGGTCGATCCGTTGCTGCCGAAGGCCCGCTGCGGCGGCGCGAGGATCGTGTTGCGGAGGATCGATCCGCCTTCGAGGAGATAGACCGACGTCGTCCCCCCGGTGCTGGTCCAGGCGCGAACCTCCTGGCCGTTGTTGTCGATGAGGTGGGTGGTGGGATTGAGCGTCGCGTTGAAGAGCGTGTAGCCCTGCTGGGCCTCTGGGGCATTGACGAACACGCCCATGGTCTGTGCCAGCGCCAGGCGCGTCTCGAGCGATTCGATGCCGGCGAGCGTTCCCCGCGCCCGGCGGCGCAACGGCTTCGAGCGGAGATTTCGTGGGGCGTGGGGCGTGGTCATGATCGTTCTCTGGCGGACGAGGAGAAGGATGGAGCGGCCGCCTACCGACGGCTCCGGTCAGGAAAAGAGGGTAATCCAGGATGTCTGGGTAATCCAGCTTTCGGTTTCGCGGGTCTGTTGTGCCCCCCCTGGGGCCGGTGCCGGAAAGCGGCCGACATCGACCGCTGGCGCCGCCAAAGCTCACCCATAGGAGGGGGGTCAGGCGAGGATTTCACGGACGACCCGGCCGGAGACGTCGGTGAGGCGGTGGTCGCGGCCGGCGTGGCGAAAGGTGAGCTGCTCATGGTCGAGCCCCAGCAGCGCGAGGATCGTGGCGTGGAAATCGGGCATCGTCACCTTCCCCTCGGCCACGTAGTAGCCGAACTCGTCGGTCAGGCCGTGGGCCATGCCCCCCTTCACGCCGCCACCGGCCATCCAAACGCTGAAGGCGTGGGGGTGATGATCGCGGCCGTCGGGCCCTTGAGCGGCCGGCGTCCGGCCGAACTCGGTCCCGAAGATCACGAGCGTGTCGTCGAGGAGCCCGCGGGCCTTGAGGTCGGCAAGGAGGGCAGCGATCGGCTGGTCGACCTTCTTGGCGTTGGTGGTGTGGTTGTTGCGCAGGTCGCCGTGGGCGTCCCAGTAGTTGCGCGGGTAGCTGAAGTTGACCTGCACAAACCGCACCCCGGCCTCGAGGCAACGCCTGGCGAGGAGGCACTGCCGGGCGTATTCGTCGGTCGGCTCGATGCCGACGCCGTAGCGGGCGAGCGTGGCGGCCGTCTCCCGCTCGACCTCGAACACCCCCGGCGCCTCCGCCTGCATCCGCCAGGCCATCTCGAACGACTCGATCCGGGCCTCGAGCCGCGGATCGCCCCCCGCCATTTCCGCATGGCGTCGGTTGCGGGCGGCGAGGAGATCGAGTTGCCGGCGTTCCAGAGACGGCTCCTCCGCCGAGACGAGGTTCGCGAGGCGCGTCGACTTGAAGTCGGTGCTGCCGTCACCGATCCGCGTGCCCTGGAAACTCGCCGGGAGAAACGCCGCGCCGTAGTTCTGCGTGCCGCCGTGGTAGAGCGAGGGGGAGAGGCTGATGAATCCGGGGAGGTTGTCGTTTTCTGATCCCAGGCCGTAGAGCGTCCAGGCGCCGAGGCTCGGCCGAGCGAAGACGCCGGAGCCGGTGTTCATGGCGAGCAGGGCCGGCCCGTGCGACACCTGATCGCCGCCGTGCATCGAGCGGATCACGCACAGATCATCGGCATGGCTGCCGATCATCGGGAAAAGATCACTGATCTCGAGCCCCGACTGGCCGTAGCGGCGAAACTCCCACGGCGAGGCGAGAAGATTGCCGGTGGGGGCAAACTCGAACTTCGGCTTCGGCAGCGGCAGCGGCTGGCCGTTGAGCGCCGTGAGCCTTGGCTTGGGGTCGAACGAATCGACATGCGAGATCCCGCCATGCATGAAGAGGAAGACAACGCGCTTCGCCCGCGCCGGGAAGTGGGGGGCCTTGGCCGCAAGCGCCGAGCCGGTCGCCCCCGATGCCCGGGCCTCTCCGGGCATCGGCGCGCCGGCGAGGAGGCCGAGGAGCGCCGTGTGCCCGAAGCCGCAGGCACTTTGCAGAAGCCATTCCCGGCGCGAGAGGGGAAGCATGGAGCGACTCCGGTCAGTCGAGGTAGGCAAACTCGTTCGAACAAAGCAGGGCCTGGCACCAGCTCTGCCAGGCCTCCTCGCGGCGCGAGTCGGCGGGGCGGGCCTGTCCGGCGGTCGATTCGGTCCAGGCCGCGACGTAGGCAAGCGCTTCGGCAATTTCCTCCGGGCGCGCCTGGCGGCCGAGGGCCCGGGCATGGGCCCGGTCGATCCGGCCGGCATCGTCGAGGCCGGCGTCGCCCAGGAGCGAGCGGGCGAAGGCAAGAGCCTGGCCCCGCACAAACGGGCTGTTGACAAGGAACAGCGCCTGCGACGGCACAGTCGTCTCGTTGCGGAGGGCAGTTACGCCATTGGGATCGGCGGCGTCAAACAGCGCGAGGACGTCGGGGAGCATGTTCCGCACCGCCGGCAGATAGAGGCTCCGCTTCGTGAACGTCGTGTAGACAGGATCGTCGACGGCGAGCCGGTTCGGCTTGATCATGGCGCCGATATCCTCGGCCTTCTCCAACAGCACCTTCGCGCTCTCGTCGCTCCCGGGCACCCGGTCGAGGGCGCCGCTGGCCGCGAGGATCGCGTCGCGGAGCTGCTCGGCGGAGAGCCGGCGCCGAGTCATCGCGGCGATCGAGCGCCCGTCGGGATCGGCCGCGCGGAGAGCCTCTGGCGCTGCCGCCCGGCGGTAGGCGGCGGAATTGAGGATCAGGCGGTGGAGGGCCTTGACGCTCCATCCCGACTCGATAAACCGGCAGGCGAGCCAATCGAGGAGCTCGGGGTGCGTGGGGGCTTCTCCGCGGGTGCCGAAGTTGTCGCTTGTGGCCACGAGCCCGCGGCCAAAGTGCTGCTGCCAGATCCGGTTGACCATGACGCGCGCCGTGAGTGGGTTTTTTTCACTGGCGATCCAACGGGCGAGTTCCAGCCGGCCGCTCCCGCCGGAGGTGACAAGCGGACTGGGATGGTCTCCATCCGCCCCGCCCGCCGCACCGACGGCGGGCGCCATGAAGAGGCCGGGGATGTTGCGGGGGGCGATTGCCCCGAGCTGAAACCGATTGCCGCGGAGGTGGACGCGGAGGTTGCGGGGGAGGGTTTCTTTCGGGGCCATGACCAAGATCGGGTCACGTCCATCGCCAGCCGGCAGCAAAAATTCCCACCACATCGAGGCGTTGCGAGCCTCGTTCTGGAACGGCTCGGTGCTACGGAAGATCCCGGCCAGGGCGTAGTAGTCGGCCGTGCGAATCGCGTCAAACTTGTGGTCGTGGCAGCGGGCGCAGGCGAGCGTGAGGCCGAGGAAGGCCCGGCCGGTGACGTCGATCTGGTCGTCGACGATGTCAAGCCGCGACTGCTCCTTGTCGGTCTCGGCCAGCGCCTTGGGGCCGATCATCAGGAAGCCGGTGGCAATCGTCCGGGCGGCATCGGTGGCGGCGTCGCCGGAGCGGGGGAGGAGATCGCCGGCGAGCTGTTCGACGAGGAAGCGGTCGTAGGGGAGATCGCGGTTGCAGGCGTCGACGACCCAATTCCGGTAGCGCCAGGCCTGCGTCATCACGGCGTTGGCGTCGTTGGCGGTGGTCTCGGCGAAGCGGACGACGTCGAGCCAGTGGCGGGCCTGCTGTTGGCCGTAGTGGGGGGAGGCGAGGAGCCGGTTGACGACCTCGCTCCAGGCGTCGGGCCCGGTGTCGGCGAGGAAGGCGGCGGTCTCGGCCGGCGTCGGCGGGAGCCCGGTGAGGTCGAAGGTCACCCGCCGCAGGAGCGTGGCCCGATCGGCCTCGGGCACCGGAGGCACTCCCAGGGCCGCGATCTGCGGCTCGAGGAAGCGATCGATCGCCGTCGGGGCGCCCTGACTGCGGGGAGAAGGGGGGGAAGGATCGACAAGCGGTTGATAGGCCCAGTGAGCCCGTTCGGCGGCGGTGTAGGTGGAGCGGAGGGCACGGTGGGGGCCGCCGAGATCGAGGGCGTATTTCTCACCGAGCCAGGCTTCGAGGCCCTCGCGCTGCCGATCATCGAGGGCTGAAGAAAACACGAGTGCCTCGCCGACATCCCCCTCGATCGATCCGCACCACGACACCGCCTTCCCGAGGAAGGCGCCGATGTCGGTGCGGTGGCGGAGGTCGGGAATGCCATCGCGCCCTTCAAGTTCGCCCGAGGGGGGGCGGAGTTCGCGGCCGTCGATGAACAGCCGCGTCGTCGTGCGGATCGGGCCCGGCTGCTTGACGCCGATGATCAGCGTCGGCCGTCCGAAGGAAGGCTTGAACGAGCCATTGCCGGCCGAGGCGTCGTTCATCCAGCCGCCGGCGAAGCGGAGGGCATGCTCCTCAGCGCGGTTGATCTGGAGGACGGCCGCAAGGGGGCGGCCGGGATCGGCGCCGGGATTGGCGGGGTCGCCGACGCCCAGGATTCCTTCGTGGGGCGGCCCGATTTCGTGGGGGCGGAGATTGACGACGACGGCGAGCGTCAGGGGCGCGTCCCCGGCCACCGGGATGGGGAGCGCGGGGGAGGAGGCGTAGCCGGTGGCGGTGGTGAAGCGGACAGCCGCGCGCCGCGCGAGCGTGCTTTCGCGCGCAAAACTCCCGGGAAGCCCCTGGCCGTCGGGGCGGATCCCCTTGGTGGCGCTTGCATCGCGGCCGTGGCCGCTGGAATCGGGCCACACCGGCACCGGGGCGCCATCGTCGTGCGTGAGGCCATCGGCCCGCAGCCACAGCTGGAGGGCGCTGGTAAGGGACGGGTGATCGGGCGCGATCGGTTCGATGGTGGGCTGGCGTGGGGCCTGCGGCGCGGCCGGGCTGTCTGGGCTGTCTGGGCTGTCTGGCCATGGAGCGCCAGCGGCTACCCAGGCTCGCAAGGACTCGATCTGTGTCTGTGGGAGCCGGCCGTCGGGGGGCATCTCGAGGCCGTCGGTGTGGCTTACCGCCCGGATGAGGAGGCTTTCAAGCGCGGGCCCCCCCGGATCGATCGCCGCGCCAGAGTCGCCCCCGCGGACCAAGCCCGCGCGCGAGTCGAGCCGCAATCCCCCCTTCGCCTCGTCGCCCGCATGGCAGGCATGGCAGCGCTCGATGAGGAGCGGGCGGATGACAGCCTCGAAGTGATCGAGACCTGAGTCGGCCGCGCGCGACGGCGCGGCGCTGGTGGCAAACAAAAGCGCGACAATCGACAGCAGGCGACGCATAGATCCCCCTCTGGCCACCGGAGCAGCGGGGCCGACCAGACCCAGTCTCGCTCCAGCGGCCCGGGGGGTCAATTTCGACGGCGTCGAGGGGAGAAAGCGTTGCCCTTTCCCGCCGCCGCTTCAGGGAGGGCCGGCGCCGTCGGCCGGCTGGGGCATGGATCACTCGGGCGGGTGCCCGAAGTCATCGGGCCCAACCCAGAGGCCGAGATCGTCGTTGCCGTCAGTGCCGAAGTCGGCATAGGTCTTCGTTGACGGGCCCCCGTCATCCTCGCCGTCCTGTCCAACCCACCACACAACGATCCCCTGGTCCATCTTCCTCAACCGCAGCGGCTGGCTTGTGGTGAAAGGATCGCGGGGAGGAAATGGTAATTCCTCGGGCACGAGGTCATCGAGGGAATCGGGGAGGTGACCGGTCTTCAACCGGTGGCGGGTGGCGGCGACGGCCACGCGCGTGGCGCCGATCGTGGCGTCGACTTTCGCGTGGTGACCGAGAACGGGCCCCCAGGCGCACCACAACGCCTGGTTCAAGATGCCCTGATCGATCCGGTCATCGACGGGGAGCAGGGAACGCACGACGTCCTCCCAACGCGCCGTGCCGGAATCCACGTCGGCCGCCACCCGTTCAACACGCCGCAGCTGCGAGCGGAATCGCTCCAGATCGGATCGGATCAGGAACGCCCTGTAGAGCATGCCGAGAAACGTCGCCGCGGGAGCGTCGTCGCGCGGGATGTTCGCGTAGCCGCCGTCGATCTCGCCGAGTGTTCTCCGGTGCGTGGCGACGCTGCCGAAGACGGCGAGCCCCCAGGCCTCCTCTTGGAGAATCGGCCGGAGCAGCGGCGGCAACGGGGCGAACGCCTCTGCCAGCCGCGCGTCGTCGAGGAGCGGCAGGTCGGCCGGCTGCAGTTCGAAGCACACGCTGGCCAGTGTGTTGCAGGCGCGCTCGACGAGGTTGGCGGCCATGATGCGCCCAACCACCCGCTCCATCTCCATGGCGTGGCCGGCGAGCCTCCGCATCCGGAGCACGTCCGCGATCGCGTCCTCCGGTCGCCCCTCCCGGGCCGCCCGCAGCGCGGCGAAAGCAAGGAGGCGGGAATGGTGACGCAACATCTTGCCCTCCGCGGGGGGGGACAAGGAAGGCGACCGAGCCCAGTCGCCGTCGAAGCGACAGATGTCGCGGTCGGTGGCATGGCGGATGAGGTCGAGGGCGCCTGCGTGTCGGGCGAGGAGCTCCCCCGCCTGCCGGGAACCGACGTCGGGGTCATCGTCCCAGCCGTCGTGACGGTAGTCGGGATCGTCCTGGAGTAGCGACTCGGCCTGCCGGTAGAGCGCGGCCGCGTTCACCGTCGCGGCAACGGGGGGAAGCTGGTTCGATTCCATGATCACCGCCCCCTCGGCGTACCAGGCGACCGCCTCGAGGGCCGATTGCCGCTCGAGGTGGGCGATCGTCGCGGCGGTGCCGATGGCGGCCGAGGCGGCAAGGGCGGCCAAAGGGACGACCGGCCAGCGACGTGCGGCGGCGGCACCGGCCAATCCCGCCGGCCGCCGCCCCGAAGCGACGATCCAGATGCCACCGGCGATCGCAGAGAGCGTTGTCGCCGCGACCGGCAGCCACCGGTTGTCCGGGATCGAAAAAGGGCCGAACGCCAGCCACGCGGTGATCGCCAGCAGCGGCAGCAGGACCACGAGCGGCAGGACCACTCCCACCAGCAGCAGCCCCGTCCCGAAACGCCGGGAGCGGGCCGCTGCCGCGGTGAACGTCGCCGTCCAGAGGAGGCAGGAGGCGAGCAGCAGGAGCAAAAACAGCGTGAGTTTCATGTTAGAGATCCCTCTGGAGCCAGTCATCCAACCGTCGCGGGAGGAAGGTCTCCCTTTTCGGTGAGCGGGGGCGGGGCAAGGTCCGCGCCGTCGCTTCGGACGGTGCGGTGGGTGACGGCAGCGCGTCGAGATTGTCTGCAATCAAGCGCACGGTCTGTCCGATGGGAGCCCCCCGCGAAGCGGAGGGCGGGCCGGCCGATCCGACAAAGGGGATCACGAGGAGTCCGAGCACGATCGCCGCGAGGCCGGCGACACCTTCGGCCCAGGGCTCCTTTCGCTCCGTGGGGATCGCCACGAAGACGGCCGTGGAGGGGGCTTCCTCGAGCGCGTCGACGACGCTCCCCAGCACGCGCCGACGGAGCGCTTGAGGCGCCGCCGGCACATCGCGCGCCAGCCGGCTGGCAAACGTGGCCAACTCGTCGGGGAGCGGTGGGGCACCGTCATCGGCTGGCCAGGGAGCGGTCACGGAAGCACCTCGGAGGGGGTGAACGTCGAGCGGAGTTTTTCCAGGGCGTAGCGCCAGCGGCTGGCCGCGGTATTGATGCTCACGCCGAGCGTGGCGGCGATCTCGGCGAAGGAGAGGCCGGCTTCGGTCCGCAGCATCACCACCTCGCGCTGCTCTTCGGGCAGCCGGGCCACGGCCGCGGCGAGCCGCTCGTCGGGGTACTCGGCCGGGAGCCCGAACGGACCGTGCGGGCCGCTGGTCTCCTCAACGCTGCGCCGCAGATGTTCGAGGGTCACCCGCCGCGCCGCGGCCTGCTTGCGGCGCCGGGCGACGGTGTGGCGCAGGGCGGCGAAAAGGTAGGCGTCGAGATCGATCACCCCCGCGAGCCCTTGGCGGCTGCGGGCCAGGGCCACGAAGAGATCATGGACCGAGTCCTCGGCCTCCGGGACGCTCCCCGTGAGGAGCCGCGCCGCGGCAAAGAGGCGGCCGCCGAGACGGTCCCAGAGCCGGGCAAAGGCCGCCGGATCCCCCGCCACCAGTCCTGCCAGTGTCTCGTCCATGGCGCCACCCCCGCAGAAACGCGATCCCCACTTCAGGGAGTCGCGCCGGAGGTCGTTTTGTCTACCGACTCAACCGACTTTCCCACAATCCCCGCGTCGACGGCGGTGACGACGACGTAGGTGTTGCGCCCGTCGACCACCGTCACGCTCTCACGCACGGCCTTCCCCACTGGCATTCCCTGCCGGTCGACCGCCTGGAGGGCGAGCGTGTGGGCGCCGGCCGGCAATTCCATCCGCACCACCTGGATCGAATCGGGGAGCAGCCCCCAGCAGCGCGTATCGGCGTTCTCCGCGGCTTCCCAAGCGATGCCGGCGACATCAAAGGCGAGTGCCGCCGGCCCGAATCGCTCGACGCCGAGCCCCTCCTTGACGCCGAACACCGTTCCCTTTTTCAGGGCGCGGCGGGCCACCGCGCGGGCGACAGTCTGGTCGTGGACGGCCGCCTCCTGCTCGACGGCCATCCGTGAGATGTCGGTGATCGTCGTCGTTCGCCCCTGCCAGGCTACGCCCCCGGCCGCGCTCGCCCGCCCCACTGCCACGGCGCTGACAAGCCCCGGCGCCGCCACGACGCGCGGCACCTTGATCGGGGCGACGGTTGGCGGGAGCGACTGCGCGAGGACACCCGAAAGAATCTGGTCGGCGACGAGAAGCGCCGCGCTCGACGGGATCTCCGCGACGACAACCTTGCAGGGGCCGTGGCCGACGAGCGCGAAGATATGCACGACCCCATGGCCGCGCGGCGAGTGGACGCCGCCGGCAGCGCGGACGACGTCCGCCTGCCCCGGGGCAAACTCCGGCTGCCAGTTGACGACCGTGGCGAAGTGCCGGGCGGCGTCGTCGTAGTCGCGGTGGGTCTCCTCGCGGAGGACGCCGCGGAGATAGGGGGCCAAGGCGATCTGCCGGTACGACGCCTTGGGATTCGTGCCATCTTCTTCCGTGGCCGCGGCGATGATCTCCGCCTGCTTCTCGGCCGCTTGATAGCTGAAGGCCTCGGCATCGCCGCCGTCGCTGGTGAGATTCGTGATCGCCAGCAGCGCCCGCAGCAGCACCTTTTCGTGATCCTCGCCGGCGTACGACCGCTGCTGATCGTCGGAGAGCATCGACCAGGCATCCTCAGCGGGGCTCTCCTGCTCGAGGTGGTCGAAGCGATCGCGAACCTCCTTGAGGAGATCCTCGGCTTCAATCGGCCGGCCGTCGGCCAGAGCCACGAGCGC
>CAMBFA010000060.1 GCA_945865325.1 Candidatus Kuenenia stuttgartensis
GACGTCGAGATCCTCGACGTGCTCTCCGCCGCGTGGCGCGTTCGCCACCGTCACTTCGGCAACACCGTGCAGCTGTTCTTCCTCATGAATGCCAAGAGCGGCCTCTGCCCGGAGGACTGCGGCTACTGTTCGCAGTCGAAGGTCTCCGATGCGGAGATCCCCCGCTACAACCTCCTCTCGGCGCCAAAACTTCTCGAGGGGGCCCGACTCGCCGCCGAGCGGCAGTCGAAGACGTTTTGCATCGTGATCTCGGCACGCGGTCCCACGCAGGGGGAGATCGACGCGGTGTGCCGCATCGTCCCGGAGATCAAGGCCCGTTACGACCTCAATATCTGTGCCTGCCTCGGCCTTCTCACCCCCGATCAGGCTCGGGCTCTCGCCGCCGCGGGCGTCGACAAGGTGAATCACAATCTCAATACGAGCGAGCGTTTCTACCCTGAGGTGTGCACGACCCACGGTTACGCTGACCGGGTGGCAACGCTCGCCGCCTGCCGTTCCGCCGGCCTCCAGTTGTGCAGCGGCGGGATCATGGGGATGGGGGAGACGCGGGCCGATCTGGTCGACATGGCGATGGAACTGCGCTCGCTGCGCGTCGAATCGATTCCGCTCAACTTCCTCAACGCCATCGACGGCACGCCGCTGGAAGGGACTGCGCGGCTGACGCCTCGCGACTGCCTCCGCGGGCTGGCGATGATGCGTCTGGTCAACCCGTCGGCGGAGATCCGCATCGCCGGTGGGCGGGAGATCCACCTCGGATCGCTTCAGCCGCTGGGGCTCTACGCCGCCAACTCGATGTTCGTGGGGGACTATCTGACGACGAAGGGGCAGCTCCCCGAATCGGATTACCGGATGATCGAGGAAATGGGCTTCGTGATCACGCGCGGCGCCGAGGCTGCCGAACCCCCCTGTGAGACCGTGGCCGGTTGAGCCGGGCAGCGCCCGCCTTCTTCACGGGCTCGTAGCTCACTCGTGGCTCGTGGCGGGGCGTGGACGGCGGTCAACCCTCGCCGCCTGCCCCCAGGCTCATCAGCAACTCCGCCATCTCGGCGGCCGCGTGCGAAAGCCCCTGACCCCGCGCTGCCTCGATCCCCTCGCGGAGGCAGGCGCGGGCCTCGTCGGGGCGCTCGTGCTTGACCAGGTGCTGGGCCGCCATTTGGAAAGCCGGCACGTAGGGAGGCGTGCCGCGGGCGAGCGTCTCGAGGATATCGATGCCCGCTTCCCACTCCCCTTCGTTCTCGAGCTCCAAAGCCAGGCTGTAACGGAGGAAGACGTCGTCCGGGTCGTCCGCCAGCATCGCCTCGATCTTCTGTCGACGGGGGGTGGTCATCGGGTTGGTTCCTTGGGGCCGCCGACCCGCGGCGAGAAACGGATGATCCGTGACGACTCCGTGCCGTGGGAGACGGCGACTTCCCCGTTGGGGAGACAGACGAGGCCGGTCGGAGTGGGGAGCGCGGCGATGTCCACCGCCCGGGCCACCTGCCGCCCCTCGACGTAGGCGGCGTCGACCCGCCACAGCCCCTCCGCCCCTCCGCCGGAGGCCCCCCCCCCGGCCAAAGCCCACAGCAGGCCGGTCTCACGGCAGCACGCCGCGGCCGTGACCCGCTCTAGG
This sequence comes from Candidatus Kuenenia stuttgartensis, assembly GCA_945865325.1. Classification (GTDB taxonomy): domain Bacteria; phylum Planctomycetota; class Planctomycetia; order Pirellulales; family UBA1268; genus QWOP01. The sequence continues at coordinate 1,610 of CAMBFA010000060.1, forward strand.
CCGGAGTCGAGTTGGAGCAACCGCTGGGCTCCGCTCGGGGAGACCCAGGCGAGGAGCGTGCCCCGGCCGGCCGCAGCGGGGGAGGGAGGCAGGAACAGCCCCCACTCTCCGCCGCTGCCGACGGTCACCGCCGACGGCCTGTCGGCAAGCGCGGGGCAGCGGCGTTCCGACGGGGTTCCCAGCCTCGCTCCGGTGATGGTCAGGCGGACGATCCTGGGCATCGCTCCCGGCAGGCCGGTAACGGCAAGCCAGTCGCGAGACGGACTGACGAGGATCGCCGGGAAACTCTCGCCGGCTTCGGTCGCCGCGCCGAGTTTGACCGTCTGGACCGGATCTGCCGCTGCGGGGGTTCCCGGTGCGGGGAGGCGGTGGACCCGGATCGACCAGGTCTCTTCCTCGCGGACGAGAAGGGCGAGCGTGCTCGAGTCGATGATCCCCAAGGCTCTTGGCTCGACCTCCGGCGTGGCAGGAACGGCGGTCCACCGTTTGGTTGGATCCTGGAGATCGACGCCGAGCACGTCGCGGTCTCGGAGCCGCAGAACGAAGAGCGCCTGACCGGTGGGGGAAGCCGCGAGGCCGACGGGCCCGGCGAGATCGTTGACGACGATCGTCCCTTCCATCCCACCATTCTCGGCAACCAACGGCGGGCTGGCCGCGATCGCTTGCCCCCAGGCACCGTTAACGCTCCCCAGACACGCCGCCAGGAGGAGCGCTGCGATCGAGTTGGTCATGTCGCGCCGCCCTTGAGAGAGGCCAGGCCGTGGGCATTCTCCCACGCGGTAATCTGATCGACGTGCTTGAGGGAGAGGTCGATGTTGTCGAGCCCCTCGAGGAGGCAGTGCCGGCGGAAAGAATCGACCGGGAAGGACCGCGAGAACCCGCCGTCGTCGTGGACCAGGCAGTTCTGCAGGTCGACCGTCAGCCGGTAGGCCTGACCCGCGGCCTCCGCGGCGGCAGCGCGGCGGAAGAGCTCCTCGACGTCGGACTCGTCGAGTTTCACCGGGACCATGCCGTTCTGGAAGCAGTTGTTGAAGAAGATGTCGGCGAAGGTCGGGGCGATCACCGAGCGGAAGCCGTAGTCGGCGAGGGCCCAGGGGGCGTGTTCTCGGCTCGAGCCACAGCCGAAGTTGCGGCGGGCCAGGAGGATACTTGCCCCCTGGCGGATCGGCTGGTTGAGCTCGAAGGCCGGGTCTGGCGATCCGTCCGGGAGGAACCGCCAGTCGAAAAAGAGGAATTGCCCGAAACCGGTCCGCTCGATCCGTTTGAGGAACTGCTTGGGGATGATCTGGTCGGTGTCGACGTTAGCACGGTCGAGCGGGGCGACGTTCCCGGTGAGGGTCGTGAACGGCTGCACGGGGGAAGACTCCGTCGGGGGCGGTGGGGAGATCGATCGCGAGGCGATGTGGATGGAGGCGGGAGACGCAGTCACCGATCAGTGATAGCGCCACTGGCGGATGTCGGTGAAGTGCCCCGTCACGGCGGCGGCCGCGGCCATCGCCGGGGAGACGAGGTGGGTGCGGCCCCCCTTCCCCTGCCGCCCCTCGAAGTTGCGGTTGCTCGTCGATGCGCAGCGTTCGCCGGGGGCAAGGGTGTCGGGATTCATGCCGAGGCACATGCTGCATCCCGCCTCGCGCCACTCAAATCCGGCGGCGGTGAACACCCGGTCGAGACCTTCGGCCTCGGCCTGACGCTTCACCCGACCACTCCCGGGCACCACCATCGCCCTGACCCGCGACGCCACCTGATGGCCGCGGACGACGCTGGCCGCCGCCCGCAGATCCTCGATCCGGCTGTTGGTGCATGAGCCGATGAACACGCGGTCGATCGGGATCGCCGCGATCGGCGTCCCTGCTTGGAGACCCATGTACTCAAGCGCCCGCGCGGCGCTGGAACGGTCGCTTGGATCGGTCATCGAGGCCGGATCGGGGACGGTGGCGTCGACCCCAACAACCTGCGCGGGGTTCGTTCCCCAGGTCACCTGCGGGACGACGTCGCCGCCGGAGAACGTCTCGCTGCGGTCATAGCGAGCGCCGGCATCGCTCGGGAGGGTTTCCCAACGGGCCACGGCCCGGTCGAAATCCTTCGGGACGAGGTCGCGGCCCCGCAAGTAGTCGAAGGTGATCCGGTCGGGGGCGATCATGCCGGCCCTGGCACCGGCCTCGATCGACATATTGCAGACCGTCATCCGCTCCTCCATCCCGAGGCGGCGGATGCAGGGGCCGGTGTATTCGATGACATAGCCGGCACCCCCTTCGGTCGTGAGGCGGCCGATGATGTAAAGGACGAGGTCCTTGGCGGTCACGCCGGGGTAGAGCTCCCCTTCGACGCGGACTTCGAACGACTTCGGCTTCGACTGCCGGAGCGTCTGCGCGGCGAGGACATGCTCGACCTCACTCGTGCCGATCCCGAACGCCAGCGCTCCGAGGGCACCGTGGGTGGCGGTGTGGCTGTCACCGCAGACGATCGTCATCCCCGGTTGCGTGATCCCCAGTTCGGGGCCGATGACATGGACGATCCCCTGGTCGGCGTCGCCAAGGTCGAACAGGCGAATCCCGAACTCCCGGCAATTCGCCCGGAGCGTGTCGATCTGCTGCTTTGAGATCGGGTCGGCGATCGGGAGGCTGCGATCGGTGGTGGGGATGTTGTGATCGGGCGTCGCGAACGTCGCCTCTGGGCGCCGCACCCGCCGGCCGGCGACCCGCAGCCCCTCGAAGGCCTGAGCGCTGGTGACCTCGTGAACGAGGTGCCGATCAATGTAGATCAGCGGTTGTTCGCCGTCAGGGCTGCAGACGAGATGGTCGTCCCAGATCTTGTCCAGAAGCGTGCGAGGAGCGGGCATGGAGGGGTCGATGGCGGGGCTGGTGGGCGCTCCGTCGGCCCCGATGGACCGGGAGCCGGGCGCCCGCACTCGCAATGTAGCCGCCGATCACGGGCAGGGCCACGGGGTGATGCCGTCCAGCCGTGGAGCGGGAGGAACAATCCCCCGGTCAGGCCGCGCGGCGCTGCACCGTCCGAGACGCCAAAGCGTCCAGCCCCGCAGCGTGGAGGGGCTCCCAGGAACGGCCAAGGGAGGGTTCGACGAGGATCGTGGAGGTCGGCCGAACGAGCCGTTGGACGAAGAACCAACTCCGCTCGAGATGCTTCGGCTCATCGTCGGCCGACACGAGGACGAGATCGAAGACGCCGAGATGATTGCTCACCCGGGCGAGGGCGGAGTCGGCGTTGCCGGGCACGAGTTGGACCTTCGCAAGCGTGGTAAGCCGCCGATGGGCCTGCTTGAGGGTCACCCCGGGCGGGTCGGCGGGAGTCCGGCTCTCGAAGCGGTCGATGCCGACATACTGGATCGGCGTGCCGGCCGTGGCCGCACCCACCAGCGACAGCATCCGTTCGGTCCGGGCGAGCGTCCCCAGCCCGATTTCGAGGATCCGCTTCGGCGGCGTGCGGAGGAGATGTTGCCAGATCGGCCTCTCCCCTGCCGGGCGAGAGAAGCGGGTTAACCACAGCGAGCCAAACCACCCAGAAAGAGCCATGGCACCACACCGATATGCGGGGAGAGGGCCCGGAACATCAGGCCAATCTCTCTATCGGTCGGTCGTGCAAACCGCTGGAGCCGGGGCCGGGGGAACCGCAGACCTTGCCACGCCCACCACTCCCCTTGTGTGTGGGGGGTTGGTGCAGTTCCGGGACGAAACGCTCCAAGGGCCGCGCGCCGTCCGAGCCTCGGGATTTCAGTTTCCAGCCGCCTTGATCTTCCCAAGCGCCGCGGCGGCGGCGCTGCGGACCGCAGCGAGCGGGTCATCCTCGCTGACGAGCTCGAGGATCGGGACGGCACTCGCGGCCGCCCCCCCCAGCTCGCCGAGCGCCGTCGCTGCCTCGAGGCGGGCTAGATCACGCTCGCCACGGAGAGCCTTGCGGAGGACCGGCACGGCGGCGGCCACCTGGGCCTTGTTTTCCGGCTCGATCTTCAGGAGTGCCCAGACGGCGACGGAGGCCATGAGCTGATCGTCCGACTTCGAAAGCTCGCGGAGCGTCTCCGCGACCGGGGCCGCAGCCGGGCCGATCCGGCCGAGGGCGTACGCGGCGGCGTACCGCAGGGCAGCTTCCTTCTCGTCGCCGGCGAGGAGCGTGGTCAGGGCCGGAACAGCCTCGGCCGCATCGGGGCCGATTGCCGCCAGAGCGACGGCAGCGTCGCCACGCGTGGCCGGGTCGGCGTCAGAAAGCGCCGCGACGAGATTGTCGACAGCCGGCTTGGCCTTGGAGCCAGCTGCGGCGAGGAGCTCCATCGCGATCGTCCGCAGGGCGGGCTTGTCGAGAGCCTTCTCGAGCGCGGTGATAGCCGTCGGCCCGAAGCGCACAAGCGCCGTGGCCGCCGCGCTCCGGACCGCCGGTTGCCCATCCTCGAGAAGCTCGACGAACCGGTCCGCGAGGGAGGCCTCGTCGGCGTCGTCGAGGCTGCCAGTGAGATCGGAGAGCGCCGACATCGCCACGATCCGCGCGTTGGCACGATCGGAGCCGAGGGCGGTGGAGAGGCTGGCCAGCGCCGCTGAGACGAGTGTCTTGTCGTCGGGGTGGATCCGGGCGCGGGCCCACGAGGCCACCCCGGCGAGGAACGGATCACCGTCAGCCGAGGCCTTCTCGAGCGCGGCGTCGGCCGAGGCGACCCGCATTCGCCCGAGGGCGTATGCCGCCGATGACCTCACGGCGGTGTCGGGGGAGTCGAGGGCGGCGGAGAGCTCATCGGCGGCTTCGGCTGCCGGCTCGCCGATCGCGGCCAGCGCCAGGATCGCCTGCATCCGCTCCTCCGGCTCGCCGGTGAGGGCCGCGGCGGTGAGCGCACCGGCAGCCGGGGCGGCGAGCGGTCCGATCTCCGTCAGCGCCACCGTCGCCCAATAACGAGACTTCGGGTTTTTGAGCGATTCCACGAGCATCGGCACAGCATCAGCGCCGAGATCGGCGAGCGATTCCATCGCCGGCATGACGACCGAGGGGTCGGCATCGGCGAGTTTGTCACTGAGGAGATTGGCCAACTTGACCGGCTCCGGGCGGAGCGTTGCGATCGCCTTGAGGCTCCCCCGACGAACCCGGGGATCGGCATGGACGAGCGTGGCGGCGAGGGCATCGACCGCTTCGGCATAGGCCTGGGTGTGGTCATCGGCGAGAGGGGCATTCCCTTCGTCGGCCCGGATCTCGCGGATCGCGGCGGCGGCCTGGGTAACGACGATCGGGTCGGCATCCCTCAAAAGCTCGACGAGCTTGGGGAGGACGGGGAAGGCACCCTCACCGATGCGCCCAATAGCGCGGGCCGCATGCCAGCGAAGGCGGATGTTGTCATCCCCGAGCGCCTTGACGAGATCGTCGAGAGCCGGGTGGGCGTTGGGCCCGAGGTCGGCGAGCGCGTCGACCGCCAAAACGCGGCCATTCTCGTCGGTCGCGGCCGCCAAGCCCGTGCGGAGGTCGCCGATGGTTTCCGCGCCGGGGGCGCTGCGATCAGCGGGGGCCGTTGCCGGGGAGGCGGGGACGGCGGCGGACGTGGCGCCGGGGAGTTCGAGGGTGTCGCTGGCAGCCTTATCAGCCTTGCCTGGATTGCCGTCGGCGGGCTCGGCCGGCGTCGCGGCAGCGGGCCGCTTTGGCACGCCCCCAACCTGTGGCTGGGCCGACGGCTCATTACCTTTCTTTTGATCGCCGAACGTAACCTCCGGCGGTTTCTGGTCGGACGCCGGCTTCTTCGTTTCAGTGCACCCGATCGTCGCCAGCAAGCCGACGACACCCACGATCACGATCGTTCCCTTGAACCTCATCTCGATTCACTCCAGGGTGTGCTCCGGGAAAAGCCCACGGCAGCGCGCGACGCAATTCCGCTCTCGAAAGCCATAGCATGGCCAGCCCGTGGAACCGACGGCGGTGGACAAAACCTCCGCGCCAGATTCCGACTGGAGGCGGCACGACCGTCAGGATCGCGACATCCGGCACCGACGGTCGCGTCAGCCGGCCGGAGCCCTGCCCTCGAGTGCCCCGGCGGACACATCGGATGCAGTTTTCCAGCCTGCCGGGCGCGAAAGCGGTGTCGCCCCTCCAGCCAACGGATTGTATACTCCGGTCGGCTGTTTCTCCCATCGGAGTTTTCCGATCGTGGAGATTGTTCATTCGCCGGGGACCGACCGGTCCTTGGCCGGGTCCCCCACCCTTCCATCCCGCCCCGAGCGGGCCACCAAGAGGCAGGTCATGCGTCGCTGTGCCCCCACCATCGCCGCGTCGGTTCGTGTTTCCCCGGGCCTGTCTTCCGTCGCCCGGCATCTCCTCGGCCGCCGCTCGGCCGGTTTCCTCGCCCGGTCCGGTCTTGTCGCCGTGCTTGGTCTGATGGGGGCCGGGGCATCGCACACCGCTTCGGCCCAGTGGGGGGGATGGGGCAATGGCGGCATGGGGGGCATGGGGGGCGGCTACGCCTCGACGGCTGGCCAAGCCGCTGCCTATGGGATCTCCGATGTGATCCGCTCCGAGGGCTATGCCAACCTCCAAAACTCCGAGGCGGCGAAAAACTGGGAGGATGCGAAGACCAAGGAGATCGATAACCGCCAGAAGTGGACGAACACCTACTTCGACATGCGGCGGACGAACAAAGAGGCACGCCAGGCCGAAAACGGGCCGGCCGTGACGCATGATCAGGCGATCCGCTTTGCCAAGGCGGCGGCCCCGCCGCGGCTGACGTCGGCGCAGCTCGATCCGGTCACCGGCCACATCGAGTATCCGCTCCTCCTGACTGCCGAGGACTACAACGCCTATCGCTCCGACCTCGACAAACTGTTCGCCGATCGGGCTTCGAGCGGCGGTAGCCTCCAGTTTGAGGAGTTCGAGAAGATCCGCGGGACCGTTTCGAAGTTCATCGATGCCCTGAAGACGAATGTCAGCCGCTACCCGGCCGGCGACTACGGTCATGCCCGGACATTCCTCGACAGCCTCGCCAACGAGCCCCGCTTCCCAGCAGGCTGATCGCCGGCTGGCTGCCGGCCGGCTGGCGTCAGGGGGGCGCTGCTTCCGATCGGGTCGGGGCATCGCTGGCGGCAATCGTGTCGGTCGCAATCGCCGTGTCGCCGGGGAGGATGCTGTCACCGGCGAGGAGAAGATCGATATCGTCGATCCCCGTGCCGACCTCTTTTCCCCGCCGTGCCAGGGGGGCCCGCCGTACCGGGGTCATGGCGCTCGCTGAAGGGGGCAGGTGGACCCGGAGGAGAAGCGGGATCGCCGCCACGCGGAGGAGTGCCGAGACGCCGAACACGGCATAGTAGGCGCTGCGGTCTTCGCCGAGGGTGCGGAGGAGGAGGCCGCCGCAGGCAGCACCGCTGACCCAGGCCACGGCATGGCCGAGGTTGTAGGCGGTTACCACGCCGGTCCGCTCCCGGTGCGAGGCCGTCTCGAAGAACAGAAGCACGACGGCCAGTTCGTAGGCCGCCCACGACGCGCCGGCGACGACCTGCACGCCGACGAGGTAGGGGATGTTCGCCGACACGAGCCAGAAGAGCGTCAGTGGAGCGATCGCGAGCCCTCCCACCCAGAGGAGGCCGAGGGAGCCGATGCGGCCTCCCAGCCGCCCCAGGGTCGGGAGCACCAGAGCCCGCGCAAGGAAGCTGACGGCCACGACCAGCATGTACGAGAGGTAGGAGAACTGCCGGTCTTTGAGCATGTAGGGGGCGAAGTAGGCGCCGGAGAACTGGCAGGCAAAGGTGATCGCCCACAGGTAGGTGACGAGGGTCCCTGCCGGCCCCGCAGCGAGGGCGCGGAGGCGCTGCCACGCCTCGCCGGGACCGGACCGGGGCGGGGCCGCATCCCCGGAGCGACGATCCTCGACCACCGGCATGTCGTGCCCCGGGGGCTTGAGCTCGCGGCAGGCGGCCAGGCAGAGAGTCGAAACGAGACGGCAGCCCGAGGCGAGCGCGAACAGGACCGCGAACGTGGGGAGGAGCACGTTGTGGCGCTTCCCCCATTCCAGGAGCAGGCCCCCGGCGACGAAACCGCCGAGGACCGCGAACTGACCGAGACGACTGCGATGGGCAAAGTAGGGGGTGCGCATCCGCTCCGGAATCAGCGTGCCCATCCAGGCGTTCCAGGCCGGGGCGCCGGCCATGCCGGCCGACCAATAGAGGCTCACGGCAATCAGCAGCTCCCACGGTTGGGCATGCCCGCGCAGGGCCCACCAGATGAGCGGCAGAAAACTGATGGCCTGTACCGCCGTCGTGGCCACCACCCAGCCCCGGTTCGTCCCCAGCCGGCGCACCGCCAGCGGCGTCACCAGTTGGAGCACCGCCCCCACGAACAGCGGGGCCGATGCGGTCAGCCCAGTTGCCACCGGGCCGAAGCCGAGCGCCAGGCTGAACGCCGGGATGTAGTGCTCCCCGCAGCCGACCATCACGCTGTAGGCGGAGGCGTCGGCGGTGGAGATCCAGAGATCGCGGCGGAGCCCCGACCGCGGCGGGAGGCCTCGGGCGAGCAGTTCCACAACCTTGGCGCGAGGCCTCGGCGGGCGGGAGGACAAGGGGGGAAGGTCCGGGGCGCGGGGTGGGCAGGCCAGAAGGAGGGGCACTGCTTATACTCCCCCGGGCCGATGTGACGAAAGTCGTTTTTTTCCGGGGCTTCCGCTCCGCGACACCGTGCCGGCGCCGCGACCGCGACTTCTGTTCGCGACAGGGAGGAAGCTATGCAGGCATTGGTCACGGGGGCGACCGGGTTTGTCGGTCCGCGGTTGTTGCGGATGCTCGATCGGCCGGTGGTGCTGACGCGCGATCCGGAGCGGGCCCGGGCCACGATCGGTCATCTCGCCGGCCGGATCGTCGGCTGGGATTCCCGTCAGGGCCCTCCCCCCGCCAGCGCCCTAGAGGGGATCGACACCGTCTTCCATCTCGCCGGTGAATCGGTGGCTGAAGGGCGGTGGACGCCGGCCCAGAAGCAACGGATCAGGGACAGCCGGGTGATCGGCACGCGGCATCTCGTTCAGGGGATCCGTCAGGCATCGGCCCGGCCCGCCGTACTCGTATCGGCTTCGGCAGTCGGCTACTACGGCAACCGGGGGGACGACGAGCTCACCGAGTCGGCGGTCGCGGGGCGCGATTTCCTCGCGGAGGTCTGCGTTGCCTGGGAGGAGGAGGCTCTGACCGCCCGCGAGATGGGGGTCCGGGTGGTCACGGCCAGGACCGGGATCGTGCTCGGCGCCGGGGGGGGGGCGCTTGGAAAGATGCTCCTCCCATTCAAATTGGGTGCCGGGGGCCCGCTGGGGAGCGGAAAGCAGTGGATGCCCTGGATCCATGTCACCGACCTGGCGCGGCTCTACTACCATGCCGCCGCGACTGCCCCGATCGACGGCCCGATGAACGCCGTCGCCCCGAACCCGGTGCGGAACACAGAGTTCACCCGCGCCCTTGGTCGGCAACTCCACCGCCCCGCCTTTCTCCCGGCCCCCTATTTCGGTCTTCGGCTCGTGTTCGGGGAGTTCGCCCAGGTGCTCTTCGCCTCGCAGCGGGTGATCCCTCGGGTGGCGCTGGAGAGCGGTTTCACGTTTCAGTATCCCGACATCACTGCAGCCCTGCGGGAGATCATCGCGCCGGCCGCGTAACGGAGCCGGCGCAGGCTCAACCCGCCGGGGCGGGGTCGTTTGTGCCGTCAGACGCGCCGTCATCGGGGGCCGCGGCCCGCGCAAGGCGGTCGTGGATCGCCTGCCAGGCATCGCCGGCGGGTGGTTCATCGACGATGATCCAGTCGAGTGACCGCTTGTCGACGGCGTGCAGCACGGCGTAGAGCATGGCAGCGTGCGCGGCCGGATCTTCCGGCATCGGCACGACGACCACCTCGGCGCTGGTGGCGATCCGTCTGGTCCGCGCGTCGGCGGCCCGGGTTGTCAGCCAGCCGACGCGCTTCCCGGCGCGAAGTAATTCGGTCACCCGCTCGGCGGCGCGGGGGCTCGTCTCGAGGGGGGTGCGCGGGGCGTAGTGGCGGGACAGCTGGCCGGGGGAGCGGGTCGGTCCGGAGGGGGCGCTGGTCGGTCCGGCGGCGATCGTCTCGCCGAGCGCCGCGGCGAGCGCCGTGGCGGTGAGCGGGCCGGGGCGGAGGATCGCTGGCGGCGACACCGTGCAGTCGACGACGGTCGATTCGATCCCCCGTCCGCACGGACCGGCGTCGAGGATCAGGTCGACCCTCGCACCGAGGCTCTCGAGGACATGGGCCGCCGTCGTCGGCGAGAGGCGGAGCGAACGGTTGGCGCTCGGGGCTGCCAGCGGTTCGCCGAGGCGGGTGATCAGTTCGCGGGCAATCGGCTGGTCGGGGCAACGCAGCGCCACCGTCGGCCCGCCGGCGGTGACGCGGTCGGGGACGTGCGCCGCCTTCGGGACGACAACCGTCACCGGGCCGGGCCAGCAGGCCCGGGCGATCCGTTCGGCGGAGGCGGGCCACTCCGCGGCCAGCGTCCGCGCCATCCCGATGCCATCGACATGGACAATGAGCGGATTGGTCGAGGACCGCCCCTTGGCGATGAAGATCCGCTCGACGGCGCTCTCCGACAGCGCCAGGGCGGCGAGCCCGTAGACCGTCTCGGTCGGGATCGCCACGAGCCCCCCCGCGCGGAGCACCGCCGCGGCCCGGTCGAGCGCCGCGTCGGTGGCGGTCGGGGGCGCGGTCGATCCGTCGGGCCAGTGGACCGGGAGAGTGTCGGGGAGGGCGTGGTCCATCGTCATGGGAGTGCTCCGCGCTGGTGGTTGATGCTCCGGGGGCGAGCCGTCCGCTCTCTCCCTGTTGTCGAATCGTCGGGGAGGCGCGTCAATCACCGACCGTGCCGGGCGCAGCGGGGCTTTGCCGTCCCGGCCGGCCAAGCGCGGGGGCTCCGTTGCAAGCCCCGTGGCGGCAACGGATGATGGTGGGGTCGCGACGGCGCTGGACAGTGCCTCCGCGAAACGCGGCCGTCGTGGCCGCGCCCAGTCAGGCTCCGTCGACCGTGCCGCCATCGCCAGTCGAGGCTTTTTCATGACTGCTGCTCCTCCCGCGCCGGCCCTCCCCTCCCCTGATCGCACCCCGGCGGCGCTGGTGGGGATCGTGATGGGGAGCCGCTCCGACTGGGCGACGCTCGAGCGCGCCTCGCAGGTGCTGACGCAGTTCGGTGTCGCGCACGAGTGCGAGATCGTCTCGGCTCACCGCACCCCGGGGAAACTCGCCGAATATGCCACCCACGCGGCCCGCCGCGGCCTCCAGCTGATCATTGCTGGGGCCGGTGGGGCGGCCCATCTGCCTGGCATGATGGCGGCCCAGACGGCCCTGCCGGTGTTCGGCGTGCCGGTCGAATCGGCGCTGCTCCGGGGGGTCGATTCGCTCCTCTCAATCGTGCAGATGCCGGCCGGGATCCCGGTCGGCACCCTGGCAATCGGGCCGGCAGGGGCCACGAATGCGGCCCTCCTGGCGGTGGCGATCCTCGCCCTCCACGACGACCGTCTCGCCGAAGCCCTCCGGGTCTACCGCGAGGAGCAGACGGCGCGGGTGCTTGCCGACGATCTCGACTGCCCCCGTCAAGCGTGACATCCCGTGAGCCATCCCAGTCTCTCCCCTCCCCTCGCCGGTCGGTCCCCCATCCTCCCCGGCGCTACCCTCGGCGTCCTCGGTGGTGGCCAGCTCGGCGCCATGTTTGCCTCCGCCGCCCGGCGGATGGGCTACCGCGTCGAGGCGGTCGTCGACCATGCCGATTGCCCCGCCGCCCGGCACTGCGACCGGGTCCATGTTGGGCTCCTCGACGACCCGGCCAGGTTGGTGGCGCTCGGGGGCCGATTCGCGGCGGTGACGTACGAGTTCGAGAACGTACCGGTGGTCGCGGCCCGGGCCCTCAACGCCGTCGTGCCGGTCCGCCCGGGGCCGGAGGTGTTGTTTACGACTCAGGATCGGGGAAGGGAAAAGGCGTTCCTCGTCGCCCACGCGATCCCCTGCGCCCCGCACGGCATGGTCCGCTCGCGGGACGACCTTCTGGCCGCCGTGGCGCGGACGGGGCTGCCGGCCGTCCTGAAAACGTGTACCGCGGGCTATGACGGGAAGGGACAGCGCCGCATCGACAGCCCGGCGGACGTCGATGCCGCCTGGGAAAGCTTGGGACCGGCGGAGCTGGTTTTGGAGGGATGGATTCCGTTCGCCTCCGAGCTGTCGGTCGTCGCCGCCCGCGGGCTCCAGGGGGAGATCTGCACCTGGGAGCCCTCGCTCAACCACCATCGCCACCACATCCTCGACTGTTCGCTCGCCCCTTCGGGGCTGCCGGAGGCCACTGTTCGCGCCGCGCGGCGGATGGCGGAGCGGGTCCTCGAGGCACTCGACGTCGTCGGCGTCGCCTGTGTCGAGCTCTTCGTCACCTCCGACGGGGGGTTACTGGTCAACGAGATCGCCCCGCGGCCCCACAACTCCGGACACCTCACGATCGAAGCGGCCGTGACGAGCCAATTCGAGCAGCAGGTACGAGCCGTCTGTGGCCTTCCGCTCGGATCCCCCCGGCTCCGCTCCCCGGCGGCAATGGTGAATCTCCTCGGCGACTGTTGGGAGCTGGGGGAGCCTGACTGGAACGCGGCCCTGGCGGTGGCGGGGGTGAGCCTTCATCTCTACGGCAAATCGGCCCCGCGGCCGGGGCGGAAGATGGGGCATCTGACGGCCGTCGCCGACAGTCTGGCTGCGGCTGAAGCGGCGGCCCGCGCGGCGCGTCGGGCCCTCGCTCGGGGGGCGGTGGGGTGAACGGCCAGCGTTCCGCTACTGGGGCGACAGCGCTCGGCCCCGCCAGCTCGTCTTCAGGCCGAGCGACCGGCGGATCAGGGCGGTCCACTGGATGCCGAGGAACACCGCCACGCCGAGCGGATGGACCAGGGCGCTGGTGAGGCTGTGGCCGAAGCGGTGGACCGCCACGAGTCTCGGGGCCCACGCGGCGGCCGCGGCCGCCAATGCCATGGCCACGCCCCAGGTCGGCCAGCCCTCCCATCCAGCGGCGAGGCCGCAGCCGAGGAGGACTGCCGGGAGGATCTGGCCGCCGGCGAGGAGAAGGGTGAAAGGGAGGATGCTCCCCGGCGCAGCGATCCCCTCGGTGGCGTTCTTCCCGAGGCCCCGCAGCACTTCCCGTTCGGTGCCGTACATCCGGCAGCGGGCGATGTCACCGGCATCGAACAGATCGGTCGAGAGGCCCGCGGCCCGATAGGCGCGGGGGAGCTTGATGCCGTCATGGAGGGAGGCCTTGATGGCGGCATGGCCCCCGCAAGCCCGGTAGGCCTCCCGCCGGGTGATGAATAATTGGCCGCATCCGGCGGCGAGTCCGGGGCGGTTGTCGCTACGGGCGATCGCCAGCGGGAGGTAGCCGAGGAGCACGAAGTGGATGAGCGGGAGGAGGAGCCAATCGAGGAGGCAGCCGGTCTCCTGGCGGGGGAATCCGCTCGCCAGATCGACGCGTCGTGTCTCGAGGAAGGCGACCGTCCGTGCCAAGGCATCAGGCTCGAGGGTGACGTCGGCGTCGAGGAACACGAGGATATCGTGGCGCGCCGCTTGGGAGAGCTGCCAGCAGGCGTGCTGTTTGCCGCACCAGCCGGGGGGGAGCGGCTGACCGCGGAGCAGCCGGACGCGCGGATCGGTGACGGCAAGGGCCGAGACGATCGCCGCGGTCTCATCCCGGCTGTCGTCGTCGAGGATCACCAGTTCGAGGTCGACATCGCGGTTAGCAAGAACGGCGGCGGCGAGCCGGCCGATCACCCGGGCCTCGTCGCGGGCCGGCACGAGGACGGAGACCCCGGCGGCACGCGCGCCCGGCGCCGGTCGCGGGGCGCGGGTGAAGAACCGCAGATTGGCGAGCGTCAGCAGCGCCGGCAGGCTGGCCAGCGCCAAGCCCGGCAGGGTCAACCAGGCCACGATCATGGCCGCTGCTCCGGGGAGAGGGGCGGACGGCTGCCGTGGGAGGGATCAAACGGTTGACCCGCGAGCCAGGCACGGAGTCGGCGGCCGAGATCGTAGACCCCCCCCACCCCGACATCCCCGGCCAGGAGCGTGCGGAACGGGGCCGGGTCGCGCCCCCGGGCGGCCCGGGCCAACCGGTCCTGGGTCGCCTCGAGACGCTCCGCGAGGAGCGAGGTCCAGTCATGGGCGTCGAGGCCGTCGCCCCGCCCCATCGGGATCGGGTCGCCGAAGGCCACGAGCGCTTCGGGCAAGCGCTCATTCCAAAACGGGTACTCGACCGCCATCGGCACGATCACCCCTTTTTCGTTGGCTCCGGCGGCGTGCCCAACCCCGGGGCGGATCACGATCGGGCGCTCCCGCGGGTCGGCGAACTGCCCCTGGGCCGTGACCCAGAAAATGACGTCGGGGCGACGGCCGGCGGCCCGGGCGATGCGGAGGAAACGGGCCGCGCCGCGGCGCGTCCCTGGCTCGATGCCGACCAATCCGATCCGTTCCAGGAACCGGTACTTGCCCAGCGCCGCGGCGTCGATCGGGCCGTAGTTGAGCCGATCGGGCCAGAGCTCCTGGGCGACGGTGAAGAACACGAGTGGATCCCACCAGCCGGGATGGTTCGTGTAGAGGATTACCGGTTGACCCCCGAGATCGGGATGATCAGGCCCTCCCCCCGCGCCGCCGAGCAACCGCAAGCCGTGGAAGTGCCGGCGCATCGAACGGCGGACAGAGACCATGAACCAGTGGTAGAGGGTTCGCGAGAAGGGGGGGAGTTGCCCCCGCCCATCACTACCCGTAACGTCGCGCTTCAAGGGCTCCTCCCGAGCACCGTCAGATCGCGCAGGAGGCCGGCGTCGACACCGGGCCGGAGGGCTCGACGAGCCGATCCTTGTCGACGGTGTCGGCCGCGATCCAGCCCGACATCAACACCATCGGCATCCCCGGACCTGGGTGGGCAGAGCCACCGGCGAGGTACAGCCCTTCGATGTCGGGGGAACGGTTCGAAGGCTTGAAGGCGCCGAAGAATCTGCCGTGGCTCGCCAGGCCGTAGATCGCGCCGTCGAGGACGTGGTAGCGGTCGTTGATGTCCTGCGGCGTGAGGAACCGCTCGACGACGATGTGCTGCTCGATATCCTCGAGTCCGGCCGTGGAGACGAGTTTCTCGATGATCCGCTTCCGGTAGGGAGCGAACATCTTCGACCAGTCGTGGTGGGGCCGGAGGTAGGGGGTATGAACGAGCACGTAGAGGGCCTCCCCTCCGGGCGGCGCCACCTCCGGTTCGGTGACGGCCGGGGCGCAGACGTAGCAGGTCGGATCGGGGGCCGGCTCCCCTTTGCGGTAGATGAAGTCGAACTCCTCGTGCGGGTCGGCCGAGAAGACGAAGTTGTGGTGGAGAAGTTGTTCGTAGCGGCGGTCGAGGCCGAGGTAGAGGACGACGCCGGAACAGGCCGGCTCGTACTTCCGCCGCCCGAGAAATCGAGCGGCGGGCGCGCCTTCGACGAGCTCGCGGTGGGTGCGGACACTGTCGGAATTGCTCACCACCACAGCCGCCGGGATCGTCTCCCCCTGCTCCGTTACCACGCCGCGCACCTTCCCCTTCTCGACGAGGATCCGGCTGACGGCGGTGCGGGTACGGATGTCGACGCCGAGATCGACCGCTAGGGTGGCCAGGGCCCGTGGCACGGCACCAGTTCCCCCACGCGGATACCAGACCCCGTCGCGCGACTGCATGTTGGCGATGCCGCAGAGGATGGCCGGCGAAGATTCGGGGCAGCTCCCCACATACTGGGTGAAATGATCGAACATCTGCGCCGCCCGGGCGTCGGGCACGAAGGCCCGGACGGTGCCGGAAACGCTGTGCCCCGGTCGCATCCCCATGATCTCGCGAAGCATCCCCACATTAAAACTGCGGCGCGGGTCGAACATGTCGGAGAGCCCGCCCACCGGGCGCCAGAAGAAAAACTCATCGGAGATCCGGTGGAGCCGCTTCGAGAGCTCCATGAACCGCCCGTATCCCTGTCCCGCCCCGGTCCCCGGCGCGTGGCGGTCGAGCGTGGCCTGCATCTGCGGCACATCAGCACACAGATCAAGCGTCGAACCGTCGGTAAAGAAGCTCCGCCACTGCGGGTCGAGCCGGATCAGGTCGAGGGCTTGATCGACGTCGCGCCCGGCCTCGGCGAAGATCCGCCGCAGGACCTCCGGGATCGTGAGGATCGTCGGCCCCATGTCGAAGCGGTAACCCTGCTCCGAGAGGATCGCCGCCTTCCCCCCGACCCACGGATTCTTGTCGCACAGCGTCACCGCGTAACCGCGCGCCGCCAGCGTGCAGGCGGCGGCCAAGCCACCGAGTCCGGCCCCGATGACGACGACCCGATGCGATTCGTTGACGGTTTGCATCATCCCTTCCTCGGCTCGGCTCTCGCCGGCGCTTGGCTCTTGACGGTCTCGGTGTTCGGTTTTCGGTGTTCGGTGGCGATCGATCGGCCGCGGGCTTCGGTGCCGGCGGACTAGACGTTGGCGGGAGCCCGCGGGCGACCGGCCGTCGTCGATGAGGAAGGTTGGGAAAGGCCCGCGAGACCGAGGTCTTCGAGGAGCAGATCGGTCGTGATCCGGGCAGAGGAGTAGATCACGGGCAAGCCGCTGCCGGGATGGGTGCCACCCCCGACGAGGTACACCCCTTCAAGGTCTTCGAAGCGGTTGTGCGGACGGAGGTGGAGCATCTGGCCGAGATCGTGGGAGAGATTGAACGTCGCCCCGCGGTAGATCTCGTAGTCATCCTGCCAGTCATCCGGCGTGATCATCTTCTCAAAGCGGATCCGCTCCCGGACGCCGTTGATCCCCATCCGTTGGAGTTGGTCGAGGGCCACCTCGCGGTAGCGCGGGGCCTCGCGGCGCCAGTCGACGTTGGGGTGGCGGTGGGTGACCGGGATCAGCAAGTAGAGCGTACTGTGGCCGGCGGGGGCGAGGGAGGGATCGGTGATGCAGGCGTTTTGCACATACATCGACGGATCAGGACCGAGGGCATGACGCGTCTCGATGTCGGCGAGGTTGTCGCGGTAGTTGGCCGACAGATAGATGGTGTGATGGGGCACGTCATACTGCCCCTCGATCCCGAGGTAGAGCATGAACGTCGAGCATGAGAACCGCTTCGAAGCGATCCGCCGGTCGCTCCAGCGGCGCCGCAGCCGGTCGGGAACCAAGCGCGTCATCGAGCGGGCGAAGTCGGCATTGATGACCGTGGCATCGGCCTCGTACTCCCCCTCCTGCGTCTTTACCGCGGCAATCTTGCGGCCGTCGAAGCGGAGCGACTCGACCGCTTCGGAGTAGTGGATCTCCACCCCCATTTCACCGGCGATCCGAGCCATCGCGCTCGACACCGCGCCGCATCCACCAATCGGATGGAAGACGCCGTGCTCGTATTCGAGGAACGACAGGATTGAGAACAGGCTTGGGCAGCGGAACGGTGACATCCCCAGGTATTTCGACTGGAAGGTGAACGCCAGGCGGATTCGTTCGTCGCGGAAAAAGCTCCCCAGTTCGTCATTCAGGCTCCGCCATGGCTTCAGGAGCGGCATGAGCTTGATGAGATCCGGATTGACCAGATCGCGCCAGCTCTCGAAGGGCTGCTCGAGGAACGGCGCAAAACGGACGAATTTCTCCCGGGTCACATTCATGAACCGGGTGAAGGCACCGGCATCGACCGGCGACAGCCGGGCGACCTCGGCCTCCATCCGGGCGATGTTGGGGGTGGCGAGGAGTTCTCCACCGGCACCGAAAACGAGCCGGTACTGGGGATCGAGGGGGACGAGATCGACCTCGCGCCGCAGATCACGGCCGCAGGCAGTGAAGATGTCGTCGAGGACCCGCGGGTAGAGAAAGAAGGTCGGCCCGAGATCGAAGCGGAAGCCCTCTGGGGTGTTGATGGTGCTCGTCCGTCCGCCGGGAAACGGCAGACGCTCGAGGATCCGCACGCGAACTCCGGCGGCGGCCAGCAGCATGGCGCAGCCGAGTCCACCCGGCCCGGCCCCAATAATGTTGACCGTCTTTTCCTTTGCCATCCCACCGTTGTCCCGTGCCGACCTTTGACCGTGCCCCATCCAGCCACCCTGCCGGAGGGCGCGGGCCATCGCGGAGCATGGCGTCAAAGCCGCATCCGCGCGGGGCTTGGATGCCCCGAAGCGTCGGTACTATAGCACCGTGCCGCAGCGGGGGCAGGTCGGGGGGAGCCGGCAACGATCGGGCCAGCCGGGAACGTCAGTAGGCCGGCCAGTAAGCGCCGCGGACCGGCCGCAGGCCACCGAACGGGCCGCGGCGATAGAGCGGGACGGCGACGGCGGTGGGCACCATCTGCACCGTCGGGGCCATGGCCACCGGTGCCATGACCGCGGACGGGGCGTAGGACGGGGCGTAATACGAGGTCACGGCGACGGGGCCCGACACGGGGGAGAAGAACTCGGCGTTGGGGGCGTAGGCAGCCACGGTGGGGGCCGCGGCGGCGTAAGAGGGAGCGTAATAGGTGGTGACGGGGCGGGCAACAGTGGTCATCGCGGGGACGGCGTAGCTCATCACGGCCATCGAACTGCCGGGAACGACCGCAGTCAGCGGCATCGAGATCGCCGCCATCGGAACGGTGCTCACGACCGGGGGGGAGAAGGCCGAAACGGCCGCGTAGTTCCCCGACGGATTGTAGTTGGCGACAGAGGGGCCGGCCGCAGGGGCGAATCCGGTCACGATGGGGCGGTAGACGATCGTCTGGGCAACGGCGTCGGCGGCCCCGAACCCCCCCCACCCGGTGCCGAGCAAACCGGCCAGGGATGCGAGGAACACCCTGCCGAAACGGCTGGAAAACGAAGCGGATGCGGTGTGCGAGCGGGTCATCGGAGGGATCCTCGAGGAGGGCGGAAAGGCCTCATGCCTTCCCTTGGAAGATACGTCGCCCGCCACGGCGTTTGCAAACCTTTGGTAGTCTTCCGCCGGTTCGCGGCCGGTCTTCCCTCGGACCCTCGGTGCGATGAAAGGGGAAAAACCGATTGTGGGGTGGGGGGCAAGCCGGCCCGGCCGCACGCCGGCCCCAGGAACGGTCGGCAGGAACACCTCGTTGCGAGCGTCGCCTTGATGGGAGTTGGAAACGTCCGCTCCGGGTCGTTTGGCTCCTCTATCCCCTCTGCGAGCCTCCACTGTGGATAGCCCAACCCCGAGCCCGTACCCCCCTCCTCTCCCGGCGCCTGCCGCGGGGAACTCACTCTGGACGGGCGGATTCGCCGCGCTCCTGGTCGTCCGTGCGCTGACGCTCATCAACGATCACGCCATCAAGTGGCTGGCGATCGGGTTGGGAAAGAAGCTTGTCGACGAGGGGCGCGTCAGCCTCGTGCTCACGATCGGATTGGTCGGGCTGTCGCTCCCCTACGTGCTCTTCTCGTGGCTGGCCGGATCTCTTGCTGATCGGCAATCGAAGACAGCGGTGATTCGCTGGTGCAAAGCGGCCGAGGTGTTGATCGCCGTGGCGGCAACCCTCGTGCTCGGCTTCGGCATGGGTGAGGGTGAGGCGTGGCTGGGGCTGCCGACAGGCTTGTGGCTGCTCCTCGGGGCGGTGATGGCGATTGGCACGCAGGCGGCGCTGATGACGCCGTCGATCGTCGGCGTGATTCCAGAGGTCGTCCCGCCGTCGCGACTCTCGTCTGCCAACGGACTGTTTTCGCTCGTTTCGCTCGTCGCCGTCCTCGCCGGGACTGCCGCCGGAAACTGGGTGGCCGATGCGACGGCGCTCGACGCCGCCTCGGCCTGGGGGCGCGCCTGGCCAACGGGGATGCTCCTTGGGGGCACGGCACTGCTGGGGCTGGCAGCGGCGGGGTTCATGCCGCACCTTGCCCCCGCGGCCCCCGACGCTCCCCCCGCCTGGAACGCTCTGGCGCGGACGTGGACCGACCTGAGCCTTCTCGTTCGCCAGCCCGAACTGGCTGCCGCTGCTGCGGGCATCGTGTTTTTCTGGGCGATCGGCGCC
>CAMBFA010000061.1 GCA_945865325.1 Candidatus Kuenenia stuttgartensis
ACGATGCATACCGAACCGGTCAACACGGCCAGCGATACCGCCCGGCGGTCGATGCCTGCTCCGGTGCGCTGGTGGCAGGGATGGGGGCCGCTGCTCCTGGCCCCTTGGCTCGTGCCGCTCCTCGCACCGGGCGACTGGCCACGCTGGGCCATCATGTGGCTCCTGGCGTTTACGATCTTCTCCGGGTGCAAGTGGCTGACTTGGCGGCGGACGCCCGGCTCCGGCCAGCCCATGTGGAGGCATCTGGGGTATCTCTTCCTCTGGCCGGGGCTCGACGCCCGGCGTTTTCTCGAGCCCGATCGGCTGCTGCCGCCCCGCCCCCCGGAACGGGCCGAATGGCTTGCCGCAGTGGGGAAGCTGACGGCCGGACTGGTGATCCTCTTCGGGCTCGTCCGCCTGCTTCCCATGGAGTATTCATCCCTGGTCGGATGGGCCGGGATGCTCGGCATCGTCATGGTGCTCCATTTCGGCCTCTTCCACCTCCTCTCCTGCGCGTGGCGCAGCGCGGGGGTCGAAGCCAAGCCCCTGATGCACCGTCCGCTCGCGGCGACCAGCCTTGCCGACTTCTGGGGGCGCCGCTGGAACACCGCCTTCCGCGACTTCACCCACCGCTTCTTGTTCCGTCCGCTCACCCCGCTGCTGGGCACGGTGGGCGCCGTTCTCGCCGGGTTCACGTTCAGCGGCCTGGTCCATGATGCGGTCATCTCCTGGCCTGCTGGGGGCGGGTATGGCCGGCCGACCGCGTTCTTCATGGTCCAGGGGGTGGGCCTGCTCGCGGAGCGGAGCCGGGCCGGACGGGCCCTGGGGCTCGGCGGCGGGGCGCGGGGGAGGCTGTTCACCATCGCTCTGGTGCTCGGCCCGGCCGGCCTACTGTTTCACCGGCCGTTCGTTGTCGGCGTCGTGGTACCGTTTCTTCAAGCGATGGGGGCTGTGGAATGTCGGAAGATCTCTTGACCACCCTGCTATTGGCAGGGGGTGTGGGGCACTTCGGGGTCCTCGTGGCCTCGGCCCTGGTGCCCTTTCGGCTCGACTGGCGGAAGGAATTGGCATGCCTGTCGCGGCTGCACCGGCAGATGTACTGGGTGTATGGCGGGTATGTCGTGTTGTCGATCGTGGCCTTCGGGCTGATCACCCTCTTCAATGCTCGCGCCCTGGCAGGGGGAGGTGATCTGGCCCGCGCAGTCTGCGGTTATGTGGCGGTGTTCTGGGGGATCCGCGTGGGACTTCAGGGGGTGTTCGACGTCGAGGAGCACCTCACGGCGTGGTGGCTGCGGCTGGGGTACCACGGGCTGACGGTGCTGTTTCTCTTCTTCACGGCCGTCTACGGGTGGGCGGCGGTGCGACCGGCCTGACCGCGGGGATACGGTTCGAGGTCGGTGGCAAGGACCGCATCGGCGCCGGGGAGACAGAACAGAATCGGGCGCTGCCAAGGATGCCTTGGGCGGGTACGATGTCGTCTCTCGATCGCTCTAGGCCGTGCGGTCAACTGGGTGACGGCGAAACACGAAGGGAAAGGAGGGCTGCGTGATACGCGATGGAATACGTCTGATCTCGCTTCCCTCCCGTAGCTTCAGTGGTAGAGCGTCGGCCTTATAAGCCGCTGGTCGCAGGTTCGATTCCTGCCGGGAGGATTTTGCCGCAAGCGGCGGCCGCTGCCGTTGCTAGCGCCCGGTCAGTTGTGCCAGGGCTTCGCGGGCCGGTGCTTGATGCGGAGCGCCGCGGCGAGGTTTGTATCGGCGACATGCGTGGTGGCGCGTTGCCAGAGGCTGTCGGAGTCGCCGAACACGAGGTCGCTCGTGGCCGGGGCAATTCTCCAATCACCGGCCGCCACCTCCGCGTCGAGTTGCCCGGCGCCCCAGCCGGAATAGCCGGCGAAGACGAGGAGCGGCGCATGGTTGTCGCGAACGAGCGTGACGACAAGATCCTTGCGCATGGCGAGAAAGACACCCGGCACGATGTCCCGTTCGGTCATGACAGGATTGGCATGGAGCGCGAGCAGGGGCCCCTCGAGCGGCCCGCCGTTCATCACCACGACATCAGCGGGGCACGGCCCGTTCGCCGACTCGTCCCAAACTCGATCGAGGCTCTCGGCGCCGGGGCGATTGAGCACGAGGCCAAGGGCCCCGCCCCGATCGTGCTCGACGAGCAGGACGACCGTCCGAGAAAAGTTCGGGTCGTTCAGTTTCGCGGCAGCGACCAGCAGATGTCCGGAGAGCGAACCCATCGAAGCCTCATTGACCACGGTTCCGGCGCGGCTCGATCGAGATGGCATGGGATCGCCCGATCGTCGCCGTGGCATTCTACCGGCCGTTCGGCCCAGGGTTGGCCCCCGCACGCCGGTGGCGTGGAGGGCCGGCAGGTCATCGCCATGGCCGGGGAGTCGGAGGATGGAGATATCCGAGGGGTAGAACGTACACTCTTCCAGCCGTCCGCGGCGGCCCGGCCAACTCGGCGCCCCGCGACGCCCCCGGCACGAACACCACGATCAGCACGAACATTAACGAGGACCGACCCTTGGCAGCGGACGGAGTTCTCCCCACCACCGGCAGCGTGGCATCGAGGCTCGGCACACTCGATCTCGATCACGGTTTCCCCACGGCGGCCACCGTCGAGAAGCTCTTCGACGACCTCGACTTCCAGCGGGCCTGCCAGGCCTATCTCTGGGCCCTCCCGCTGATGGCAATGGTGCAGTGGCAAAGCGAGCATGCGACGAAGTTCGGGGCCGGGAAGCTCGACTACGTCGACTACCTCACGTTCCAGGACAAGCTCGGTCTCCTCACCGCCAACGCCACCACCCCCTACATCATGGCCTTCCCGAATCTGCGGGAATCGGGGCCGCTCGTCCTGGAGATCCCGGCCGGGCCAACGGCGGGGGGCTGCACCGATTTCTGGCAACGGCCGATCACCGATTCCGGGCAGACCGGCCCCGACAAGGGAGCGGGGGGAAAGTATCTGATCCTCGGCCCCGACGACGCCGACATGAAGCCCGACGGTTACTTCGTCTTCCGCTCGCCGACAGCGAACATCTTCTCGGCCCACCGCGTTCTCGACCCCGATCCGGCCAAGGCCAAAGCGCTGATCGAAGGGCTGCGGATTTATCCCTATGCCCAACGCGAGAATCCGGGCCCCACGCGCCATCTTTCCCCTGCCGGCCGGCCATGGAGCGGCGCGCAGCCCCGCGGGCTCGTCTATTGGGAAGAGCTGGCGAGGATCATCAACGAAGAGCCTGTCCACGAGCGCGACCGGATCGTGATGGGGATGCTCCAGCCGCTGGGGATCGAGAAGGGGAAGCCGTTCGCGTTGAGCCCGAGGCAGAAGAAAATCCTCATCGACGCGGCCGCAGCGGGAGAAGCGATGGCCCGGGCGATCGCGTATCAGAAGCGGTTTGCCGGAGCGAAGGTCTGGCCGGAGCGGGCGTGGGAAAAATCCCTGATGCTCGCCGAGACGAATCAGGAGGCCCCCCACCATACCGAGCTCGACGAACGGACGAGCTGGTTCTACGAAGCGGTCGGGGTGTCGGTGGGGATGATGGGGCGGGCGGTCGGCGTCGGGCAGGTCTATCTCGAGGCGGCGCGGGATTCCACCGGCAGGTGGCTCGATGGTGGCCAGACCTACCGCCTCACCGTTCCGAAGGATGTGCCTGTGGCGCAGTTTTGGTCGGTGACCGTCTACGACAACCAGACACGCTGCTTCGTCGACACCGGCGCCCAGCCCGACCGGTCGTCACGCGATTCGATCGCCACCAACCCTGACGGCTCGGTCGACCTCTTCTTCGGCCCGACCGCGCCTGTCGGAATGCCGGCGGGCAACTGGATCGAGACGCTCCCCGGGAAGGGCTGGTTCAGCTACTTCCGGCTGTATGGGCCGACGGCCGCCTACTTCGACCGCTCCTGGGTCCTGGGAGACTTCGAACCGATCGGATAAGGAGCCAAGTCCGGCGCGGCCCCGCTGGCAGAATCAGCGACGGCCGCGTTCGGCGCGGCCGCTGATCGCGGCTTCGTGGCGCAGCAACCAAGCCTTCCGCTCGACGCCCGCTGCGAAGCCGGTGAGCGCGCCGTCAGCGCCGATGACACGGTGGCAGGGAACGATGATTGAAAGAGGGTTGCGGCCATTGGCAGCGCCGACGGCGCGGGCCTTGTTCGCCCCGCCGAGCCGCCGGGCCTGCGCGCCGTAGGTCATTGTGTGGCCGAAGGGGATGGTGCGGAGGATCTCCCAGGCGGAGCGCTGAAACGGCGTGCCGGTCGGGTCGAGGGGAAGCTCGAATGTCGTCCGCAGACCGCTGAAATACTCATCGAGTTGGCTGGCGGCCATACGGAGGATCGATGTCGCGGGGGAAGGGGCTGCGGCTAACGCGGATTCCGCGAGGGATGATCCTCCGTCGGAAACGACACCGACCGATTCCCCCTCCCAGCCCACGCCCCGCAGGCCCACCGGGGAAGCGGTGAGCGTGAGAGGCCCCAGCGGGGTGTCGACGGTCGTGATGGCAAGGGGGGACGAGGTGGACATCGAGCCGAGCGTAGGGCACCGGGCCCTTCCCCGGCTAGAATCTCCGGCCGGGCACCGGAACCCGCATGACCCATGTCATTGAAATCGCTCCGAAAACCTTCCTGGGGAAACTCATGCAGCCGCTCATCCGCCTCGGCCTCCGCAGCCAGACCCGCGCCGCTGCCACGAATCTCAAGCAGCTCCTCGAGGCCGCGGTTGTCGTCACCATCATCGCCAGCGGAATCGTCGCCGGTGTTTCCGTCTTGGCGGCCGACGAAGGAAACGCCCTCCTCGACGGCATCTGGCTGCCGGTGGCGATGGAGTTCGCCGGCCAGCCGTTTCCCGAAGAGGCCCGCCGGGGGATCGTCCTCGAGATCGCCGGCGAGTCCTACACCGTCACCGTCGGCAAGGAGGTCGACAAAGGGACGGTGAAGGTCGACGCGGCAGCCACCCCCGCGGCGATCGACATCGTTGGGGTAGTCGGCCCGAACAAGGGAAAGACGATCCTCGGCATCGTCGAGGTCGAGAAGGACACGCTCCGGGTCTGTTACGACTTCAGCGGCAAAGACCGGCCGACGGAGTTCAAGACCGCCGAGGGGACGCAGCACTTCCTCGTCACCTACGAGCGGAAGCAGCCGTGAGGGGGCGTTTTCAGGCCGGTCGCGTCGCGGGGGCCATCCGGATCGTCAGTTCGTCGTAGCCGAGGGTGCGGTCATAGGCGGCGGTCTTCTCCACCCGATCGCGCTTCGAGACGAGGTCGATCCGCTCCACCCGCTGGCAGAGGGCCCCGAGGAGCGATTTCATCAAGGTCCGGGAGTGGGCCGCACCCAGGCAGAGGTGGGCTCCGAAGCCGAACGAGACGTGCGGATTGGGGCGTCGGTCGAGCCGGATGGAGAGCGGCTCGTCGAACACCGTGCCATCGAGATTGGCCGAGGCCCACGCCAGGGAGATCCGCCCCCCCGGCTCGACGGTGATCCCGTCGACCTCGGTGGCTACCGGACAGACGCGGCCGATGTGCGTCAGCGGCATGAAGACCCGGAAGAATTCTTCCGCGGCGTGGATGATCCGGTCGGGATCGGCCTGGAGGAAGGCCAAATCGGCCGGGGTGCCGGCAAGGTGACCGATCACGCAGGCGATCGAGTGGATGATCGTGTCGCGGCCGCCAGCGAAGGCGAGATTGGCAAAGCCGAGGCACTCGGCACGCGTCAGCGGCCGGCCGCGGAAGCTCGCCCGGGAGAGAAGGCTGAAGAAGTCGTCGCCGGGGGAGGCCTCGGCCCGATCAAATCGGTCGTTGAGGTAGTCCTCCAGTTGGCGGGCTTTCTTCAGGCCATCGTTGCCGTGGAAGACATGGACGCCCCAGCCAATCCAAATGTCGGCTTCCGCCTCGGGCACGTCGAGGAGGACCGTCAGCGCCCGCGACTGCAGCGGCAGGGCGAATCCCTCGACGATCTCGATCGTGTCGCGCGCGAGTGCCTCGTCGAGGAGCCGGGCGACGAGGCTGTCGATGCGGGCGACGAAGGCCGGCTGCTTGGCTCGAAGGAAGAACGGTTCGACGAGCCGGCGGTAGTCGGTGTGGTCGGGGGGATCGACCTCGATCGGCAACTGGCGGACGCTGCGGAGATGTTCCTCCGAGGGAATCGGCACGCGGAACGGCGCGTCGGAGCTGAAGGTCTGCCAGTCCTTCGCGGCCCGGCGAACCTCCTCATGCCGCAGCATCATCGGGATCTCATCCCCCTGAAACGGACAGCGAAGCACGCCGTCGGTCTCGCGGGCCCTGCGGAATGGATCGTCGATGGAGGTCATGAGGGAGCGTCAGCAGCGGCGTGCTGACAGAGGGGGGGCGTGAGTTACCCGGCTAGGATTCGAACCTAGACAAAGGGAACCAAAATCCCTTGTGCTACCGTTACACCACCGGGTAGTGGACGCTGCGAATCATACCCCATCGCGGGAGCGGGAGGGATGGGCGTCAGGCAGATCTCGGCTCGGTCGGGGGGGCACTTCCGCTCCCCCCTTGGCGAGCTTGTTGGTGACCGCGAACGACAGCTGTTCCAACTCGATGGCCAGGTCGACCGCCACCGTCTCCACGTGGGGGGGGAGCGTGAGGGTAACGGGGGCGAAGTTGACGATTCCGTCGATCCCGGCCGCGACCATCCGCTCGGCCACCTCCTGGGCCCGCTCCGCCGGGACGACGATCATGCCCAGCCGGATCCCCTTCGTCCTCACGACCTGCGCCAAGTCGTCGATGTGGTGGACGACGAGCCCCCGCACCGTTCCGCCGACTTTCGCCGCATCGGCGTCGAAGGCGGCCTCGATCGTGAAATTTTGCCGGTCGAAGCCGCGGTAGCCGAGCAGCGCCTGCCCCAGATTCCCCACCCCCACCATGACCACCGGCCAGCGATGGTTGGTGCCGAGGATGTCGCGCATGGCATGGATCAGCTCGTCGCAGCGGTAGCCGACGCCGGGGTAGCCGAACTGCCCGAAGAAGCCCAGATCCTTCCGCACCTGGGCGTCACTGAAGCCGAGCAAGGCGCCGAGCTGGCTCGACGAGATCGTCTGCTGCCCGGCCCCCTGAAGCCGCTGCAGTTCGCGCAGATAGAGGCTCAATCGGCTGACAACGACCTTCGGGACCGAATGATCGGACGGGAGGTCGCCGGACGTGACTCGCGAGTCGGACATGGGGCGTCGACGCCGTGAAGTGGAACGGTCCGCGGGAAAACTCTACCCCCCGAACCAGTGCCCCCGCAACGCGGTCCACTTTTCGGGGCGCCGGAGAACCGGCTGTAAGTCGTTGCGGGCCCTGGTGAAACGAGGCCGGGGGCGGCGTTGTGGAGATTTCTGCCCGGAGCGATCCGAGCCGGCCACGGCCGTGAATCTGTAGCGGATGTGACGGCGCTGGGGGTTTGGAAAAAGCCGAGCGGATGCGTGGTTTGGTCAACCTGCGTGGGATTTGTGGTCGATGGTTAAAGAGCGTGGACAACCCTGCCCCCACGCCCAACCCAAGAGTTTCGTTCCCTTTTCAGGAGTCGCCCCGTGAGGGGCGGCATGCATGAAGACCACGTGGATGAGTTGTCTGCTGGCCCTCGCCTGGATCGTGTCGCCGGCGCTCCGCGCCGACGACGCGATCGGGCTGGCCGGCGAGGACTGTCCCGACGCAGCGCAGAGCGTCCTGGCCGGCGATGCCGGTCCGGTCCCTGACGTTGGCGGTCGGATCGTCGAGGATGGTTTTGTCGACGGGGGCTCAGCGCCCTGCGGCCCGACCCGGACGGTGCGCGAGACCGTCTGGGAGCGCCAGGAGATCACCTGCTACAAGACGATGTGCGAGCGCATCGTCGAGCCGAAGGAGATCGACTGCGTCCGCTACGAGACGGAGCGGTCGTTCAAGGAGGTCGAGTACACCGTCAGCAAGCCGGTGTGGGAGACCCGCTCGAAGATCGTCAACTACACCGTCTCCAAGCCGGTGTGGGAGACCGTCACCAAGGAGATCCCGTACACGGTCTGCAAGCCGGTGTACGAGACTCGCGAGCAGACCTACACCGTCTGCAAGCCGGTCTACGAGACGCTCACCAAGGAGATCCCGTACACGGTCTGCAAGCCGGTCTATGAAACGATGACCAAGGAGATCCCGTACCCCGTCTGCAAGCCGGTGTACGAGACTCGCGAGCAGACCTACACGGTCTGCAAGCCGGTCTACGAGACGCTCACCAAGGAGATCCCGTACACGGTCTGCAAGCCGGTGTATGAGACTCGCGAGCAGACCTACACGATCTGCAAGCCGGTCTACGAGACGCTCACCAAGGAGATCCCGTACACGGTCTGCAAGCCGGTGTACGAGACTCGCGAGCAGACCTACACGATCTGCAAGCCGGTCTATGAGACGATGACGAAGGGGATCCCGTACACCGTCTGCAAGCCGGTGTACGAGACTCGCGAGCAGACCTACACGGTCTGCAAGCCGGTCTACGAAACGATGACCAAGGAGATCCCGTACACCGTCTGCAAGCCGGTGTACGAGACTCGCGAGCAGTGCTACACGGTCTGCAAGTCGGTCCGCGAGACGCTCACCAAGGAAATCCCCTACACGGTTTGCAAGCCGGTGTGGGAGACCCGTGAGCGTGACGTCTGCCGGACGGTCTGCAAGCCGGTCCATTTCACGAAGACGATCCAGATCTGTAGCGGCCGCTGGGAGACCGAGTGCTGCGAGGTGCCCGGCCCGGTGATCACCCGCTGCGTCCGTGAGCCCGGTTGCTGGGTGTGGGACGAGTGCCAGTGCAAGTGTGTTTACCACCCGGGCAAGATGACGAAGGTCGAGGAGCAGTGCCCGCCGCGCACGATCACGAAGAAGAAGTGGGTGCCGGAGACGATCGAGAAGGAGATCGCCTGTGTCCGCTACGAACGGGAGACGATCGTCGACAAGCAGTGCTACAAGGTCTGCCGGATGGTGTCGGAGCAGCGGGTGAAGACCTGCAACTACACCGTTTGCCGGATGATCCCTGAGCAGCGTGTTCGGACCTACCAGGTTTGCCGGATGGTGCCGGAGCAGCGTGTTCGGACCTGCAACTACCAGGTTTGCCGGATGGTGCCTGAGCAGCGTGTCCGGACGTACCAGGTCTGCCGGATGGTGCCCGAGCAGCGGATCAAGACCTGCAACTACCAGGTCTGCCGGATGGTGCCGGAGCAGCGGGTCCGGACGTACCAGGTTTGCCGGATGGTGCCGGAACAGCGGGTCAAGACCTGCAGCTACCAGGTTTGCCGGATGGTGAGTGAGCAGCGTGTGAAGACTTGCTGCTACAAGGTTTGCCGGATGGTGCCGGAGACACGTGTCCGGACGTATCAGGTCTGCCGGATGGTCCCTGAGCAGCGCGTCAAGACCTGCTGCTACAAGGTCTGCCGGACGGTCACGGAGCAGTGCTCGAAGGAAGTGCAGTACAAAGTCTGCACGCTGGTCAAGGAGTGCCGCACCCGTCAGGTGCCGGTCTGCAAGACCTTCCCCGTGCACTACACCAAGTCGATTGATGTGGTCCGCTACGTGCCGACGCGGGTTCCCTACACGGTGACCCGCTGCGTGCCGACGACGATCTGCCGCGAGGTTCCGCTCTGCGAATGATTCAACGAAGCACGTTCTGAATGCCTCGGGCCGCAGGGCCTTGGGGCGGGAGGAACGAGACGATTGGGAACGGGAGCGGCCCGGTCCGGAAGGATCGGGCCGCTTCTTTTTCTCTCCCGGCCGGGGACACTCGACAGGGTCGATCGACTTTCAGACGCGTTCCTCGCCAGATCCCCGTGCGCGCCGACGCGGCAGTGCCTGTCGAACACTCAGCACTTCCCAGCCGGGCCGCAGGTATGCTGCCTGCGCAAAGGAGATGTCACCGATGTCGAGCCTGTCCCAGCCGGTTACCGTCCCGTTTGCCGCAAGCGCGCCTGGTCGCGTGAACCTCATCGGCGAGCACACCGACTACAACGACGGCTTCGTCCTGCCGATGGCGATCGAACGCCATGTGACGATCCATGTCCGCCCGCGGGAAGACAGGTTGGCCGTGCTGCGGACGCAACGCGACCGGCGACCGGTCTCGCTCGACCTCACCGCGACCGTCGCGCCGGTGGCGCGGGGCTGGTCGAATTACGTCCGGGGGGTGATCGAGGGCTACCGGCGGATCGGGTTCGTGATCCCGGGATTCGATGCCGACATCAGTGCCACCCTCCCGGCCGGGGCCGGATTGAGCTCGAGTGCGGCGCTCGAGGTGGCGATGGCGACCGTTGTGGAGACGCTCTGTGGCCGGAGCCTATCCCGGGTGGAGAAAGCGCTCCTCTGCCAGCGGGCCGAGCACGAGTTTGCCGGTGTTCCCTGCGGCATCATGGACCAGTTCGCCGTCTGCTGCGGGGAGGCTGGCCACGCGCTCCAGCTCGACTGCCGATCGCGCGAGGTGGTGGCAGTGCCGATCGACGCCGCCGTCCGCGTCCTCGTCTTCGATAGCGGCGTGAAGCACTCTCTCGCCGATGGGGAATACGCCAAGCGCCGGGCCGAGTGCGCTTCCGCTGCCCAAGGGCTCGGAGTCGGGTCGCTCCGCGACGTGACGGTAGCCGATCTCGAGGCCGCTGCAGGGCGGCTCCCCGCCACGGAGTTTGCCCGGGCGAGGCATGTCGTCGGCGAGATCGCGCGAGTGCCGGCGTTCGTCGGGGCGCTCCGTGATCGCGATTGGGACAGAGCCGGCCAACTGATGGGGAAGAGCCACCGGTCGCTCTCGGCCGATTACGCCGTCTCCTGTCCGGAGCTCGACCGGATCGTGGCGCTCTCGGCGGGCGTCCCCGGGATCATCGGCTGCCGGATGACGGGGGGGGGCTTCGGCGGCTGCGCTGTGGCGCTGGTGGAAGCGGACGGGGCCGAGGCGACGGCGCGCGTTCTCCACGACGCCTACCGCGACGCCACCGGCATCGACGCCGCCTGGTTTCTCACCGCCGCGGCCTCCGGGCCGACAGTCGTGGTGGATTGAGTGAATCGCGGGGGGCGTCAGCCCGCCTGGTCCTTCCCGAGGAGAACCGCTTCCACCGCTTCGCCGTGGAGGATGAGGCGGCCGACGAGTTGCCATCCGAGCCAGGGGAACAGGTTCGCCACACGTCCCGCCGCCGTGATCACGGCCGCGGGTGAATCGGCGGGCACCTCCTCGGGGACGAGATACCGTCCGAGCGTCATCGTCCGGTCGGCGTGATCGAGGGGGTAGGGCTCCTCGAGGAGTGGCGTACGGATGGACTGGATTGCGGCGGTCGTGCGGGTGAGGAGATCACTGAACGCCTGGCGGGTTGCTTCGCTGGGCTCGTGTTCGGCGAGATACCCGAACCAGAACTGGAGCGCAGTGTCGTTGCCCGAAATGGGAATCCACTCCGCCTGCCGGGCCGACAATGCGGCGAGGCCGCGCGACAGCCGGGCCACGTCGGCACGCCGTTTGACGGCATCCGGAAGTTTCCCCTCCGCCTCAGGTGAGGCAAGCCAACCGAGGGCAGCGCGGAGGCGCCGATCGACGAGCGTGCGGCGCTCGCGGAGCGGAGCCGAGCGGGTGTGAAAATCATCCCAGGTCTCCCGGCGGAATCGCTCGACGTCAGCGCTCGAATGGAACTTCATCCCCAGTTGCGTGTCGTCATGGCTCTGCCCGGCTCGCACGATCGATTCGACGAGGTAAGTGTGCCGGTGCTTGGCGAGGGGCGTGCAGATCCCGTCGATGTCCTCCGATTGGTGGGGGGGCGTTCGCTCCAGGATCGCACGCGCACCCTGCAGGGATGCGCGACAGTCCTCGGCGGTCCGCCCCGATGGTCCTCGGGTCCCGGGGAACGGCAGGTGTGGGATGAGATCGCCCCCCAGCCACCGCTCGGCCGCCTCCCGAGCCGTTGTCTCAGCCTGCTGCTGGGAGAGGAGGGCGGACACCGGCCGCAATTGCTCGGGCGAGACCTTCCCCGGGAGAGTCTCGGCGTACCTCGCCATGGAGAGCGTCCGGCATACTCCCGGGAAGTCGGCGAAAAGACGGGCCGCCGGTTCCCTGCAGGCGAGCACAGGCGCCGCCCCGTCGGCGGCTGCCCGGGCGATCCGCTCCCGGTCGGCGGGGTGGGTGGCAAAGAGAGCGATCTTCTCCTCCGCCACCGATTTCTCGATCGCCCGCTGCTCCTCGCCGGAGAGGCTGTGGGAGAGCGCGATGACGAGATCGGGCACGCTGTCGGCGAGGACCCCCTCGAACCAACTCTCCTGGAGGAGTTGCCAGGATTTCTGCTCGGCGACCGAGAGCCGCGGAAGACAGCGGAACGTCTCGGCGACCACCTGGTCGCCGACGAGTCTGGTCTGGTGGAGATCAGCGTCGTATTCCATCTGCCGGGAGAGGTGGCAGGAGAGGGCGTGGGCGACCCACATCAGGCCGAAGAGGATCCGGCGCGTGAGCCAGACGCACCATCGCGCGAGGCAGAAAATCATGCCAATCCACAAATCGCTCCCCTTCTCCCATTCCTCGAGACGCACATCCCATATGTCGCGCTGCCAGACAACGCGTGCGAACCAGCCGTTGATGCGGTGGATGAGGGCCCCGAAGCCCATCCCGGCGCTCTGGGTGAAGTGCCCGAACTCATGGGCAAGGACGCCGGCAAACTGCTCGACCGACATCCCCGCCACGAGTGGCAGGCCGATCGTCAGCACGAGGTCGTTGCGCGCGAGGCTCGCCAGCCCGCGCCGGTAGGACGCCGAGGCATTGACTTGCAGATCGATGTCGATCCGCTTCGGCAGCGGGGCTCCGACCGCCCGGCAGATCCGGTGCACGAAGGCAAACAGAGTCGGTTCGTCCTCGGGGCGGAGGGAACGCGCTTTCGGTTCCTTCTGCCGGCGGGCCAGGAGTGGCTTCACCATGAAGGCCACGAGAACGGCGCTGATGACCGCCGGGGCGACATACGCCAGCGCCACCAAAACGACGGCCTTGCCGCGGAGATCGTGGTTGGTGAGCATCCGGACGTTGTGCACCAGATGCCACCACACTCCCCAACCGACGCCGATGATCATCCCCACGTAGATCAGCGGGAGGAGGATCATCATCACTCCCACCAGCGCGAGAGCCAGGCGGTAGCCGATCGTCGTCCCGACCGGGCGGATGTTGCCGGTGACCAGCGCCACCGCCTCGGCCGGGAAGAGTGGCCCGGCAGGGGGTGGGGGGAGCGCCGGCGGCCCGGCCGGTTTGGAAGGCCCGGTGGCCTTTTGCCCGTCGCTGCGGGCCCCGACCCGGAACGGCGTGGTGCACTTTGGGCACTTCACCGTCTTCCCTGCCAGTTCTTCCTTGGCCCGTCCCGACCAGGCACACTTCGGGCAGGTGACGCCGATCGCCATGCGGTTGTTCTCCTCCAGGAAGGATCCCCCTCCTGCGGAGTATACCGAACGGGGCGCCGATGAACCCGACGACGTCGCCAGCCTGAGGATGGTTTCTTGGGCGTGGCTGGCGAGTATCCTTTGAGGATCCTGGAGAGGAGGCTCCTGCCCTCCTCGGGAAACGCAGGCCGGCGGAGTGATCCCCGGCATGGAATCTCGACGCGCGGAGAAGGGTGATATGGGAATGACGGGATTTCCGACGAAGAGGATCGATCACGGCGCCCGGCTGTGGCTGCTCGGTGGATGGGCTGCCGCGGTGCTCCTGTCGGCCGGCTGCGGTGGGACTGCTTCCCCGCCGGTGGCCAGGCCGGTAGTCCCAGCGGCCATCGAAGCCCCCCCGGTGTCGATCGCGTCGGAGGCGCGTGAGGTGATCGACCGAATGGCGACGTTTTTCGGCGCCACGAAGAGCTTCTCGCTGCGGCAGGTGAGCACCACGACAGTCTCCGACGAGGCGGCTAAAAAGTTTGCCGGCGAGATGGAGCATGTGGTGCGTGTGGAGCGCCCGAATCGGCTAGCCGTGGTCCTCACCGGCGACCAGCCGGGAAGCGGCACGGTGATCAGCGACGGCCAATCGCTCGTCATCCACCAGAAACAGAAGGACGCCGACCGCTACGAGTCATCGCCGGCTCCCGCGACCCTGTCGCAAGTCGTCGACAACCCGCACCTCCGGACGATGCTCGGGGTCGGCGGTGCCGACGTTGTCACGAAGGCTCTGCTGGCTGAGGATCCGGCCGCGGCCTTGCTCGAGGGGGTGCAGGAGCTTTCAGTCGCCGGGCCCGAGGAGATCGATGGCAGCGTGTGCACGCACCTTGTCGCCCGTTCGGAGTCGGGGAATTGGGATTTGTGGGTGGCGACGGGCGACGAGCCGGTGCCGATGAAATTCGTGCCGACCATCGGCCAGCTCTTCGTCGGCGGCCGAACCGTCGATCTTTCGTCGACGGTGATCTTCGACCAGTGGCGGTTTGATCCGGACTTCGAGCCTGCGGACTTCGCCTTTGTGCCGGGGGAGGGATGCGAGAAGGTCGACTCGCTCTCCGACTTCGCCAACCAGGCCCAGCGCGAGCGCCTCGCCGCCCGTCCGGCGCTCCACTCGACCGTCGGCTTTCCCATCACGCCGCTGTCGCTGGTCGGTGTGGACGGCTCCCGCTTCGATGCCTCCATGCAGCAAAACAAGATCGTCGTGCTCGACTTCTGGGCCTCCTGGTGCGGTCCTTGCCGGGCGTCGCTCCCGGTCGTCGCCCAGGTTTGCAAGGAATATGCCGACAAGGGGATCGTGTTCCGCGCGGTCAACCTCAAGGAGGATGCGGAGACGATCCGCGCGTTTCTCCAGGAGGAGCCGATCGATGCCCCGGTCGTCATGGACCCCGACGGCGCCGCTGCGATGGCCTATCGGGTCGAGGCGATCCCCCACACGGTGATCATCGGGCGGGACGGCATCGTCGAGGCGGTGCATGTCGGGGCGAGTGAGGGGATGGAGGCGAAACTGCGCCAGCAGCTCGACGCGCTCCTGGAGGGGAAGTCGCTGGCGCCGAAGGGGGGCAACTCGCCCCGGGCCGAACCGATCTGAGCGCGGCGGAGCGATGGGCGGCGCGGGGATCATCCCCCCGCCACCAGTGCGTCAATCGGCGCGCTCGAGTCGGAAGATCCCGGTGTCTTTCTTCGAGGTGTAGCGGGCCTCGAACCGGCAGGCGGTGGCGTCGGCCCGGTAGCAGAAGGTCCCGAACAGCCGGCCGAGCCAGGAAGTCCCCGCCAGCGTGACCCGGTCCCCCGCATCCTCGACAACGCGGAGCGTGACGGAGTACTTGAAGGGAAGGAGCTTGAAGAACCGGCCGGAGAAATCGACGGTCCACCGGTCTTCTCCGCAGGGGCGGAACGTGGCCCGCAGGGGGCCGGCGTGACCGGTCGACATGCTTTCCCAACTCCCCGTCCAAGACCCCGTCAGATCGACCGCGGCGGCCGGTGCAGTCACGGCTAGGAGGATCGACAGGGCCAGAGGGGCAAGGAAGCGGGGGCGGGGCATGGTTCAGGCTCCGGGAGGATGGCATTCTCACGAGTCTGATTCGGTCTCACGGCCATGCAAGCGGCCGGGAAGGGATGGCCGATCGGCGCGATTCGGCGAGAATCAAGACGCATCGAGCCAAAACGTTGACCGCCACCGAACCCGGGGGTAATTCTCGACGTAGATCGTTCCACACGCCGGAGGCTCGCCGATGACCACTCTCTTTCCCTTCTCCCTCCGTCGGTTCTCCCTCGGGCGCCTCTCCTCCCGGGAACGGGCCCGGTTGTCGCGCCGGAGCCTCCGCAAGCGTCCGGGGCACTGGGAGACCCTCGGCGTGGGGATGCACGGGACCGAGATGCTCGAGCAGCGGATGATGCTCGCCGCCGATCTCTCGGTAACACTCTCCGATGCCCAAGCCTGGTACGCCCCGGCCACTCAGACGTCTTACACGCTCACCGTCGCCAACATCGGCCCCGACACCGCTCCAAACGCCGTCCTCACGACCGCGCTGGGCAGCCAGATCTCCGGGGCCGTCTGGTCGGCGGCCTACCTCGGGGGGGGCGTCGGCCCGCTCGCTGGCGCCGGTGGGCCCTCCGGCACGCTCACGCTTCCATCCGGGGCGAGTGTCACCTTCAGCGTCACCGCCACGATCGCGGCCGACGAGACCGGAGCCCTTGTCACCACGGCGAGCGTTTCAGGGGGAGACGACACGACCCCTGGCAACAACTCCGCGACCTCGACGCTCAAGTTCGTCCCGGCATCGATTGCCGTCACGGATGACATCGGTTGGTCGGGCTCGTCGAAGGTCCGCCTCGTCGCCCCGTCGACCGGAGCCGAGATCGCCTCCGCCAATGCCTTCGAGGCCGGCTTCAAAGGGGGCGTGCGGACGGCCCTGGGGGATCTCGATGGTGACGGCAAGCTCGAGGTCGTCGCGGTCTCCGGTCACGGCCGGGCTGCGGAAGTGGTCGTCTTCAAGCAGCAGATCGACGACGCCGGGAAGGTGACGCTCGTGAAGGATTCCAAGTACACCATCCAGCCATTCGGTGCGTCGTATCGCCGCGGGCTCCAGGTGGCGGTCGGTGACTTCGATGGCAACGGCAACGCTGACATCGCCGTCGCCAAGGCGTTCGGGAAGGGGGATGTGAAGGTCTACACCTCGACGCTCGCCTCCACCCAGCCGCTCACCCTCTACCGCTCGTTTACTCCGTCAATCACAGGGTCGGTTGGCGGAGTCCGACTCGCCGCTGGGGATTTCGGCACGTTCACTTCGGGAGCCACGACCGATGCCACGAAGGCCGATGGTCGGATGGAGCTGGTCCTCGGCAGTGCCCCGGGCGGCAAGCCGACGGTGCAGGTCGTCGATCTCTCCGGCACCACCGAGAAGGTGGTGAAGACGGCCAACCCCTTCACGACGTCCTTCAAGGGCGGGGTGAATGTCGTGGCGGCCCGCTTCAACGCCGACCCTGTGGCCGATCTCGTCATCTCCCAGGATGGCGGCGGAACGTCGAAGATCCAGATCCTTGACGGCAAGGTAGGGGGCTCCGCCACACCGCTCTCGGACTTTGCCGCCTACGGCGATCTCCCCTCGAAGCCGGTCGGCGTGACGGTGGCGGCCATCGACACCGATGGCGACGGCCGCATCGATCAGATCATCGCCAATCAGAACCGTGTTGCCGTGGGGACCGAGCGGGTCTACGACTACGACGAGGCGAAGAGCGTCTGGAGCAAGTCCGCCGAGAATACCGGTGTGGCGCGCTCACCCCTCCTCTCCAGCCTGGCGGCACCGCTGCCCTACGCCGATATGGTGACGACGGCGAGCGGACTGGCTTACCGCGATCTGGTCGCCGGCACCGGACCGAGCCCCTCCTCCCCGACCGCGAGAGTCACGGTGAACTACACCGGCTGGCTCCTCGACGGCACCCGGTTCGATGGCAACAGCGGAGCCTCGTTCAACCTCAATGGAGTGATCGCCGGTTGGACCGAAGGCCTGGCGACGATGAAGGTCGGCGGTCGCCGCCAACTGGTGATCCCGGCAAACCTTGGCTACGGCGCGACCGGCAGCCCGCCGACGATTCCCGGTGATTCGACGCTGGTCTTCGACGTCGAATTGCTCGCCACGACCTGACCGGACTGAAGCCTGACCGGAATGAAGAGCGAGTAACACGCTCGATGGCTGCTCGATAAGCCTTACCGCCGGCCGTCCGCCCGACGGGCTCTCACCACCGGGCTTCGAGGCCCGCATTGGCACCCGACAAGAAAAGACTGCCGGTGTTGTCGATCGCTGTCGCTGGGGAGGTGCTGGCCGAGAAGTTGTATTGGTCGGGGGCCAGCGCTACGCCGGTGAGCCAGAGCAGGTTGTAGCCGAACCGGAAGCCCCAGGTGTCGTCGATCCGCCAGATCCCCGACAGGTTGGCATCGGCGACCATTCCCAGGCCCCCCTTCCACGACGAGCCGGTGGGACGGAAGGGATCGAGGGGGGCGAGTTGGTCCTGGAACGACTGGGTTTGGGAGAGGGAGGTGCCGGCGAGCCCGACCTTGATCCAACTCTCCAGGGCCCATTCCTGGAACTCCATCCTCCCCCGGACGCCGACCTGACCGGCGAAGAGGTTTGACGAGGTGTGCGACTTGTAGGTGTTTGCCGCCGGGGAGTCGGCCGGCGTGAATCCCAGGATGCCGACGTCGTCGAGCCCGGCCCAGCGGAAGCCGGTGATCCAATCGAGGTGGCCGCCGTCGTACCAGCTGACGCGTTGCGAGGGGCGCGGCGAGCGTGGATTCCAGCCGCCGTCGAACTGATGAAAGACGATGTTCACGTCGGCGGATTGCAGTGAGGTGATCCCGGTGAAGTCCCCCTCGGAGCCGTTCTGCATCGCCGTCGAGGCGAAGCCGAGGCCGCCGGGAGCCTGGAGAAGGCTGTTGGGGCTCTCCATGCGGGCCTTCGAGTACATGTTCCACAAGCCCAGGTAGCCGGTCTCCCAGCCGATGCCGTCACTCCCGTAATCGCCGTAGAGGAGACGCGCGCCGGGGGCGACCGTGCTCTGAAGCATGTTCTTCTGAAGCGCCGTGAACTGCGGCGTGGCGTTCTCGACAACAAGCGGCCCGTCCTTGAGCGCGTTGTTGCGCTGCATGGCCAGGGCGTCGAAGACGAGGTATCGCTGGGGATCGGTGGCGGCGCCGACCAGTGGGCCGGAGAAGATCCTGCCGGGGGTATCGACGACGGTGGGAAGACCCGTCGACGGCGGCGCATCGGAGGCTTCCAACTCGGCCGGCAGCGGGGCCGTATCGCCGGGGAAATCCGGGCCGGCGTCCGGCTCCGCTCCCGCCGTCGGGACGGCGTGGAGGGAGAGGCACACCAACGCCCAGAGGAGGGCACGCCTCGGGAGGATGCCGCGTGTCACGGATGGAGATATGCGCATCGAAAGTCCGTCGCGATCGGAGGATCCGGAACGACCCGCGTCACCGGTCTATTCGGCACACCCCGCGCAGGGCATGAGAATGGCGATCGAACATCCTTTTCAACCACAGCCTGCCGAATCTGGGCGGTTTCCGCGGGGGCACTTCGGGGCGCGGGGGATCCGAGCGCGGTCTGGGGGGAATGGGAAGGAATGGTGGAATGGTCGGGAGTGAGGGAATCAGCCTTCCCGGGCGACGATTCCCTGCTCCTCGAGGATCGGGAGAACGTTGGCTCGAAAGCTGTCGCACGCGGTTGCCAGCCGACTGCGACGTTCGGCAGGATCGGTGATCGGTTGCCCTTCGTGGTTGATGACGCGGTCGCGCCTGGTCATCAGGGCGTCGACCGCCGCCGCAAGGTCGTCGTTCCCTTCCTCGAGCCAGGTGGAGAGGATCGCGGCGTCGAGATCACCAAGGGTGATCGCTGATCCACTGGTGGCACTGGCCAGGGGGACACCCCGCCCGCCGAACAGCTCCGCGGCCAGGATCGCCCGGTTGAAGGCCGATGGCATGCCGATCCGCGTTGCCGCGGCGCTGCGGTCGATCTCGAGCACTGGCCCGTTCGACACCTCGAACAGCTGCATCCCGACCCCCGCATCGACCGCCTTGGCAATCTCGGTGTCGCTCGACGACGACAGCCGCGGGTCGGCGATGATCTCCGACATTCGCATACCGCGGCCGGCGAGCATGCCGAGGAGCGCCGCGTAGAGGCCGCCATCGACGGTCGAATTGACCACGCCGAGATTGATCGTGACTGGGAGTTGAACCCCGGGCTTGGGATTGCGATACCACAGATCATCGGCCACGCGGATCCGCGTGGCGACGTCGGGGAGGAGGATTGGCTGCTTGCCGTACAGGTCCCAGCGGAACATCGTATTGGCGCAGAAATCCTTGTGGGCCTCGGTTACCAGGCGATTGGTCGTGGTGCGGAAGAGGTCATGGAACACGGGGGCGACGCACAGATCCCAGAAGTTGGTGTGCACTGGGAGGCTGCCGACGAAGTTCAGACCGGCGTCCGCGAATTGACCGGCGACGTCGGCGAAGTAAAAGCTCGTCCAGTGTTCGTTGAGATATTCGTGCGCTAGGTAGCGCGGGTCCTGGCCGCGGATCGTGTCGACGTAGGTCGCCGCGTTGGGGTTGTCAACGAAGTATTTCGCCTTCTGATCACGCATGTAGGCGAGGTAGTTGACGGCGTCACGGGCACGCTGCGCGCTGTCTCCCTGCCGCAGCGATGCGTATTGCCGGAGGATGCCGCGGATCGGCTGGAGATGGGCCCACCCCGGCATGGCGTTGTAGCTCACGAGGAGAAGCCCGCCGGGGGCGAGCCGCTCGGAGGCGATGCGCAGGATGTCGGCGCGGACATCCGGTGCGACCCAGCTCCAAACGCCGTGGAGCGTGAGGAAGTCGAGTTCGCGGAGATCGTCGGGGAGCTGGGAGAAATCGGAGGTGACGATGCGGGCGTTAGAAAGCGCACCGATCTCGATATCGCGGGCGATCTGGGCGGTGTGCTGCGGATTGATGTCGACGCCGATGAAGGTCCCCCGGGGATTGGCGGCGGCGAGCGTCGTCAGCGTCCGTCCGAGCCCGCAGCCGAGCTCCAGGTAGCGGAATCCGTCAGCGACCGCCGGGGGGACGATGCGATTGAGAAGCGCGACGTGCCGCAGCGCCTTGGGGGCGAGGTGCTGGTAGAAGCCCGGGACGTAGGCGACGTCCGTGACATACCCAGCCGAGTTGGGGGTGGACACCAGCAAGCTCCAGCAAGAAGGGATGGGCAACCGTGGGGGTTTCCCGCGGCATGGCAGCGCGATCAGCGCTCCGGCTCGATCGACGCGGACATCGAGCCTTTCGAGCGGGCGATGAGACGATCAGCGCCGAAGGCGTGGATCTGGTCCCGCTTCAGCTCGGCGTGCTCCATGGTGGTTGTGAGCACGATGACTCGGCCTTGGTCGTCGACCTCCTTCGCGAGCTTCCAGCCCCGCTCCGGCGGATGCCCGAAGAGCTGGCGGAGCATGACGATCACGTATTGGTAGGTGTGGTCGTCGTCGTTCCAGAGAATGACGTGGTAGCGGGGCTGGCGGCGGGGGGGAGCGTCCGTGACCTCGTCCCGTGCTGTGGGGGGGGCCTCGGTCTCGACGGCGACCGTGGCCGCCTCGTCGGGCTCGGCGGGGGCGGGCTCGGATGGAGCACTGGCGGCGGTGGGCATCGGTCTGGCACACTTCCGAGGGTCGGCGAACACGCCGAAAGTATACGTTGCGGCGGCCCTGTGAGGCCCTTGGGGGACCCGGTCCCCGACCGCCCGGCCCCCATCCCCGGAGATTCTGCCCGTGCTCGACCGCCGTTTTGTCGCCGACAACATCGATCTCGTCACGAACAACTGCCGGAAACGCGGCTCGGACGCCGACGTCGCGCGGTTCGCCGATCTCGACCGGTTGAGGAGGCAATTTCAGGCAGACATCGACCGGATCAACCAGCAGGCCGGGCTGGTCAGCAAGTCGATCGGCAAGGCCGCCGATGCGGCCG
>CAMBFA010000062.1 GCA_945865325.1 Candidatus Kuenenia stuttgartensis
TCACTTCCGCTTCTTTGGCAAGTCCTTCGAGCCGGCCACCGTCATGTTGAGGCCGATCTGGACGTCGACCGGCGTGCCGCCGACAGAGACGGCGATCGTACCGCTCGAGTACCAGCCGAGGGAGCCGGTGGAGAACTCCCGCGCGCCGGCCTCCATGACCACGCCGTTGATGACGACAGTGATCGGGGTGGCCTTCTCGAGAAACTCGGCACGGGTCACGGGGCAGGTTGCTTTCGCCATCAAGTGGATCCTCCGGTGGGGCATTATCGCCCCCGGCCGGAAGACGGGAAGTGCCCTGCCCGCAACCTTCCCTCAATCACCGTGCCGCTCTCGGTCCGGAAGCGGTGGGCCACCGGACCTCGTTCCGGCACGGGATGACGTCTCGGCTCAATAGTCACCGCCTGGGTGGTCGCCCCCCTTGGCCGTCAGCAGGGCCGCGAACACTTCCGGTGGGATCGAATCGACGGTGAACCGGGCCGACCCGTCGGCCATCGCCACGTTCATCCCGCTGGGATGGAGGGAGTAAGGCTCGCTGTCGTTGTTGCAGCTCATGATGCACTTCCCTGTGCCAGTGGTGCCGTTGATGGCGCCGGTCGCCGCGTCGGTGCCGTCCATCGATCCGGCGGCGCCGTCGGGATCGGTCCAGCCGAAGCCCTCGGGGCGGGGCAGAAGCTTGTTTTGTGCCTTCTTCAAAAGGTAGTGGTTCGGCCGCGCCACGCTCTCCATCACCAAGATCGTGTGGCTGAGGCCGTCGACGATCTCCGCGAGTTTGCTGTCGCGGCCGTTGACCAGCGCGCCATCGTGGTCGGCCGTGCCGGCGGGGTTGGTGAGGCCGTTGGCGGTGTAGAACCGGTGGCGGAGGCGGTGCATCACGATGTAATCGAGCGGCCCCATCACCTTGCCGTCGATGTCCTTGCCGGTCCCCGCCGCGGGGAGCCGCGCCGCACCGGGCCCCGACGCGCACACAAACAGCGGAACCACGGTCTGACCGGTGACGGCGTTGACTCCGGTGTTCCAAGGGACCGTCTTGTCGTAGAGGCGGGACAGCGATCCCTCCTCGAAGTAATCGAGCACCAAGACCGGCCAGCTCATCACGCTCGCCGGCGTCGTCTTGGCGACGGGGCGGGAGTTGGGCAGCTTGCCGAAGGCCGTGGCGTAGTTTTGAAACGACAGACCGATCTGCCGCATGTTGTTGGTGCAACTGGTGCGCCGTGCCGCCTCACGAGCCGCCTGCACGGCCGGCAGAAGGAGCCCCACAAGAGTGCCGATGATGGCGATCACCACGAGCAATTCGACGAGGGTGAACGCACGCGGCCTTGGGAGGGGCGATGCCGACCGGGGCAAGGTGTTCATGAAAGCGTCCTGGGATGCGGGGGGGAACGAGGTGCGAAGTGCTTGGAACCCCTCCTACAGATTTAAAGTGTCCATCCCACCATGAGTCGCGAATGAGCGTCCGGCTAGAACATGATGTCTTTTTCGTGTGTTTTTCGTGAGCGATTCCGGGAATCCGCGATCGAGCGTTGCTCGTGCGTCCCGCCAACGGCGGCGATCGTGCCCCTGGGTCAGACCAACCCTGAACACTCATATCGCCTGGTACAAGAAACCCATGCCGGTCACGACCTCGACATATGGATAGGAAACGGTGGCCAAGTTGCGCCTCCCGGCAACACCAATCACCGCTTCTTGCTACCAACGACGGCCCCCCTGAAAGAACCCCGCCGGCCGCAGGCGGCGTATCGCCGCGGCATTTGAGAGACCCCCAGAAACGCCGAGAGGCAGGCGGTTTTTCACCTGCCTGCCTCATCGTGCCACCTCTTGCGAAAGAGGCTTAGCTCCCCGAGTAGGATTCGAACCTACAACCTACCGGTTAACAGCCGGCCGCTCTACCGTTGAGCTATCGGGGAATGCGTCGAACCGTAGGAAACGGCTCCCCTCCGGTGACGGTTCACCGGTGGAGCCCTGAAGAATACCCGATGAATCGGGGGGAAAAAAGCCCGTGCGGACAGGCTGGCAGTCGGGGGGAAAAGGGATCGAATCGGGCTGGGATCGGGGATGCCCCCGTTACCCCTTCCGCTTCTCCATCAACACGCGATTCCCCTTTTCGTTGTATTCGATCCGGGTCATGAACGTCCGCATTAGCATCACCCCCCGGCCACTCGGAACCTCGAGGCGCTCGTCGGACGTGCAGTCGGGAACTTGGGCGGGATCAAACCCGGTCCCCTCGTCGGTGATCTCCAACCGGACCAGTTCCGGCGACACCAGGCACTCGACGTACACCTGCTTCTGCGGGTCGAGTTTGTTACCATGGACGATCGCGTTGACGATCGCCTCCTCGGCCGCCAGATGGATGCTGAAGACGTCCGCCGTTTCCCAGCCGTGGATGCCGAGTTGCTCAAGGAGCGACTCGGTCACGATCCGGCTCGCCCCGCGCTCACTGGGAAGGTGGACGGCGAGCCGCCAAGGACCGATGTCGTCCGGTGAAGGATTGGCGACGCGGACAGAGGGGTCATGTGCCATCTGATCGATCCAACCGGATGCCGATCCGCCGGGCACATGCCCAGAACCACGAAAGAACCCGCCAGGGCGGAATGCCGCAAAACCTTCAAAAGGCGGAGATCGCCTCCGCCTCCCCGTCATGGATGTCGAAGACCTTGTTCAGCTTTGTGACCAGGAACACATCATAGATCTCGCGCCGGATATTGCTCATTTTGAGCCGGCCCTTGTGCGATTTCACCTTCCGGTCGAGCGTGATCAGCTTGCCGAGCGCCGCGCTCGAGAGGAACTCGACGCCATCGAAGTTCAGCAGGATACTCTTGCGGTTATCGAGTTCGACAACGCTGAAAAGCTCCGCGCCGAATTCGATGATCTTGGCCTCGTCGAGGATCTTCCGGTCGTTGAACCGGACAACGGTCACGTCGCCGACCTTCGACACGTCGATCCTTTGATGCGTCGGCATGCAGACGAAGCCCTCGCTAAGGTTCAAGATGCGGGTCGCTTGGACCCTTGCCAGCAGACCCCTGCCAGCAGACTCCGACCGGGGACTCCCAGACTCCGAAATCCTGCCGAGAGCCTAGCCTTTCGGCAGTCGGTTTGCCATTGCCCCCCGCACCGGGCCGATACGTCGCAAAACCGACCCTCGACGCCCGTGGAGAAAGTCATCCATGACCGAACCGGCCGCTGGGGCAGCCGGGAGAACCGGTCCACTTGGAAAACCTCCGGTTTTCTTGACTGCTACGAATTGGCGACCGCCTCGTGCGGTCGGGCCGGCACTTTACCCACAGCCTGCTAGCCAGCAGAGGGGATGACCGTCCCGATGCCATTCACTGCCAAACTGGCAGCAGGCGGATGCGAAGGATCGCCCCGCTGGATCGGTCTAAAACGGCCACCAAACAAGGGTTTTAAACCTCTCCATCAGCCCCGAACCCGTTTGGCGCGCCGATTGCTTACCGGAAAGGCAGCGGGGTTCACGGATGTCCCGGTCGG
Organism: Candidatus Kuenenia stuttgartensis; assembly: GCA_945865325.1. Lineage (GTDB taxonomy): Bacteria > Planctomycetota > Planctomycetia > Pirellulales > UBA1268 > QWOP01. Next base: position 3,484 of record CAMBFA010000062.1, read on the forward strand.
CAGTCCCGACCGGTCCTCGAGCCTGGAGGCCCTTTGCGGGGTGTTCCCGGCCGCGGCCGCATTCAATGTCCGTGGAAACAGTCATCCATGACCCATTTCCACTTGAAAAACCTCCGGTTTTTTCGAGTGTTACGCACTCGCGACCGCCTCATGCGGTCGGTCCGGTCGTGTATCCACAGCCTGCCAACGGGTGTTTCTAGCCCGCGGTGGTGAGCCCCGGGGCTCCACGCCGACCGTTTCGCTCTTTCCGATTCCCCCTCACCCACGAGGTTTCCGACGATGTCCGCCAGCGCGACGAAGTCTGCCAAGAAGAAGCCGCATCTGATCCCCCTCGGCGACCGCGTGGTCGTGGAGCGCGAAGAGAGTGGCCAAAAGACCGCCGGCGGCATCCTCCTGCCCGACTCCGCCAAGGACAAGCCGGCCCGCGGCGTTGTCGTGAGCGTCGGTGAGGGGAAGCTGACCGACAAGGGAACGCGCCAGCCGCTCCAGGTGAAGCCGGGCGACCGGGTTGTGTTCACAAGCTACGCTGGCGAGCCGTTCAAGGTGGGCGACGACGAGCTGCTGCTGATGCGTGAGGACGACATTCTCGCCGTTCTTCCCTGACTTTGTGCCTGACAGTCGGCCCCGGCTGGCGGGGAATCCGTCCGGCTCGCGCCCGAAAAAACCATCCAACCCAAACCTTCCGAACCCAACCCAGCGACAGGAGCAGTGGATCCATGGCAAAGATGATGGCCTTCGATCAGGAAGCCCGTGAGGCGATGCGGCGTGGTGTCGCCAAGCTCGCCCGCGCGGTCAAGGTGACGCTCGGCCCGAAGGGGCGCAACGTCATCCTGCAGAAGAGCTTCGGCTCCCCGACCGTCACCAAAGACGGCGTCACCGTCGCCAAGGAAATCGATCTCGAAGACGTCTACGAGAACATGGGTGCGCGGATGGTCCGCGAGGTCGCCAGCAAGACCAGCGACGTCGCTGGTGATGGCACGACGACCGCCACCGTCCTTGCCGAGGCCGTCTTCAATGAAGGCCTCCGGGCCGTTGTGTCGGGGGTCAACCCGGTTCAGCTGAAGACCGGCATCGAGAAGGCCGTGGAGGAGATCTCCGCCAAGCTCAAGGAAATGTCGATCCCGGTGAAGGGAAAGAAGGAGATGGCCCAGGTCGCCTCCATCGCCGCCAACAACGACATGGAGATCGGCCTGCAACTCGCTGAGGCGATGGACAAGGTCGGCAAGGACGGCGTGATTACGGTCGACGAGGGAAAGAGCCTCAAGACGGAGATCGAGTTCGTTGAGGGGATGCAGTTCGACCGCGGCTACCTCTCCCCCTACTTCGTCACCAACTCGCAGCAGATGCAGTGCGTCCTCGAGGATTGCTACATCCTCGTCTTCGAGAAGAAGATCTCGAGCGTCAAGGATATTGTCCCGCTCCTCGAGGCCGTCGTGAACGCCGGCAAGCCGCTGCTGATCGTCTCCGAGGAGGTCGACGGCGAGGCCCTCGCCACGCTCGTCATCAACCGCCTGCGGGGCACCTTCCAGGTCTGTGCCGTCAAGGCACCGGGCTACGGTGATCGCCGCAAGGCCATGATGGAGGACATCGCGATCCTCACCGGCGCCACGGCCGTGTTCGAGAACCTCGGCATGAAGCTCGACGGCCTTGGGCTGGCCGAGCTTGGCCGGGCCAAGAAGGTGATCATCGACAAGGACAACACGACGATCATCGAGGGGGCCGGCAAGACGGGCGAGATCAAGGCCCGGATCCAGCAGATCCGCCGCGAGATCGATGCCGCCACGAGCGACTACGACCGTGAGAAGCTCGAGGAGCGGCTCGCCAAGCTCTCCGGCGGCGTTGCCAAGCTCAACGTTGGTGCGGCCACCGAGAGCGAGATGAAGGAGAAGAAAGCCCGCGTCGAGGATGCCCTCCACGCCACCCGGGCCGCCGTCGCCGAGGGGATTCTCCCCGGTGGTGGCGTCGCGCTGCTGCGGGCCAGCTCCCAGGTGAAGCCGAAGGGGCTCACTCAGGACGAAACGGTCGGCTTCAACATCGTCGTCCGGGCCTGCCGGGCGCCGGTGACGATGATCGCTTCGAATGCCGGCCAGGACGGCTCGATTGTCTGTGAGAAGGTGCTCGCCGGGAGCGGCAACTACGGGTACAACGCCGCCACCAACGAGTACGAGGATCTGGTCAAGGCCGGCGTCATCGACCCGACGAAGGTGACGCGAACGGCCCTCCAGAATGCCACGAGCGTCTCCACGCTCCTCCTCACCAGCGACGCGCTGATCGCGGAGAAGCCGAAGGACCACAAGGCGAAGGCCGGTGGCCACGGCGGCGATTACGACATGTATTGATCGGCCCACGGCCGACATGCTTGCCGCTCCTCGTTGAGCGGACTGAAAAAAAGCCGGGGCGTCCTTCATGGACGCCCCGGTTTTTTTGGTTCTCGTTCGGCACCGCCGCACGGACGATCAGGCCCGCTTCTCAAGAAACGCGAGGAACTCGGCCGTCGTGGCCCCGGGAAATCCCGTGAACGGACCGATAACGTCGCAGTGGAGAAGTCCGACGTCGTGGAGCCGGCTGAAGATCTCCTTGAACGAGGTGGGGGTCCACGTCGAGCAATGGACGTCGAGGTAGTGCTTCTCGTTCCAGACGAAGTGCGCGTAGTTCAAGGCGTCCTTGTCGGAGTAATGCCGATGAACGTCCTCGAAGCGGGGCATCGCCCCCTCCACGAGCGGTTCGCCGCGATGGAAAAACGACTGCGAGAGGAAATCCATCACTTGCGTCGGTGTCGGCAACGCGGGCTTCTCGACCGACCACCCCACCACCTGCCCGAAGGTGGTGTTCTGCCGGTAGTAATCCATCGACTGGGTGCGCATCGGCAGCATGATGGCCACCCGGCCCCCGACCTCGACGCACTCGAGGATTTCTTCGAGCCACCCGAGGGGATTGGGAACGTGCTCCATGACATGCGAGGCCACAGCGTAGGCGAACTTCTGCCCCCCCACGCACTTGGACAGACGCTTTCCCGGAACCCACACCGCATCGATACGAGGCACATACTGGCCCGTCGCGCCGGGGTTGTCACCAGCCTTCCGTTGGATCTCGTCGTTGTCGATGCAGTCGACGTAGAAGACGTCGTACTTCGCACGGTCGACCATCGGGTTGAAATACGGGGCGATCTCCAACCCACGGAGGTGAGAGGGGAGATGGCTCATCACGAAAGCTCTGCGGGCATCCGGACCGGAAAGCGGCGGGGGGGCGTCGATGACCGAAGGCGTGATCGAATCCCGAATCGTAACGGTCAACACGGTGAACCTCCTCGAAGGGACAGCGAAGCGGATTGGAAAGGACATTTCAGGCGGCGCGGGTGGTGGAGGCATCGTCGCCGACCGGCTCGCGGCGAGGAGCCAACGGGATCGTCGGTATTCCCCGCTCCGCCTCGAGCCACGCCGCGACGCGGCCGGTGGTGCGGAGCCAGTCGACGGTACGGGTGAGGCCAGCGGCGAGCGTCGTAGAAGCCCGGTAGCCGACCGCCTCGGCGGCCCGCTCCACCGACATCACCCGGCGCGTGTACCCCACCGGCTTGTCGGCGAGGAAGCTCGGGCGGAGCCCGGGACCGACCGCGCGGGCCACCGCCTCGGCGATCTCCGCGATCGAGGTCTCGCGCCCCGAGCCGAGATTGAACGACTCGCCGGCGAAGGGGCGATCCTGGAGGGCGATCGTGGCAATCCCTTCCGCGACATCCCCGACATAGACAAAGTCGCGCGTCGCCGAACCGTCCCCCCAGACATCGAAGGTCGACTGCCGGCGTTCGAAGGCGAGGAGTGCCTTGCGGACCAGCGCCGCCACGACATGCCCGCGGTCGGTGTCGAAGGTGTCGCCGGGGCCGTAGAGATTCGAGGGGATGACCGTGACCGTGTCGCACCCCGCCATCGAGCAGATCGCGTCGGCGGCGATCGAGGAGGCGAGTTTCGCGTAGCCGTAGCTTCCCGTGTCGCCCGACGGCACCCCTTCGAACAGCGCCGCTTCACGGAGCGGGAGTGAGGCCGAGCCGGAGTAGGCGCAGGGCGTGCCGGCGAGCACGACGCGGCGGGCACGGCCGCGGCAGGCGGCGCGGATGACATTGAGTCCGAGCTGAAAATTGTCGTGGAACGCGCGCCCCGCACAACTGCGCAGATAGCCCACCCCGCCGACGTCGGCGGCCAGATGGATGATCGTGTCGGCCTCCGCAAGGAGCCGCTCGGCGACCACGGGATCCCGGAGATCACCGTCACGGCGCCCCAGAGGCCTGACCTCGACCCCGCGCTTCCCGAGGCTCGTGACGACATGCGACCCGAGGAACCCCCGAGCGCCGGTGACGTGGATCTGCATCGCGCATCCCCTTGTGGAGCTTTTTCTGTCGCGTCAGGCCGCCCGCGCGGCCCCCGTGAGCACCGAGTGGTAGACGCGCTCGTACGCCGCCTGCGTCTTGTCGAGGGAATAGGACGCCCGCGCGGCATCGCGGTGGCTCTGCGCGTCGGGGTGGAACTGCTTCTCTGCCCGGGCACATTCTTTGATCGTCTTGGCAAGGGCTTCAGCGTCTCCGACATCGATGGCGATGCTCGAGAACGCTGTCTGCTTCTCCATCCGATAGACGAACATCGACCGGGCCCGCGACGTGATCACCGGGCGGTCGTAGGAAAGGGCATCGGCGAGCACCGCCGATCCCGACTGACCGACTTCGTCGTAGGGCAGCACGAACACATCCGCCTGCGAGAGCACCGCCCCCTGCTCGGCAGGGTCGCCAAGAAAGCCGGTGAAGATGATCCGCGACTGCAGCCCCCAGACGTCGGCCTGCTGGATGAGATCCATCCAGTAGTCGTTGCCGGTCTTGTCCTTGGGGTGGATGCCGCCGGCGACGACGAGCTTGAACGACTCGGGGAGGTGCTTGAAGGCGCTGAGCAGATGACCATGCCCCTTGTAGCGGCTCACGAAGCCCGGCATCATCACCCACGTCTCGCGCGCGTGCTTCACGAACGCCGGCGTGACATGCTGACTGGCCACCCGCTCAATCGGGATCGGCACCACGGTGACCCGTTTCTTCAGCTTCGGGAACGTCTCCACGAAATACTTGTGGGTGTCCTTGCTGTGGAGGACGATCGCGTCGGCACGGTGGATCGCGGCGCTGATGTGGCGGTTGCGAAGCCGGTGGAACATCCCCTCCAAAAGTTGGGAGATCGGACGGTTGCGCTGGTTGCGCGTCATGCTCTTGAGCCAGGTGTGGAGGCTCACGACCAACGGCTTGTCGAGCCGGCGACAGACGTCGGCGAATCGCTCGTTCGAAGGCCCGATCCGCCGGGCGAAGAAGCAGAACTCGTGCTGGATATGGACGAGATCGGCCCGCGAACGGTTCACCCGGCCAATCAGATCGGCGAAGTAGCGGTTCATCTCTCCGGCCGAAATCCGCCGGTCGCCGTCGATGAAGTTCTGCATGTCGAAGGGGAGGACATCGGAAAACCGCTCGAGCCCGACCGCGAGCCGCTTCGCATACTCGGCATTGCCGCACTGCTGATCCCACGGGGTCATGAGTGCGACGGCCAACCGCGGGGACTGGGGCCGGGCGGGGAGCAAATCGGGGGCGACCGCCGCCGGAGCGCGGCGGGACGCCGTTTCCGCCTCAATCAGGGCCGTATCGCCGTCTGGCATGGACTGTCCCTTCGTGAGATCGATCACCCGCAGGCCGACGCGGATGGAGCCGCGGCCGGCCCGGCCCGAAATCGGCCGGGTGGGCTTCATGAACCGGGTGGGAGGGTAGCAACTGGCCCAAGTCCCCCAAAGGGCAGTTTCAGGCCCGGTGAGGCCGATGCGCTGCGGGGCGTTTCCGCGCCGGACCGCTACGAGCGGCGTTGCGGCGGGGGGGCAATCCGATCGAGCGGGACGAAGCCGTCGTGCCCCGGTGGAATCCCCGGCGGGGGGGCACACGAGGGGGCGAGGAGCCCGCCGACGAGCGACCGCACCATCCACGTGGCCGCCGCCAAGGCGACCACGATCACGATTGCATCCTGGAGGAGCGCGGGCACGGGAAGCCTCATCCGCCGAGGAACGTGCCGACTTGGTAGGTGACCAGCGCCCCGAGCCACGCCAGCACCGTCATCGCCGAGAACGACGCCAGCGGCCAGACCCAGCTGCCGGTCTCCCGGCCGATCACCACCAGTGTGCTGGCACACTGGGCACAGAGGGCGAAAAACACCATGATCGAGAGGGCCACCGGGAGCGTAAACACCTTCCGGCGACTGCCGTCCCAGGTCGCGGACCGAAGGCGGCGGACGAGCACCGTCCCCCCCTCCTCGCTCCCGGCATCGACGTCACCGAGGTTGTAGATCACGCCGAGCGTCCCCAGCACTACCTCGCGGGCCGGGAAACTGGCGATCGCAGCGCATCCCAGCCGCCAGTCCCACCCCAGCGGCCGGACGACCGGCTCGATGAAGCGGCCGGCGAGCCCGAGGAAACTGCGCCGCTGCGCGGCACCCCGCCGCGCCGCGTCGAGACCCTCCGGGGTGTCGAGGGCTTCGAGGGCCGCAGCAAGATCGGCGACCGTCGCCTCGTCGGCCTCTCCCTCCAGGCGCGCACGGAGATTCGTCCGTTCGCTCGCCACCTCGGCCTCGACGGCCGCCTCGTCGCGCGGGTAGTGGGACAGCGCCCAGAGGACGACACTCATGGCGAGGATCGTGGTGCCGGCGCCGGAGAGGAACGACCAGGTCGCCTCGCGGACCCGTTCGAGGACGATCCGTGGCTGCGGCCAGCGCCAGCCGGGAAGCTCCATGACGAACGGCTGCGGCGGTCCGCGGAACACCGTCCGCGTGAGCACGAAGGCAGCCAGCGCCGCCACGATCACGCCGAGAGCGTAGAGCGACGCGAGCACCAGCGCCGGCAGCCGGAGCCAGGGAATCCCCGCCAACGGCACGTTGGGGACGAACGCGCTACACATCAGGAGATAGACCGGGAGCCGCGCCGAACAGCTCATGAGCGGCGCCAGGAGGATCGTGAGGAGGCGATCGCGGGGATTCTCGATCGTCCGAGCCGCCATGATCCCCGGGATCGCGCAGGCAAAGCTCGAGAGGAGCGGGATGAACGACTTCCCCGATAGCCCCACCCCCACCAGGAGCCGATCCATGAGGAACGCGGCCCGCGACAGATAGCCGCAGCCCTCGAGGAGCGCGATCCAGAAGAACAGCAACGCGATCTGCGGGACGAAGACAACCACGCTCCCCGCCCCGGCGATCACCCCGTCGACGATGAGCGAGCGGACGGCGCCTTCCGGGAGGAGGCCAACGACGACCTCGGCGACGGCGTCGACCCCGAAGGAGATCCCCTCCATAAGCGGCGCCGAAAGCCAGAAGATCGACGTGAACACCGCGAGCATCGTCAGCGCGAACAGGACCGTGCCCCAGACGCGGTGCGTGACGACCGCGTCGATCCGGTCGTCGATCGTCCGGGCCACCAGGCGGCGGCGGACGACCCCCTCGATCACCCGCTCGATCCACGCATAGCGACCGATCGCCTCCCGCGCCGTCGGCGGCTGGGCGGGATCGACTGCCGCCAGTGCCGCCGCGAGCCCTTCGGGCTGTCGGGGAGGGAGCGCGGCGAGGATCGCATCGGCAAGCCGGGGGATTCCCTGCCGGCGCGGCGCCACCACCGGCACGACCTCGCACCCCAGACGGCGCGAAAGCTCGGCCGCGTCGACCTCGATGCCCCGGTCAGCCGCGGCGTCGCCGAGCGTGAGGGCGATGACCGTGGGAAGGCCGATCTCGATCACTTGGCTGGCGAGATAGAGATTGCGTTCGAGATTCGTGGCATCGACAACGATCACGACCCGGTCCGGCGCCGGCATCCCCGCCAACCGGCCGCGGAGCAGGTCGACAGCCACCTTCTCGTCGGGGCTCTTCGGCGCGAGGCTGTACGTGCCGGGGAGATCGACCAGATCGATCGGGCGACCGGCATGGACGAAGCGGCCGACCTTCTCCTCGACCGTCACGCCGGGGTAGTTGCCGACGCGCGTGGGCATCCCGGCCAGCGCCGAAAAGAGCGTACTTTTGCCGGTATTCGGGTTGCCCAGCAGAGCGACCGTCAGTGGCAGGGGCGATTCCGCAACCCCCGCGGCGGTCACGTTCATGGCGGGGCCGATCCCGAAAAGGTCAGCGGGGCAAGGGGCGACGGACCGACGTGGCACCAGCCCACGTCGAGCGCTGGCCAACAGACGGGAAGACCGCAACGCGGGCGGCGTCGCTGCGTCGGATCGAAAGCCGGTAGCCCCGGACTTCCAATTCGAGCGGGCAGCCGAGTGGCGCCGCCCCGATCACCGTCACGAGGACACCGGGTGTGATCCCCATCTCGAGGAGGCGTTCAGACGTCGGGTCGGATCCGGTGATCAACTCGACCTTCGCGGTCGAACCGATCGCCACTTCTTTCAGACTCGTCACGATCACCTCCCCTCGACCGGCGGCAGCCAGGTCGACATCGGCTCACGTCAGCGACCCCTCACTTATTGAGACCGAGTCTCAAACACTACTCTAGTGTAGAACGATCGTCATTCGAAGGCAAACCAATCGAGGGGAATCCCCGGGGAATCGGCGTGCAAGCCCCTACTTCGATGCGCTTTCCAGGCCTTTTCGTCACCGGCACCGACACCGATGCCGGCAAAACGTTCGTGGCCGCTGTGATCTTGCAGACGCTCGTCGCGGAGGGAATCCGGGTCGGGGTCTCCAAGCCGGTCGCCAGCGGTCTTCTCCCCGGGGGCCGCAGTGATGCCCAAACCCTCTGGGAGGCGGCGGGGCGGCCACGGACGCTGTCGGCCGTGGGCCCACAGTCCTTCGCTCTCCCGCTCGCCCCGCACCACGCCGCCCGGGCCGAGGGGCGGATGGTCGACGAGACGCTCCTCCGGGAAGGCGTCCTGGCGTGGTGCGCGACGAGCGAGGTCGTGATCGTTGAAGGGGCCGGTGGGCTGTTCTCGCCCCTCTCCGAGCGACTGCTGAATGCCGATCTGGCCGCCGACCTCGGCCTGCCGCTGATCGTCGTCGACAGCGGGCGGCTCGGCTGTGTCGGCCGGGTGCTGGCGACCTGCTACGCGGCCGCGGCCCGCGGGCTCGAGATCGCCGCGGTGGTCCTCTCCCAGATCGATGCCGACGGCCTCTCCGACCAAGACATCCCCACCGCTCCGCGCCGGATCGCCCGCGACGGGGCCGACGAGATCGCCCGCCATCTTCCCCGGATCGCGGTCGCCGTGCTCCCCCACGCCGCCACCGTCACCGAACCGCCGCTCGACTGGCTCAGGCTCGCGCGGGGCTGATCCGGCGCGCCGCCGTACTTGCTCCGACGCGCTCACCCCGACGCGGCGAAGCGATCGATGGAAAGCGAGAGCGTCGTCTCCCACACCCCCGCGCCATTCCCTTCCACGATCCAGTGGGGCATGACGACGACCGATTGGTGGACCGACTCGAAGCCCCCCTCCGACTGGCTCACGGTGCGGATCGGAAACGTCCAGATCCCCTCCGGGAGCGTTCCAGACACCGTCAGCCGGGCGTTGATGTCGACCCAGTCGTCGACCAGCCCGATCGTCGTCGCGCCGGCGAGATCGAGGCGCGTGCCGAGGTGGCCGAGGGGCCGGCCCATTCCATCGCGGAAGGCTCGCCCCGGCGCGTCGGCCGGCATCCCGGCGAAATTGAACTCCACCGCGAGGTGCTGGCGGAAGCCGGGGGGGAGCCCCTCGATCCGGTAGGCGATGTCGATCGTCCGCCCGCCGGCCGCGAGGGCCACCGTCTTGCCGAGCGTGAACGGGATCCCCCAGGCGTTCCCGGCCCGGGCCAGCGCCACCTCGACCCGATTGTCGCGCTGCCGCACCGCCGCCTCGTAGGCGCCGGTGGCGAAATCGCCCCGCTCCATCGCGGTCCCGTCGGCGACGGCCGCCGGATCGACGTCGACATCCCAGAAGTGATCGACGAGCATCTTTCGCCGCGAGGCATCATGTCGGACGAAGCGCTCGAGCCCCTCCTCCTTGAACTTCGCCGGCTGCGAGGCATCGATGATGCTCCGCGCCGCACCGGGACCGGCGAGGACCTCGGCATGGTAGGCCTCGGGGCGACGGTCGAGTGTGGCGAGGAGGTTGTGGCGCTGGGCGCGGAGATCGAGCTCGTAGACGATCCCCCCGCGCGCCGGTGCCAGCCAGATATCGAACGGGCCGCTGGAGACGCGGATCTCGGTGCGGCCGTCAAAATCCCAGTCGCGCACGACCGCCTCGATCCCCGTTCCCTTCCCGCCGCCACCGGCCCGGTCAAGGAGCGTATCGGCCTCGATGAGCTGGCTGTAGACGGCATTGCGGAGATGGGGGAGATAGATGCCGCCGAACGCCCCGTGCCAGTAGGCACAGTTGCACTGGCCGCGGTGGAGCGCCGTTGTCGCCCGCTCGAGCCATTCGGGATCGGCATCCCCCGCGCCGCGCATCCCCTCGAGCCGCTCACTCACCGCCATCGCCCGGGCGTACATCTCGTTGGCTTCGGGGTAGCGGAGGCGGAAGTTGCGCCAGCTCCCCCCGCGGATGAACGGCGCCACGGCCGCCAGGCGCGGATCGGCCGCCGCCCCGACGCGGGCCCGGACACAGGCCGCTTGCGCCTCCGGCGGCAGAACCCACTCGGTCATCTCGCGATAGCTGCATTCGGGCAGCCACACCGTCCCGGCTGGCGGCGCCTGCCGGACGACCTCCGACGGGAGGCACATCTCCACCCAGTCGGCGCTCGCCTCGAGGAGCGTGAACAGCCGCTCGAGCCATCCCTCCTCGAAGCAGGTCCGATGGGTGTCGGGCCAGACGCCGAACTTCTCCCCGTCGTCGCCGAACACCGCAAGCGCTCCGTGGCGCCGGGCGGCGAGGCTGCGGAGATGATCGATCGCCTCTTCAGGGGTCCCGAAGGGGATGACATACCGGAGCCGCTCGCTCACCGGGAAGACCGCGAGCGTCGCCCCGTCCCCCTCGGTGAGCCAGTGGCGGTCGAGCTGATCCTCGGCAAGACCGGCGGCCTTGAAGTGGGTGTCGTCGAGGATCGTCCACTCGATTCCGGCGCGGGCGAGATCAGCGGCCATGCCCGGATCCCACACCCGTTCCGCCAGCCACATGCCGCTGACGCGCGTCTGGAGGCGGCGCTCGAGCCAGGCGGTGTAGCGGCGGATCTGGCTGACCCGGTCGCGTGGCGGGAGCATCGCCAGGACCGGCTCGTAGAACGCCCCGCCGACAATCTCGATCTGGCGTTCGTCGGCCAGCCGCGCCAGCCGGTCGAGATACTCCGGGTGGTGGTCGTCGAGCCACTCGGCGAGCGCGCCGCTGGTGTGGATGGCGACGCGGATACCGGGGTGGCGCTCGAGGAGTTCGAGGAGCGGCTGGTAGGCATCCTTCCAGGCTTGTTCGAAGACGCCGTCGAAGTTGCCGATCGGCTGATGGTCGTGGATCACGAAGACAAACCGGACGGCGGGGGGCATGCGGGGCCTCGACGGCGGAGGGGGCCAAACCGGTGCCGGACGGCACTGGCGCCTGGTGGAAACGCTTCTTCGGGCGTGCCCGGATCACTCGGGCGGCGCCGTCTTTTTTCCAGCGCGGCGGTCAGCGGGGCGGGGCTTCCCCGTCAACGGTTGATCGGGAAGCGGGAGAGCGGGGTAGAAGGCGGGAGCGCTTGATTGTCGACGACCGCCCCCCGGGCTTGCAAACCGACCCCGCTGGAAAAGTGTCTGCGGGGGGCGTTTGCCAGCGGTCAAATCGCCCGCAAGCGCCGCGCCGACGCCTCCGGCGACAGCGTCACGATGTGGCATCCGATCCCCAACTCGAAGCCGGCCAGGGGAGAGATCCGCGGCAGGATCTCGAGGTGCCACCGCCAGCCCGGCGGCACGCACCCCTCCCGAGGGCGCCTTCCTGCTCCAGGCTCCGGCCCGGAAGAGGTCCGGAAGGGGGCCTGATGGAGCCACCAGTTGAACTCCGCTGCGGGGGCCGCCCGCTCGATTCGGGCCACGATCTCGCGGACAAGATCGGCCAGGCCCGCGACGACCGACGGCCCGGCGTCATGGAACCAGGGCCCGGGCTGCCGCGGGACGAGCCAGGTCTCCAGCGGCTGTCGCGGCGCCGGGGGAACAAGGGCCATGAGGTCGGTCGAGGTGGCGACAACGCGCTGCTCCCGCTCCGCCGCGGCGATGATCCGGCTGAACGGATCCCGATCCCCGCCGCCGGCCGCGAGCTGCGCCACGATCGGCGGCGGCACGAAGTCGAGGGCCACCAACTGGCTGTGGACATGGTCGAGGGAAGCCCCGGCAGCGCGACCGGAATTTTTGAACACCCCCCCCCAGACGAGATCGTCCCGCAGGGCCAGCTGCGCGAGCCGTTGCCGGGCGAGCTCCCATGAGGCCCGCCAGTGCGGGGTTTCGACCGCGAGGATCGAGCGATCGTGCCGCGGCGACTCGACGATCACATCGTGAACCCCGTGGGCGGGGCGATGGCCGGCCGCCGTGGCGGCGGGTGCGGCGGGCGTGGGCGAAGAACGGCGATCGACGACGATCGGATACCGGTTCGGAATCAGCCGCGCCCCCCAGGGGAGCGTGCGGTCGGCCGGGCTGCGGAGAACCTCGTCGGGAGTCAGGTGCTCGTTGCCGGCACAAAACGGACACTCGTCGAGGGCCTCTTCCCGGGGGCACTGCGCCCGCGCCGGAGCCACGAACACACTCCGCCCGGAGAGCGGGTCGACGTGGATCTGGCAGGAACGAGCATCTGGCGGTTCGGACATGGATTCGTCGCCGGCCGGGGGGGAGGCTCGAGCAAGTATGGCATGCCCGGCGGGAGGAGAGTCCGCGGGGCGTTTGAACCGTCCGCTCGCCCCCCGTAAACTCTTGGTCTTCTAGACTTCGAGGGAACACCCTTGTCCATTCAAACGCACCCAGGAGCCCCCCCATGCTGACCGTCGGCGACCACTTCCCGCAGTTCACCGCCCAGGCCTGTGTCGGCACCGGCAAGGACGACCTGAAGCTGGTGAAGAACACCGATTACGCCGGCAAGTGGGTGGTCTACTTCTTCTATCCCAAGGACTTCACCTTCGTCTGCCCGACGGAACTGGCGGAGTTCAACAAGCAGCTCAAGGCCTTCGCCGACCGCGACTGCGCCGTTGTCGGCGGCAGCACCGACAACGAGTGGTCGCATCTCGCCTGGCGGAAGTCCCATCCCGATCTCCACGACCTCGGCTACCCGCTCGTCGCCGCCCAGCTCCTCGCCCCGGCCCTCGGCATCCTCGAGAAGACCGAGGGCTACTGCTTGCGGGCCACGTTCATCGTAGATCCCAACGGCGTCATTCAGTGGGTCGACGTCAACCAGGGGCGCGTGGGGCGCAATGTCGCCGAGGTGATCCGCGTCCTCGACGCCCTGCAGAGCGACGAGCTCTGCCCCTGCAACTGGAAGAAGGGCGACCCATACGTGAAGGTCGGCTGACCCGTGGCCAGACCGCGGACCTTCATCGATAAGTTCGGCGACGCCTTCCGGGGCATCGCCCGGGCCGTCCCGGGTCAGTCGAGCTTCGCCGTCCATATCCCGGCGGCCCTGGGCACCCTCGCCCTGGCGGCCGTGCTCCGGGTGTCGCTCATCGAGTGGTGTGTCCTGGCCGGGGCCATCGGCGCCGTCCTCGCCGCCGAAGTCATCAACACCTCGATCGAGATGCTCGCCAAGGCGGTGACGAAGGACTTCGATCCGTTTGTCCGCGATGCCCTCGACATCGCCAGCGCCGGGGTGATGGTGACGGTGATCACGGCGGTGGTCGTCGGCACGCTCCTGATCGGCAACCGGGTCGGGATCCTCATCGGCTGGTGGTAGCGGGCCGGCCGACACGCCCCTCCGGGTATCCCCCTGGCTGGTTTCAGGTTGACCCTCTCTGCCCCCCCCCGATACCGTGTTCCCTCACTCCCCCGGATTTCCTTCGGGTGGATCCCCTGTTCTTCCTGTCGATTTCTTCCTTCTGGAGTTGCATTCGTATGCGCAAGTTGCTCGCCGAGGCGATCGGGACATTCTGGTTGGTGCTGGGGGGCTGCGGCAGTGCCGTGATCGCCGCCGGCCTGCCCGATGTGGGCATCGGCTACGTCGGCGTTTCGCTCGCCTTCGGGCTCACCGTCCTCTCGATGGCCGTGGCCATCGGCCACATCTCGGGCTGCCATCTGAACCCGGCCGTCACCGCCGGCCTCGCTGCCAGCGGCCGCTTCCCCGCCAAGGATGTCCTCGGCTATGTCGTGGCGCAGTGCCTCGGTGGCCTTGCCGGCGCCGGCGTGCTCTACATGATCGCCCGCGGCGCCCCGGGCTTCTCGATGGATGGCGGCTTCGCCTCCAACGGCTACGGTGAGCACTCCCCCGGGCAGTACTCCCTCGCCGCCTGCTTCATTGCCGAGTTCGTGCTCACGGCCTTCTTCCTGTTCGTGATTCACGGGGCCACCGACAAGCAGTCAGGGACGATGATCGCCCCGATTGCCATCGGCCTCTGCCTGACGCTCATCCACCTGATCAGCATCCAGGTGACGAACACCTCGGTGAACCCGGCCCGCAGCCTCGCCACCGCCTTCTTCGTCGGCGGCTGGGCGGCCCAGCAGTTGTGGCTCTTCTGGGTGGCGCCGATCCTCGGCGGCATCGTCGGCGGCCTCCTCTACAAGTGTGTCGACGACGCCGAGGGTTGATCCTGGCCGAGTCTGATCCGTGGCTCAAACGAACCGGCCGTCCGCCCCGCGCGGACGGCCGGTTTTTTTCGTTGCCACGCTGCGGAGTGGGAAGGGCTGGCCTCGCTGGTGTCATGCCTTCGTGCGATCCGTCGGCGGGGCCGGCAAAAGTCTCGTCGTTCCTCGGAAGAACCTCGTCACTCCTCGAGCGTTCGCCGATCCCCGCTTCTTTCCGGCCGCCGCGACCGTGCACCGGCAGGATGAGTCGGTGGTGATTTTGGGTCTGATATCGCGCACAAAAAAACCCCCGGGGCGTTCGCGCCCCGGGGGTCGTGCTTCGTAGCGGCGGTGATCCGCGGGATCACTTCGCCGTGATGTCGTAGCAGAGGATCGCGTCCTGCTCGCGGAGGTAGAGCTTCCCATCGAGGATCACCGGATGCGCCCAGCTCGGCCGGGCGTCGCTGTCGGGGATCTTGAACGTGCTGACTTCCTTGAAGCCCGCCGGATCGGCCTTCACCAGCGCCAGGATGCCGTCCTGGAAGCGGAGATAGACATGGCCGTCAGCGGCGACCACGGCGATCGAGCCCTTGCCGGTGGCACGTTCCTTCCAGACGATCTTGCCGGTCATCAGCTCGGCACAAAACGGAATCCCCTGGTCGTCGGAATCGCCGTAGATGTGGTCGCCGATAAGGACCACGCCGCCATGCTTGTTGGCAAGCTCCTGCTTGAGGCCATAGATCTCCTCCATCTTGACCCCGTCGGCCGTCGCCACCTGCTTGAGCAGCGCGCCGCCGCGGCGATAGCCGGCCGAGAAGAAGACGAGGTCGCCGCGGATGATCGGGGTGGGAATGACGGCAGTCGTCTGGTCGATCGGATAGCTCCAGAGAAGCTTGCCGCTGGCGGCGTCGATACCGACGGCGCCGCTAGCGGTGGTCTGCACATAGACCTTCCGGTTGCCCACCTTCGAGATCACGATCGAGGAGTGGCCGGCGCCGCGGCAATCCTTCATCGGGCACTTCCAGATCTCCTTGCCCGTCTTTTTGTCGAGCGCGACCATCATCGCGTCGTCGCCACCCGGGGTGACGATGAGTCGATCGCCGTCGACCAGCGGCGACTCGCTGTAGCCCCAGCCATCCCCCTTCTTGCCGCCGAAGGTGGCCTTGAGGTCGATGCGGAGCTTTTCGGCGCCGTCGGAGGTCTGGCAGCCGATGAGCACCCCCTGCGGCGTGATCACGTAGACGAGATCGCCGTCGACCGTCGGCGTGCTGCGGGAGCTCTGCCACGACTCCGGCCCCTCATTCCAGGGCTGGCCGGTCTTCGTCTTCCAGAGCTGCTTCCCCGATTCCCGGTCGTAGCAGGTGAGGTATTCGTCCTTGTCGTCACCGGCGGTGGAGAGGCCGTCGCCGAGGGTGTAGATCCGCTTGCCTGCGATCGCCGGGGTGGCGTAGCCGCGGCCGGCGCCGACCGCCTTCCAGAGGAGCTTCGGGCCCCCTTCCGGCCAGGATTCGAGGAGGTTCGTGTCGGGGGCCACGGCGGTGCGGGAAGCGCCCCGGAACGTCGGCCAGTCTTCACCCCGGGCAGGGCCGGTGACGAGCGTGCCGCCGACGGCGAGCGCGAGGAGCGCGGCGAAGGGAAGACGGGGGAGAGGACGCAGCATGAGTCGGGCTCCGGACGGTGGGAACGGATGGACGGGGCGAGCAAGCAGCAGGGTTTAGGGACGCGTCGAGGGTAAGGGCTGGGCGCCGGGGTGGTCAAGATTCCGCTCCCTCCCCCACCCCATGATGAGCGAATAGAAGACCGGCGTGAAGAAGATCCCGAAGGCGGTCACCCCGAGCATCCCGGAGAACACCGCCGTCCCCAGCGCCACGCGCATCTCGGCCCCGGCGCCACGGCCGAGGACGAGGGGGACGACGCCGAGGATGAAGGCCAGGGATGTCATCAGGATCGGCCGCAGCCGCATTCGGGCCGCCGTCACCACCGCCTCGGCAAGCGGCAGGCCGGCATCTTGCTGCTGCTTGGCGAACTCAACGATCAGGATCGCGTTCTTCGCCGCCAATCCCACGAGGACCACCAGCCCGATCTGCGTGAAGATCGAGTTGTCGAGGCCGGCGATCCACACCCCCGCGATCGCCGCCAGGAGGCACATCGGCACGATGAGGATGATCGCCAGCGGCAACGACCAGCTCTCGTACTGGGCCGCGAGGACGAGGAACACGAACACCGTCCCGAGGGCGAACACGATGCCCGCCGTGTTGCCGGCGAGGATCTGCTGGAGCGACAGCTCCGTCCAGGCAAACTCCATCCCCGGAGGGAGGATCCCCTGCCCCTCCGGCGGCGGCGAGGCGAGCGCTTCCATGAGGGCGATGGCGTCGCCGGAGCTCATCCCCGGCAACGTCGAGCCGGTGATGTCGGCCGAGGGGAGGAGGTTGAAGTGGTTGACGACCGCCGGGCCGCTTGTGTCGGTGACGGTGACGAGCGTCGAGAGCGGCACCATCTCGCCGGCGGAGTTTCGGACCTGGAGCCGGCCGATGTCCTCGCGCCGCATGCGGTAGTCGCGGTCGGCCTGAACGAGCACCGGCCAGTTGCGGCCAAAGGCGGTCCAGTCGTTGACGTAGGCACTGCCGAGATAGATCTGCAGCGCCGCATTGACCTCCGCCAAGTCGATCCCCTGCGCCTTGACCTTCTCCCGATCGATGTCGACGAAGAACTTCGGCTCGTCGGCCCGGAAACCGGAGAACAGCCCCGTCAGCCCCGGCTGCGCGGCGGCCGCATCGACTAGCGATAATGCCGCTGCCTCCAGCCGCCGCGGGCCGGCCGAAGCGCGGTCGAGAACCTGGAGCTTGAAGCCGCCGGAATTGCCCAGGCCGTCGATCGGCGGGGCTCCGAAGGCGACCACCTGCGCCGCGCGGATCTCCGCGAAGCTTTGCCGCAGGGCGTGGAGGATCGAGACTGCCGAGCGTTGTGGATCGACCGCCCGCCGGGCAAACGGCTCGAGAAGGACGAACATCCCGCCGGCGTTCGGCTGGCTGACGTTG
>CAMBFA010000063.1 GCA_945865325.1 Candidatus Kuenenia stuttgartensis
CAGGCGAGCACGGCCGTCACGCCGGGGCAGCGCAGCGCCTGATCGATCGCCCAGATTTCGTCCTCGTCGCGCGACGGCCGAACGACGACGATCGCCCCAACGGCGGCCCCGCCGGCTTTCGGCTTCCCCGCCGGCGCCCCTTCGAGCCACGGCATCACCGCCGGCGGATGAAACCGCCCCTGGCGATCGATCACGAGGATCGGCCCAGCAGCCCCTTCGGACCGGGCCACGCGCAGCCTCCCGGCGACCGCGAAGGCGAGCGTCGCCGCTCCCGACGCCGGCCCACCGATCCATTCGATCAGGCTGCCGCTGCCGATCCCGCCGGCCGGCAGGAGCCGATCGATCCCCCGGAAGCCGCTCGGGAAGATCGCCCGCGGCGCGCTTGCCGTGGCGTCGGCAGGTTCGAGGCAGGTCCAGACGCTTGGGCCGAACTGGCTGGCACGTTGGCTGCCGAATTGGCCTCCAGCCCCCCCTCCGGCCCGGCTCACAACGCCCCGGGCCACGAGATCAGCCAGGCTGCCGGAGGTTGTGCCGGCGGTCGTCTCGGAGGTTGTCGTGTCGTCGGCCACTGGTCCCGCCTCCCGCGAAATATGAACGTGCGTACAGTACCCATCGGCAGGCCGACCGTCAACGCTCCATTCGGGAAAAGTTAGCGCGGCGCATGGTCGAGCCGATGCAGCCTGTCCACCGGGCAGCTCGATGTCAGCGTGCCCCAAGAGCGTCACCGCTGATCTCAAAGATCGTGGATGAGGTGGCTCGCCCCGGTCCTGCCACGATTCACGACGCCGCCCAGACGGCCACGCGGGCCTTGCGGGCAGCCGCAAGGAGCGCGCCATCCTTGCTCACCAGCGCAAGTCCACGGCGACCGGCCAGTTCTAGATAGGCCGCGTCATAGACCGACAGCCCGTGCTTGGCGGCAAGATCCGAAAGCACATCAAACGCGATCACGCTCGCTTCGGAATCGATCGCATGCGGCAGCAAGCGGAGCCATTCCGAAGCCAATCGGCGCTCCCGTTCCGTGAGCCGACCCCGCCGTTTCAGCGAGATCAGGGCATTGGCCACCTCGAGCGGCCAGATCGAAGGCACCTCGAACACCGCGCCCTCGGCGAGCGAGGAAAGCAGCGTCTGCGTGGCGACCGTGGCCTGTCCGGGATGAACCCAGGCGATGGCCACCGAGGCATCGACGACAAACCTGTCTGAGGTTATCGATTCAGCGTCGTCCATCTTCGATCGCCGACCGGACGTCGGCATCCGAGAGCATTGCCCCCTTCGATCGCCGACCGATGACCTTCTGCAGGTCGAGCAGCGCCGCCACAGCCCGCCTCCCCTCAGCACCACCGGCCATCCCCTCCGGCACGATCCTGGCCACCGGCTTGTCGTGGCGGGTGATGACAATTTCTTCCCCGCGTGCCACGCGTTTGAGCAAGGCACCGAAGCGAGTCTTGGCGTCGAACGCGGAAATGCTGGCCACGGTGCTCTCCTCCGCTCCCCCGGAATGACGATCCACTCGCTCATTTTCCACGATGCATGCCGGTCGTCAACGCGTCGATCGGGCTCGTGCCGTCGGGCTGTTGGGCGTGCCACCGCCCCACGCGACAGAACGTCCGTACAGTACCCATCGGCAGCCCGACCGTCAACGCTCCATTCGGGAAAGTTTTTTCAGGTCGGTCAGCGTCGACGCACGGCAGACAGGCCGCACATCCCCGGAAGGGGACCGCCATGCGCGAGGGCAGACCCGAGGCTGCGTGCCGCTCTTGTGGCCTTCGGATTCCATGCAAAGCCCGTTTGACGTTCTTGCCAGTGCCTCGGGCGTCGGCCTGTTTGCCGGGATGCTCGACGCCTTTCCCGGCCTCGACGCCGCCGGTCATGCGGCGATCAACCGGGGCTCGGCCGAGCGGCTCTTTCCCTGGTTTGCGATGGAAAGGGGGCGGCAAGCGTGCCGGAGATTGACTCCCAAGAACGATTTGCCTAAGAAAGTTGGGGGGGACTTCCACCCTCTTGGGACGCATGTCGTTGTCGTGACCAGACCGAGCGGGGAGCTCATGTACATCTGTCGCCGGCTCTTGTGGGCTGTTGTGTGGACCGTGGTTCCTCAAGCGGCCGCAGCTTGGTTGGCGACCACGCCGGCCTTGGCTGGCATCACCTACGACATGGTGAACGTCGGCAATCCGGGGAACGCCAACGACACGACCGGCTACGGCGCCGTCAATGACCTCTACTCGATTGGCAAGTACGACGTCACGATCGGGCAGTACACGGCATTTCTCAACGCCGTGGCGGCGACCGATACCTACGCCCTCTACAACGCGTCGATGGCGACCGACCTCAACGTCGCCGGGATTTCACGGTCTGGCTCGTCCGGGTCGTTCAGCTACAGCGTGATCACCAACGGCGGGAGCAGTGCCAACCGCCCGATCACGTATGTCCATTGGCTCGACACGGCACGCTTTGCCAACTGGATGTCGAACGGCCAGCCGACCGGCGCACAGAGCAACACGACGACCGAAAACGGAGCCTATGACCTGACTCGCGGGTCATACGTCAAGAACAGCACCAATCCGAATACCGGCGCCGCACCGACTTTCTTCGTCCCGACCGAGAACGAGTGGTACAAGGCGGCCTACTACTCGCCGATCAAGGGGGGCGTCGGATCACCGGGCTACTGGATTTTTGCCACGCAGAGCAACTCGGCCCCGGGGAATCAGGTCGGCGGCACCGCCAATCAGGCAAACTACGCCACAGGGTCTGGCTATAGCGTGACCCAATCGCCGACCTTTTCGGCAAGCCAGAACTATCTGTCCGATGTCGGCGCCTTCTCCGGGAGCGCAAGCTACTACGGCACATTCGATCAATCGGGCAATGTCGCGCAGTGGAACGATCTCTCCGGTGGCAATATCAAGGGTTTTCGGGGTGGATCGTGGAACAACAATTCCAGCGGGCTGTTGTCTTCCAGCCAACGGGTCGAGGGGCAATACGTTGGGTCCGGTGACGGGACGGCCAGGGTCGGCATTCGCCTCGCCGGCCAGTACATCGTCGCGCCGGTTCCTGAAATCGACACCAAAGGTCTGACGCACGTCATCGCCCTGCTTACTGGAGCGCTCGGCTTCCTCGAACGCCGCCGGCTGCGCCGCTGCCATCCATCGATGGGATGATGTTCGCCGCTGGCGATTTTGCCGTTGGCAAACCCGCGCCAAGCTGTGCCACAATTGGCCCATTCCCACCGGAGGGCCGCTGGCCTTGATCCACGCTTTGATCCAAGTCTTGATCGTCCTCTTCGCGATCGGCATCGAGCACGTGTCCCTGGCGGCCGCACAGCCTGATGCGGAGCCGGATGCGAAGCCCGCGACGAAGCTTGACCCACAGGCGGCCGCCGCTGCCTTCGCCACGTTTGCCCGCAACGATTCACCGCTGATCCGCGACCGGCTGGAAGCGACCGATCGCGAATACCGGCAGATCGAGCCGTCGCTCTGGCTCCTCGCCACGCGCCACGCCGCGGCGCTCTCGCCCCTCGAGGCCGCCGACCGGATCGAGACGCTCGCCCGCCTTGCCGATTTCATCCTCAGGATGCGCGACAAACATGCCGCGGACGTTGTCGTTGGTGAAGGGCAAAGAGTGATCGGCCTTCTCGATCCCGACCGCGGCCTCGACCCGAAGGAGATCACGACGATCGCCGGGGCCTACGACGCCGAGGCGACGGTCTGGAAGCAGGGGCAGGGGGGCCCCACCGGCCCCGACACGAAGCAGGCCACCGCCGCGGGCTTCCTCGCCGCGGTCCAGAAGGCAGCCAGCGACCGCAAGCCCACCACCGTCGTCGTCCTCGGCCACGGCCTTCCAGAGGAGATCCAGAGCTATTCGATCCCGTGTGAGCAGCTCGCCGCCGCGATCCTCGGCGGCGCCAAGCAGGGGGATGCCACGCAGGGGAACAACTCGACGCCCTCCGCCGGCATCGATCTCTCCCACCTGACGATCGTCTGCGACGACTGCTTCAGCGCCGACTTCCTCGAAAATCTCGGCGCGGCGCTCGAGCGCGGGAGCCTGCGGCGCGGGGGCCCGCTTGTCGCCCTGCCAACGTGCCTCGCCGGCACCAACCGCGATCGCTACGGGATCGCCGACGTCGGCGAGAAGTTCGTCCCCCACTTCTGGAAGACGTGCGTCGAGCTCTACTTCGTCCGCCGCCCGCTCCCTCCCGCGATCACGCTGGCCGACTTCTTCGGCCCGGTCGACTGGATGATGTATGGATACGGCCGGGCCCCGATCGTCGCGGAGGGAAAAGTCACTGGCCACCGGCTCGTAAACCCCGACCTCGTCCAGGATCCGGTCGTGTTCGTGTCGCTCGACGACGACGAGCTCGCCGAGTTGCGAACGATCCTTGCCCTCCCCGCCGATGCCCCGCTCCCGCGCCTCTTCGACATCGGCTGACAAGGGCTCGCCCTTCCACAAAGACCCACGGAATCCCCCATGCACCGCCGCCCGTTTCTCCTTGCCGTTCTTGCCCTCGTCGCGCTCGCCCCGACGACGGCCACCGCGGCCGGCAGCGTCGACCTCGACTTCCCCGGGTCCACGGTCGACCAGTGGCACGGCCACGCCCGCCGGCGTTTCCAGTTTGAGGGGGCCGAAGCCTGGGTCGTCGTCCCCGCGACTCCGCTGCCCGGGAATCCCTGGAGCTGGTGCCTGATGTTCCCGGATGCCTTCACTGAGCGCTGCGCTGCGCCGGCGCTTGTCGCCCGCGGCTTTCACCATGCCTTCCTCGACGTCGGCAATACCTTCGGCAGCCCGGCCGCCGTCGCGAAGCTTGCCCGCTTCCACAACGAGCTCGTCCGCCGCCGGCTCAGCCCCCGGCCGGCCCTGATCGGCATCTCCCGCGGCAGCCTCTATGCCCACCGCTTCGCCACCGACCATCCCGACAAGGTGAGCGTGATCTACGGCGACGCCGGCGTGTGTGACATCCGCAGCTGGCCCGGCGGGGTTGCCGCCGGCAGGAAGGGAAAGGGGAGCGCCGGCGACTGGGCCGAGGTGAAGAAGCTCTACGGCTTTGCCGACGATGCGACGGCACTCGCCTGGACAGGGAACCCGGTCGACACGCTCGCGCCCCTCGCAGCAGCCGGCGTGGCCCTGATCCATGTCGTCGGCGACGCCGATGATGTCGTCCCGCCGGAGGAGAACGGCCTGGTCGTTGCGGAGCGCTACCGGGCCCTCGGCGGCACTGTCGAGCTGATCCACAAGCCCGGCATCGGCCACCATCCCCACGGCCTCGACGATCCTACGCCGGTTGTCGAGTTTCTCATCCGCCACGCCTCGCTTGAGTGACGGCCGCGGTCAGTCTTTGGTCGCCCATTCCTAGATGAGTTCAAGCAGAGGAGCTCAAGCCGAGGAGCTGGAGCGCCGGCGGCACGCCGAGGCCAAGCCGGGGCGATCCTCAGATCTTGTACTTGTCGCGATTGACGTCTGGCACCACCCCCTCTGGGGTCTCGTCGCTGCCGATGTCAAACCACTCCGGCTTGAAATCGATCCGCACCTTGGCGGGATCGCCCAAGGCGATGTTGCTCACCAGGGCGATGACGGCATCGGCGATCGCCACCTCCGGCTTGCAGCGGGGCTGGTTTTCCGGGGCCGGATTGCGGATGCACCAGGCCCAATGCTCGAGCTCTTCGGTGTAGCCCCGCGACGGGGGAGCCCCATCGCCGCCGGGGCCGGCGGCCGCCGCTTTGCCGCCGCCGCCACCGCTCTCGGTGGTGTCGAGCGTCGGGGCCCCGTCCTTCGCCTTGGCGACGGTGACGCGGGTGTCCTTGGCGCTGTCCTTGTAGAGCATCACCTCCTGCTCCCGTTCCAGCACGAGGGTCCCCTTCGTCCCCATCACCACTTCGCCGTAGTCGCCGAAGCCGTTGCCGTTGATCGAGGAGTAGGTGACGACCACCTTCTTGTTCTTGTCCTCCTCGTAGCCCGGGGCCGGATACTCGTACATGCAGTAGACATGATCGTCGATTTCACGGTCGGCCGGGAAGATGCTCCGATTACCGACGGCCGTGACGGTCAGCGGCTTCACCTTCTGCCCGTCGCCGCGCATCGCCGAGACGAAGATCCCCGCCGCGTCGAGCTGATGGCTGCCGAGCTCGGCCATCAGGCCGCCGCCGGTGCGGTTCCAGAGCCGCCAGCGGATCAATTCCTCCAGCGGCGTCCGCGTCGAGCCGTCGCCGAGGGTCATCGGCGTATAGCCAAACTTCTCCGCGTCGACATCCTTGTCGAGAATCTGGGCCTCCATCTGGGCGATCCGCTTCTGGAGCGAATCGATGTCGGCCGGCTTGGCGTTGTCGAGATCCTTCTTCCAGCCGGCGAGCTTTTTCAGCGACCCGTCGTCGCCCGGCATCGGCGGCTTCCAGGAATCCTTGCCGGGAAGATTGCCGCGGTGCCACTGGGCCCGGATCGAGTGGAGATCGCCGAGGAGCTTCGCCTTGCCGATCGTGTGGACGGCGTTGTCATAGAGGATGCTGTAGTGGCGCTGATGGCCGGTGGCGAGGATCTTGCCGGTGTCGCGCGACACGCGCCCCATCTCCTTGCACTCGTGGATCGAGTGCCCCATCAGCTTCTCTGTCAGCACATGCTTCCCGGCCCGCATCGCCTGGATGGCGGCGACGGAATGAAGGTGGAGGGGCAGCGCGATGACGACCGCCTCGATGTCGGGATCGGCGAGGAGATCCTGATAGGCCCCGTAAACCTTGACGTTCCGCTTCGCCTCGTCCTCGGTCTTCCACTTGTATTTCGCCATCAGCCCCGGCCGGGCGGTGTTGGCGCTCGGGCTCGAAACGTCACCGTGGAAGGCGCGGAAGACGTTGTAGGGGCGGATGTCGGCGATCGCGACCACCTGGAGGTAGTCGGGGGTGTGGGCGCCCAACAGCACGCTCCCCTCGTCGCCGGTGCCGAGAACTCCAACCCGCAGCGGGTTGCCGACACTGCGGCCGTAGCCGAAGTAGAGCGACCCGAGGCCGGCTCCCGACGCGAGCCCCGCGGCGACGGTGCCGCCGAGGAAGTCGCGGCGCGTCATCTCGACAACGTCGCTGAAGTTCTCTTTGCCGATCTGCTTCTGGCCTTCCGTCAGGTTCATCCGCGCACCTTGAGTGGTTTTGGGCCGCACCACGAGGCACAGCACGATTTGAGGAAGTAATCGAGCCCGCTCCAGCCACCGATCGGCAGGCAGGCCATGACGAGGAGAGCCGCGATTTCAACCCACTGATCGTAGGTCGACTGGGCCCCGGCCACCCAGAATGGCTGCGAGGCGACGACGCTCGCGAGGAAGAAGACGGCCCCCATGGCGTTGACCTTCACGAGGAATCCGACCACAAGGCAGGCCCCGATGGTAACCAGCGACCAGCTCACGAAGCGATCGGCTTTCCAGAGGGGGCTCGGCTCGTCGGCCGCAGACACCTTGGCGATCTGTTCGGCCGACAGCAGGCCGTTCCATTCCCCTTCGAGCTTGTCGCCAATGGCGCTAGCCTGCTGCATCCAGCCGGCTTCCTTGGAAAGCAATTCTTTCCGCTTCTTCGCCACCCGGTCGCGGGCGTAGGGAATTGCCTTGCTGGCGGGGGAGCTTTCGGTGGTGGCGAGGCGTGCTACCTGGAGCCGGTAATCGACGAGATCCTCCCCCCAGGAGCCGATCACATCGTCGAGGGCCGCCGCGGCAGCATCGAGGGCGGCCTTCGTGGCGCCCTTTTGATCGGCGGCGAGGGGCACGAGCTTTTCGCGGCGGGCGAGCAATCCCTGCCATCCATCAACGACGCTCTGCTTCCAGTCGGCGACGGCTTCGGCGGTGTCGCGGCCGTCGACGGCCCGGAGGGTGCCTGTCCAGTTGCCGGTCTGCGGCAGATCGGACCGGTATTTCTCGGCCAGCGGCCCAACGGCGGCCCGGCGGAAGCCGGCGCTCGACCACGACGGATCGCGAAGGTGGCTCGTCCCCTCGAGGAAGAAGTGCATGCCGATGACGATCCTCAGGAACGCCAGTGCGGCCACAGCCAGGACGGTCGAACGCATTGCGAGCCCTTTGTTCACGCTGTCGGAAAAGCCCTATCTGAACGGGCCCCACCCGATCGACCCATCGATGGAAGCAGGGCCGCTCCAGGGACTTCCCCCCGGTGGGCCTTGGCCCCGGGGCACCGCACGCGGCTGCCGGAGGAAGCCCGCGAGATTCCCGGGATTCTAATTGAACCAAGAAAACGCCAGCCGACAAGGTGCCTAGTGGGAAAGGCCCCCCGGCCTCCGGGGCCGAGGCCCCTCATCGGCCCGGAACGGATGGCCTTTTTTGAGACGGGGCTCATCAACCCCCCGGCCGAGGTCCCCCCCAGCCCCCGGGCACCGCGGTCGCTCGCCCCGACGTCAAAAACCGATCACCACCGCCGGAGGCTCCGGCATGCCCCCTGGCAGGAGCCCCGGAGACGGCAAAAGCCAAAAAGGATTCCCGCATCGATCCCGAATCATCGGGGATCGAACGCCGTGGGATCGATCGGCACCGATCGGACGTCGGCCGCGACGATGGCCTGGAAGAGCGGTTGGGGCAATCGGACGTCGAAGAGAAAGAGGCCCCCGCACGCGCCCAAGACGGCGAAGCCGGCCGACGGGGTGCCCGAGCCGAAGGGAGCGATCGCCACCGGGTCGAGCGTCGCGTCGCGGTGGGTCGCCAGGCACGTCGAACTTTGCCGGCCGACAGTATAGATCTCCACAATCCCCTCGGCCGCGGCGACGACGATGTCGGCCGCGATGAAGCAGCAGTGAGGGGCTTCGAGCCCCACACCAAACTCCGTCCCGATCGCCTTCTCGCGGAGATCCCCGCGGATGACGAGCCCTCCCTCGGCGAGCGACACCGCGACGCTCTGAGAATCGTGTGACGAGGCGCACAGCCGGCTCACGCTTTGCTTCATCGCCAGCCGCCAGCAGATGTCGCCGAGCTCGGTGACGACGACGTTCTCGCCGCTCTCGACATACACCCGCTCCCCTTGAAACGCCGTAGCGGGAAGATGCTCCTCACGGATGACTCCGGAGGGCATCGACCACGAGCCGAGAAAGGTGTCGGTGTGGGCGTCGTAGCGTTCGCGGATCCAGTCCGCCCGACGATCTTGGTCGACCTGGCAGCGGAGCAGGTCAAACGTCGAGCCGTCGGAGAACGCCATGCCGGCGACATAGAGCAACATCCCTTCGGTGGCGAAGGCCGGATGGCTGCCGACAACGAGCGGCCCCTGGTCATGGAAGGCCGGCAGCGTCTCGCGCCCGGGGATCGCGAATCCGAGGGGCATCTGGACGACGACCTTCGCCAACCGTTCCGAGACGGTGAGGAGACAGGCATGACGCGCCGGCCCGTCGTCATCGAAGCCGCCGGCAAACCAGGCCTTGTTCGTCACATACTGCACACCCCGGCCGGGAAGACAGCGGGCGACGGTCAGTTGGCGCTCGACGCGCCCGGCCACGAGCAGCGCTGCCCCGGCGCTGGCGAGCGTGGTCCACCTTCCCTCGGTGAGGCGGACAATCTCACGGAGGGTGAGGAGATTCTGCTGCCGACGGGCGGCAGGCTTCTGCTGGCGCTCGCGGCCGTAGCGCCTCGTATCGCGATCGAGCAGCCGATCCCCCGGCTCGAGCGATCGCAGCGCTTTCATGATCGGCGCGATTCCATCTTCTTTCGTCGCCACAAGCACGTTGGCGGCGAAGCGGCGGGTCTCGTCGGCGATCAGTCGCCTCGTCGCCTCGTCGGGATACTGGCGGGCCCACCACGGCAGGATGTCGAGGACCTTCCTGACCGCGTCGGCATCGAGATGACCGTCGTGTGTCATCCGGCCGACCAGCCCGCGCGCCGCGCCGTGCCGCCCCAGCCGCCCCAGCCGGCGGAGGGCCTCCGTCACGCAACCCTCGGCCTGCGGCGAATCGGGCCAGGCCGCGACGAGCCGGTCGAGCGCCTCGTCGATGGCGCCGAGCTTCTCCTCGAGGATCCGGGCCGCACCGAGGGGATCGCCCGCCCGGAGCCGAGCTTCGACCGCACGCCGGTAGGCCCCTTCGGCCTGCTCCTCCAGACCGAGCCGTGTGGCAAGATCCCCCACCTTCTCGTGGTCGCCGAGGCGTTCGTGAAGCGCGATCGCCTCGGAGAGGAGCCCCCCCCATTCGTAGGCCTCGGCCGCCTCGCGGGGGCTGCGGAGCTTCTCCTCGTAGAGGACGGCCGCCTCGCGAAAATGGCCCCCGTCGAGAAGCACCCGCGCCGCCTTCGCAGGGTCGCCGAGGAGCTGGGCGAAGATGTAGGCCGCGCGGCGGTGACGGCCGAGGCCGATCTCCCGGTTGGCCGCGTCGCGGTAGCGTCTGGCGAGGGCGTCCCGCTGAAGGGAGCTCACGACGAAGAAAGCCGCCGGGCCAGTGGTCCTTGCGCCAAAGTCGACGGCTTGCTCGGTGAGGCCTGCCGCCGGCGGCACGATCCCGCGCCCCGCCTCGCCGAACAGCGGCACCGCGAAGCGCAGCCCGGCGTCGGGATCGGTCTGGAGGAGGTGGAGGAGCCGGCGGATCTCACGCTCGTGCCTGCTCTCGACAGCCTGGGCGAGTGACTGCTGCCACTGGTGCAACCACCGCGGCGGCGCCCCCCACGCGGCGAGCTCGGGCCACCACGGCTGCTCTCTGGCAGGACGGACAGGGCCCCCCGTCGAGCCCCCGGTTGGAGTCACCTTGCTTCGCGCTGACAAGCTCGCTGCCACCACGATCAGCGCCACCATGACCAGCGCCATCAGCCCGAGCAGAACCAAAAGCCCGCCCCACGGGATCCCGGGAAGACCGGTCGATGGCACGAAGCCCTCACCACCCGATGGTGCCCGACCAAAACCGCTCCACCATCCAACCAGAGCGACGGCCAGCAGCAGAACGACGACCATGGGAATTGCGCGCGATCGCGCTGACAGCCAGGCTGCACCAGGGAGCGTCCACTCCCCCGGGTACCGCGGCAGCGAGGAAAGCGACGGGGGCCCGACGCCGATCTCCGCCGCCGCGTCCCCCCAGATCTCGGCGTCCGTCGGCGGGTGCTCTGGCACGAGCGCCACGATCCGCCCGTTGAAGGCGATGCCGGGGACGGCTCTGTCCCACCGGCCGTCGTCGATCACCGGTGGCCGGATGAGATCCGCCAGGCGGAGAGCGTTCCCCGCAGTGATCCCGAACAGCCCGGCGGTGGGATGCCAGACGAACGTCGTCTCCGGGGGGAAGCTCTCCTCCCACTCGTCGGCCGCGATCGCGGCGTTCGGGAGCGCGTCGACCGGGGCGAGGACGTTGCCGGCGAGTTGGCCGAAGGGGATCGCGCCGGCCGCCGGGCCCAGCGGCGCCGTCTCTGCCGGCATCACGAAAAGACCGATCGGGAGCGGCACGACGCGGGCCTCTGCGACGTCGATCCTCTGCCGCGTCAGCTCCGCGACGACCGCCAGGGTGTCGGCCGACGGGAAGAGCCACGCGGTCGTGGGGCGGGCGGGGATGCCGTGCGGCGCAGGCTGGAGGGAGAGGCGCATGGTTCAATCCCGGATGGCGGCGAGAAGGGGACGGAGAACCTCGGTCCAGACGACGACGTCGTCGGTCGCCTCCCGATCGTGGAAATATCGATTCCCGAAGACTCGACCGTCGCTCAACCACCCCGCGACAGAAGCGCCTTTGTCGAGATCCTTTCCGAAGTCGTGATCGGGGACCATCACCAGGGAAACTTCGGGGAGCGTCCGCACCGAACTCCGGAAGTGGAACAGTCCACGGAGGTCGTGCCAGACCGTCGTCCCATCCGCGAACCGGACCGATCGGAGCCCGTGCCGGGGTCGGCGGCCATCCGCCGACTCGAACGCCCGCAGCGTTCGTCCAGGGGAAGGTCTCGCCATTCTTCCCTCCAAGCCGTTCTTCCCCAGGGTGAGCGTCCAGGTGTCGATCCTGCCCTGCGGGCCCGGCGACCCGATCTCGAGCTCTCCGTCCGCTCCGAGACGGACGCCGTCACAAAAGCTCGCGAACGGTTCGCAGCGATTGTGGTCTGACATCCACATCTCGAGGTCCCTCGGCCTGAACGAGGAGAGCATGACAATCTGAGACCCAGTGGAGACGTCGATGATTCTCCATCCCCGGCCCGACCTTCGCGCAGATCTCATCCCCCCGGCCAGCGCGAAGCGCTGCCCGTCGCGCGACACCCCGGCGACCTGCCAGGGGGGTTGGAGGCCGTGGGAAACGTCGATCCCGCGGGGGGCGGCGCCGGTGATCAGATTCGCTTCCCTGGTGACGATCGTGATCCCCTCGATACCGGCCGTCTCGAACACCGCTAGGGCGTTGAAGAGGCTTTTAGGGGCCACGCGCTCGACGCGGGCCGGCGATGCGGCGAGGACGATCAGTTCTTTGCGGGATACGTCCTGCACGATGCGGCCGATCTGGCGCCCCTTGCTGGGCACCGCGCAGGCGGACGCGATCAGACCGCTGTGGGGATCGATCTCGACGAGCTTGCGGCCATTCCGAATGAGAATCCGTCCCGCGACAATCTGGATGTTGCCGATCGGTGTTTTGCCGATGGCAAACCCCGGAGCGTCGACGTCGAGCTGGACCGTGCCGACGCGGAACGATCGGCAGTCGATCGAGAGCGCGGAGAGCCCCTCTGGCCGAAGCTTGCCAACCACGGCGAGCGTCTGGCCCCCCCTGGCCATTGGCTCGCAGGCGATGAGCCGGCCGCGCGGGAGCCCGGTGGCGATCTGCCGGGCGCCGAGACGGCGATCATCCCAGAAGAGGAGCCGGCCATCCTCGGTGAAGGTGAACGCCCCGACGCCGTCGACCCTCCAGGTCCGTTCGACGTCGGCCTGATGCGAAAGCCGCAGTGGAAAGGGATCGACCCCGAAGATCGCCGGGAGGTCGTGTGACGCGGGCTCGAACAGCGGCCGGACGGGCTTGGGCGCAGGACCGGCCGCGAGCAGCTTCGCGGCATCGAGTATCGCTTCCCTCACGACGCGCGTTCCCCGGCGCGACCGGACGAGGAGCCGGAGCCGGCCATCGCGGGCCACCGTGACGACATGGAGGACGTCGAGGGGGCAGGCGGCGGCGAGTGGCTGGAACTCGGGATCGGCCAGCGCCTCCTCGCAGGTGACGAGGACCGCATCGGCCCCCGGCGGCGTGGCGGCGGCAAAGGCCGCCAGCGCCAATCCAGGGTGAGCGTTGATTTCGATCGCACGCAGATGGTCGACGAGCCCCTCCTTCGTGGCCAGATCGACCGGCACGAGGCCCTCCCGGCCGGCTCGGAAGACGGCCGTCTCGCCCCCCGGCCCGGCCTGAGCACGCAGCGCCAGGGCCACCGCGGCGGCGTAGGCCCGCGGCACACCCCACATCCGCACGCCGGAATCGAGGAGCACCGTTCGACCGTGCAGCGGTGGCGGTGCGGAGAGCTCACGGCGCAGATAGAGGGCCTCACCGAGGGCCACCCGGGCGGCGAAGATCGAGGCATCGTGGGCCAGTTCCGAGAGGAGGAGCCGGTCGAGCGATCCGCGGTTGGCGATGTCGGCAAAGCCCCCTTCCGGCCGATCGACCGGCGCCTCGAGCCGGCGCGGCAACGTCACCGCCGCCATCACCTCCCGGGCAAGCGCTGCCACGGCGCTCGTCTCGGGATCGTCGAGCAACTCCGGCGGCACACCGCGGATCACCGTCTCGGGAGGGAGTGGCAGATCGACGGGATCGGCGGCGGACGGGGGGGTGTCGAGCCCGGTGGCGACGCGGGTGCGCAGCGTCCCCTCATCGAGGCCAACCAGGCCGGTGCGCAGCGGCTGCCACTCCCGGCGCAGCTCGGCGAGCGTTGCGTGTCGGGGCGTGCCAACGCCCGAGGCACGGGCTGCCGGCCCGACGGCAGGCGCCCGACCCGCAGGTGTCTCCAACGCCATCGCCGCCAACACCTTCCGGGCGGCGTACGATCCGCGGAGGTCTTCGGGAAGAGCGCGCACCTTCCCGAGCAGGCCCACCACATCGGCCACCTCCCCATGCTCAACAACCCCGCCGCCACAGCGTCGGACCAGTTCGTGGAGGACCGCACGGGCGGTCGGATCGTGCCAGTCGTCTCGGCAGGCCGCAAGGAGCAGGACGATCGATCCGGCGACGGGCGGATCCTCCGGGGCCAACTCCCCGACGATCCCCTCCACCTCCTCGCGGAAGGCGATCGTCGTCTCCTGCTCCCGCCAGACGATCACCCGCCCCTCGTCGCGCCACTCCCACCACCATCCGACCGGCGGCTGGAACGGCACGACACCGGCCCGCTGCCTCGCGTGGCTCTTCATGGCGTCTGCCCTCCGATGGCCTGCGCCGTGAGACGCACGGCCGACCGCCCGGCCCGGACGAACGAATCCCCCGCAACGATCGTGCCGCGCAGCGCCTTTGAATCGGGCGCTGCCGAAAGCACGACCAAGGCATCCCCAACAGCCCCAACGAGCGCCCGAATCACCGCCGGCGACACCGCGGGGAACCAAGTCAATCCAGCCGAAACAGCGACGCCCTCCTCCTCCACAAGCCTCCGCCCAGGGATCGCGGGAAGCGGGGCACCACGGACGAGCGTCGCGCCGCCATCCCCGACGGCAAACGACCATCGCGCCAGGCGGATCACCGGCGCCACCTCGGCATGCGCCCTCCAGACGCCGAAGGGAACCTCGAGCAGGTTCGCCTCCCGCGGTGCCCCGCTGCGCGCGAGCGTCAGGCCGACCCGGTCGATCCCCGCAGCCCCGCCACAGGATCGCACCGGCGGCGGCTCGACCGGTAGCCAGGAGCGCAGCGCTAGCCAGGTTCCCCCGGGGAGGCGCCCCAGCGGCACGCGCGCGCCTTCCGCCACGAGTGCCCCATCGGTGCCGGCCCGATACCGGCCGCGGGCCGGCAGCTTGCGGAGACGGCCGGCGAGCGCCTCGTCGATGATTTCGCCGCGAAGCCACAACCGCCCCGCGACGACGCAGGCCTCGATGCCCGGCTCATCGCGGAGCGGGCCGCAGGCCGGCGCGTCGGCGGCGTCGAGCTCGATCGCCCAGGTCATGCCCCCTCCCCGGCGTCGGCCCAGCACTTCTGCAATTGCGCCTCGAGGAAGGCCCGCTGCTGCTCGTCGCCGACCCAGGCACACCGGGCGGCGAGCAGACCGAGGCGGTCGCGCCACACCTCACGCTCCCCATCCGACGCTCCGCCGCGCAGCGCGGCCCCGGCCCGTTCGATCCCGCGCGCGAGTTCCTCGGGGTCGGGAAGCGCCCCCCGCGCCCGCGGATGGGCACTCTCGAGCTCGGCGGCGTCGGCCCGGTCGACGGCTTGATCGACGATCGCGGCGATCGGCTCGCGCTGCTCCTCGGTGTCCCACACATGACGCAGCACCCACAGATCGGTGGCGTTGGCGACGAGGCGGCCGGAGAGGACGGCACTGGCGGCGACGAGCCGCTGGAGCTTCACCGCCCGCCGGTCGGAGACCGGCATCCCAACGCGCCGCAGCGCGCGGACGAGATCCACGAACCGGGGCCGGACTCCGTCGAGCGCGACCTCGGGGAGGAGCGACTGCACGCGGCGGATGTCGTCGACACTCATCGTCCCCACGACCTGGTCCCGATCGACGTCGAGCCGCCAGCCCGCGGTGAGAACGTCGCCGAGACGGTCGTCACCGACGTTGTCGCTGCGGACACGGAGAAGGAAGCGATCGAACAGCGCCGCCAGGCAGTCGTCTTCGGGGAGCCGGTTGCTCGCCCCCACGACCGCCAGCAGCGGCAGCGCGCGCGTCTCACGGCCGCGTCGGAAGACGCGCTCGTTGAGGACCATGAGGAGCGAGTTGAGGATCGCGCTGTTGGCGTTGAGAAGCTCGTCGAGGAACACCAGCGACGCCTCGGGGAGCATCCCCTCGGTGTTCGTGACAAGATCCCCGTCGCGGAGCCGGCGGATGTCGAACGGCCCGAACAGCTCGCTCGGCTCGGTGAAGCGCGTCAGCAGATAGTCGAAGACGCGCCCTTCGATGCGGCGGGCGAGCTCATGGACGATCGCGCTCTTGGCGGTGCCGGGAGGCCCGAGGATGAAGAGATTCTCGCCGCCGACCAGGCAGATGCCGAGGAGATCGACGATCTCCTCCTTGCCGACGAAGACCTGTTTCAGCGGGCCGAGGACGTCGGTCGTCAGTCGCCTGCCGAGGAGAAGGCGGGGGTCGGTGGAAGGCTCGAAGCTCATCGATCGTTACCTCGGGGAAGCAATCTGGACAGGACCGGACAGAGCTCGTCATGGGCTCCGACGGCGCGGCGGGCGGCATCGGCCACACGCTGGTCGCCGAGCCGGGAAATGTCAGCGGCAGCGACGATCCGATCGATGTAGAGACGGAGAAGCCCGGGATGGCCGGCAATCGGCTCGATCGATTTCGGCTCCACGCCGGGCATGCCGACACTCGACAGCGGCCACTCCCGGGCGAGCGTGTCGAGGAGCCCGACGAGCGGATCGTCGGCCGACGCCCCCCGCGCCATCCGGGCAAGATCGGGGAGGAAACGGAGCGTGACATCGACGGAGTAATGGGCCGAGGCGGCGTCGCCACCGTCGGGCGGGGGGAGAGCGAATCCAGCCCGGAGCGCCTCGGCGCCGATCTGGCGGAACATCGCCCCCTGCGCGCCGCGGTAGAGAACCCGGGCCGCAAACAGCCCTGCCTCCCGATTCCACGCCGGAGCGGTGCCGGGAAAGTCGAGCCGCCAGTCGGCTTCGAAGCCAGCGAGGATCGCGCCGGTGGCAACCAGCTCCGCCTCCCCTTCGACCGACTCGGCGACCGGGACGGCGAGTCGGCCGTGGTCGAAAAGTGACCGCAGAAATGTGTCGAGCGCCATCTCCCTTCCTCCTCTCCGATGGATTCGCCGACCGCGGGCCAGAGCGACCCTGTCGACGGGGTGGCCCCCCCCGGACTGGGAGCGCCGTTGCGACATTGGTACCGCGCTTCCCCGGCCATGACCAGCGGGGTCTGGGGTTTGAGGAGTATCGACGCTGCGCCCCCCCGGCCGCCGTCTCCTCCGGGCCGCGCCCGGCGGTGCCTGCGGGAATCCGCCCGATCCCCGTGCGGGCCCGCTCGTGCGTTTGGCATGATGGGAGCAGCGCCGGTGCCCCGCCGGGGCAGGCCACGGAAAGCCTCTGCACGCCCCACGTGGACACACCGATGAGCACGTTCGAGCGCCTCGCCGATCAAGGACTCGTCCGGCCACCTCGCTGGCTGCCGCGGAACGTGATGTACGAGACGATCATGGGGAGCGTCGCGTTCGGCGTGTCGGGCGACTCAAGCGACATGGACATCTACGGCTTTGCCATCCCTCCCAAGGACGACCTCTTCCCGCACCTCCGCGGCGAGATCGCCGGTTTCGGCACGCCGCACCGGCGCTTCGAGCAATTCGAGGCCCATCATGTCGTCGATCCCGACGCCCTCGGAGGCTCCGGCCGCAGTCACGATCTGACGATCTATTCGATCGTAAAATTCTTCCAACTGGCGATGGAAAACAATCCGAACATCATCGATTCGCTGTTCACCCCCGCGACGTGCGTCCTCCACTGCACCGCCGTAGGGTCGCTCGTCCGCGAGCGGCGCCAGCTCTTCCTCCACAAGGGCTGCTGGCCGAAGTTCAAGGGCTACGCCTACGCTCAGCTCCACAAGATTGCCACGAAGCGGCCGGTGGGGAAGCGGGCCGCGCTCGTGGGTGACCATGGCTACGACGTCAAGTTCGCCTACCATGTCGTCCGCCTTCTCGGGGAGGTGGAGATGATTCTCATCGAGGAGGATCTCGACCTGCAGCGCGACCGGGAGCGGCTCAAGGCGATCCGCCGCGGAGAGTGGACCTTGGAGCGTCTCCAGGCGTGGTGCGCCGAGAAGGAGGGGCAGCTCGAGCGGGCCTGCGCCGAAAGCCGTCTCCGCGCTCTGCCCGACGAGGAAGCCCTCCGCCGGCTCCTCCTCGAATGCCTCGAGGCCCATTACGGAAGCCTATCCGGTTGCGTCGAGGACCCCGACCGCGCCGTCGCCGCCCTCAAGACCATCCAGCACGAGCTCGACCGCGTCAGAGACCTCCTATGAACGACTCCGATCCATCCGTCCGCGGACCGGGCGCAACCATCGGCGCAGAGGCGGCCGACCGGCTCCGCGCCATCGCCGCGGCCCATCCCCGGCCACTCCTCTTCGCCACCGTCAGCGGTGCCCATCTCTACGGATTTGCCTCCCCCGATTCCGATTACGACCTCCGCGGCGTCCATCTCCTCCCCGCGGAGGAGGTCGTGGGGCTCGAGCATGGTCCAGAGACGATCGAACGATCCTCGCTCGAAGGGGGCCTCGATCTCGATCTCGTCACGCACGACGCGGCGAAGTTTTTCCGCCTCCTCCTCAAGAACAACGGCTACGTCCTCGAGCAACTCCTCTCGCCGCTGGTGGTGCTCTCCTCGCCGCCCCACGAAGAGCTCGTGGCCCTGGCCCCCGCCTGCATCACGCGTCATCACGCCCACCACTACCAGGGCTTCGCCGCGCGGCAGTGGACGCTGTTCGACAAGGAGCGGCCCAGGCGCTTGAAGCCACTCCTCTACACCTATCGGGTCCTTCTCACCGGGATCCATCTGATCCGCACCGGGCGGGTCGAGGCGAATCTCGTCCGCCTCGCCGCCGAGGCGAAGCTCGGGTGGATCGATGACCTCGTCGCCCGCAAGGTGACCGGCAGGGAAAAGGAGACGCTTCCCGATGACGACATCGCCTTCCACATCGCGGAGGTGGGGCGACTGACCGCGGCCCTCGAAAGGGCAGCGGCGGAGAGCCAGCTCCCGGAGAGCCCGACCGCCGGGCCGGCGCTCCACGCTCTGCTCGTGCGGCTCCGCCTAGGCGACCGTGGCCGGTCGTGAGCTCTCTTGCCGCGGCCCGCCCCTCGGCGCCGCCGCCACGGGGAGCCTCTTCAACACCACGCCGCCCGCTGCCAGAAAAGCACCTGACGAAGCACCTGAAAAAAAGGTGGCCTGCCCCACATGAGTCTTGTCCGCGCTGATCAGGCTGCGGCGGACGAGTCGATCGGCTCGGCGGCCATCACGTGGAGGAACGACACCGTGCGGTGGCGGGAGGGGATTCCGCCCGGTCCCCCAGGCCGATGATGATTTCAGCCCGGGTGAGGAAGGCCATCTCGGGATGCCTGATCTCGTAGGCGTCGCCGCTCGACATCGTGATGCGAAACGGCTCTAAGGGACGGCGCTGCATCCCATCGCGAAGGGCTTCGGCGGTCATCGGGAAGCTCCCCTGGAAGATACGGATGTTCACGTATCATGGTCGCTGCCGAGGAGCTGGCTGTCAAGCCGCGTTGGCCAAGCCATCAAAGCCTGGAAACGTCGACGGTCGTGACCGGGGGCTCCGCGGCCAGCGGGCTCCCTCGGCGTGCCGGACCTCTTCACAAACGCCGGAGGCCCATGAATCGCAACAGATCAGGCGCGTCTGCTTTTGCCCCAACGTGGGGCGGCTTGACGACCGCCTTGGGCGACACTCGCAGCGATCAAGCTCCGGCGTGAAAACGCAGGGTGGAGAGAATCGCTTCGTGCAGCGGGATGATCTCGGGCAGTTCGAGTTCACTGCGGGCCCGTTCGCACGAGGGCACATAGCGATCGATCGGCGCACCTTGCTGCGGCGACCCAGCCACGACGATGTCGCACGCTGGCCGGTCGGGCCGCAGTTCCGTCCCCGCCCGAACCACCGCCTCGGCCATTTCGCGGATCGAACGACCATCCTCGCTGCCGA
This sequence comes from Candidatus Kuenenia stuttgartensis, assembly GCA_945865325.1. Taxonomy (GTDB): domain Bacteria; phylum Planctomycetota; class Planctomycetia; order Pirellulales; family UBA1268; genus QWOP01. Next base: position 19,724 of record CAMBFA010000063.1, read on the forward strand.
CGTTGTAGGCTCTTCCCCCCTGGCCACGGACGAGGATCGCCAGCAGCCAGATGACGAGGTCGGAGGGATGGAGATACGATCGATGCGGCGTGCCATCCCCCTTGATGGACACCGGCCGCCCGTCGAGGACGTCGCGGATGAAGTTGCCCACGGCGAAGTGAACGTCGAGAGGCAGATGGGGCCCGACGAACGCGAAACAACGGGCGATCGGGGTCTCCACACCGTATTGATGCGAATAGATCCCGGCCAGAAGCTCTGCGGCCCGCTTCCCCTCCCCATAGGCCGCCGCGGGGGAAGTCTGGTCGGGACCACCGCGGAACGACTCCGGCACATTCGTGACCTCGGACGGCTGCCGGCCATAGACGGCGCCGGACGTGACGAGCAAACAGCGCTTCACGCCATGCTCCCGACAGAGCCTGAGAACATGGTGAGTGCCCTCGGTGATCACCGAGTAGGTCTCCTCGGGATCACTCGTGGCCACCGGGCCGCTCGTGGCCGTTGCCGCATGAAGGACATGCGTGCAGCCGCCGGAGGGCCAGGGAATGGCGCGGATGTCGCCGCTGGGAAACTCGAGCGCCGGATCGGTCGCCAGATGAGGGAACTTCCGGAGAAACACCGCTGGATTCCGCGACAGCACATGGAGCCTCGCGCCCAAGCGATAGGCGCGATTGGCGCGGACAAACGCCTCCACAATCCACGTGCCGAAAAAACCGGTCCCGCCGGTGAGGAGGATCCGCGCCCCCGCCAAGCTCCGCCAGTCGCGTTCGGCAAGCGCCACGATCCGTTCGAACTCTCCGGCCAGCGAATTTTCATCTCGGCTGTCAGGCCCTGTCATGGCCGGTGGAACGGGCGGTGTCATCAGGACTTTCCCTCGATGGCCTGACCGATCGTCGCCGCGATATGGGCCAGCTGCCAGCCGAAGCGCTTGTTGCAGGTGTTGTCGACGCCACTGGCGCACCAGCAATCCCGCCCCCAGTCGCGGAAGCTCTCCACGAGGAGCTTGAGCCCGGCAGTGCGGACGATGTTCACCGCGCCCCCTTCGCCCATCGTGAGATG
>CAMBFA010000064.1 GCA_945865325.1 Candidatus Kuenenia stuttgartensis
TCCTCCCCCGCCGCGACCGGCCCTCGCTTCCGCGTCGCCTCGAGTCTTTAGAGCACCGTTTCGATCCTCCCCGCTCCGTGCCGCGTCCCCCCTATGCCGAAACGCAATCTCGTCCTCCTCTTTCTGATTGCCGTCGCCTGCCTGCTGGCATGGGCGGCGCGCGACCGTGGCGGCCGGACGCGGCTCTACGGGGAGGTGACCGGTCATGTCGGCCGGATGGCTCTGGAGCCGGTCGACGACGAGGCACTCTTCGACGCCGCCATGGAGGGAATGTTCGCCCGTCTCGACGAACACTCCTCCTTCGAAGCGGTCGACCCACTGCGCGGGGCCCCTCCCGAGGCGGCAGCGGAGTTCGCCGGGGTCGGCTTGGAGCTCATCGCCGAGGGGCGCGGCAGGCTCCCCACGGTGATCACGCCGCTGGTCGATTCACCGGCGTGGCGGGCCGGGATCGCGGCCGGAGACCGGATCGTGGCGATCGACGGGATCGCTACCGAGGGGATGCGGCTCAAGGACGCCGTGTCGAAGCTCCGTGGCCCCATCGGCAGCCGGGTGGTGATCGAGGTCGCTCCCCCCGAAGGCGATCCCTCTGAAGCGAGCGACGAAGCGGGGCGCCTTGCGGCCACCAGGAGCGTGTCGATCGAGCGGGCGATGCTTCGATCCGAGACGGTCTGCGGTGACCGTCGCCGGGCTGACGGATCGTGGGACTGGTTCGTCGAGGGGGAGGAGGGGGTAGCGCTGATTCGTTTCTCCCGGTTCTCGCCCCACACCCTCGACGATCTTGATCGGGCGCTGACGGAGATCGTGGCGGCGGGCCAGCCGTCGGGGCTGATCCTCGACCTCCGCGGGAATCCCGGCGGGAGTCTGGATGGAGCGATCGATCTATGCGACCGGTTTATCGACGAAGGGGTGATCGTGTCGCTGCGCCGTCGTCCCGCCGCCGGCACCCGGCCGGTGCCCGCCACCGCCGAACAGTTCGACGTCCGACGGGCAACCCCCGGGGCGGTCCTGTCGGGGGTGCCGATGGTAGTCATCGTTGACGGCCTGACGGCGAGCGTCGCCGAGATCGTCGCCGCCTGCCTGCAAGACAACGGTCGGGCGGTCGTCGTCGGGAGTCGGACGTTCGGCAAGGGAACGGTGCAGACCGCCGTGCCGCTCTCCGATGGTCGGCATGCCCTCCGGCTGACGACGGCGGAATACCTCCGGCCGAACCTCGCCGCTATCCATCGCCGACCGGACGACGCCGAGTCGGAGGACTGGGGCGTGTCGCCCGACCGTGGCTACGAGCTCGATCCGACCGGCGGCACGCTCGAAGTGGTGCGCGACTGGCGGCTGCGCCGCGATGCGGTCCCCAGGCACCCGGCGGCGGTATCGATCGGAGCGGAGCCGGTGGCCGACAGCGCGGGGGGCGAGTCAGCGGCTCTCTGGCCCCGCCACGTCGATCTGGTCCTCGGCCGCGCCGTGGCGGCGATCGGAGCCCGGCGGGCGCTGGCCGAAGCGCGGGAGTGAGCAACTTCCACCCTCCCGCTCACCCGGCTCCGATCTCGGTGGCGAGGAAGAAGCTCCCTGCAATGCAGACCAGGCCACGGGCTCCGGCGAGCTTCTTGGCGATCGCCAGGGCGGCGGCCGGTGAGTCGGCGGCCGTGGGCACCGGCAGCCCGGCTGCGGCACAGGCCGCCACGAGCCGCTCCGTCGTCGCCGCCCGGGGATTGGTGAGGTAGCGGGTGACGACAATCCGGTCGAACTGCCCCCGGCAGCAGGCGAGCATCTCCTCGATCTGCTTGTCGGCACTGGCGGCGAAGAGGAGCACGCGCGGTGCACCGCGCGCCGTGGTAGCTGCGAGTGGGGCTTCGAGCGTCTCGACAAGCGACTCCATCGACGCGACGTTGTGGGCCGCGTCGAGGATCACCAGCGGCCGGTCGGCGATCCGCTCGATCCGCGCCGGGAGATGGACCGATGCCAACCCGGCCCGCACCGCCGTCTCGGGGATCCGAAATCCGCGCCGCCGCAACTCTCCGATCGCCATCACCGCCAGCGCCGCGTTGTCGGCCTGGTGACGGCCGGCCATCGAGAGGGAATAGGCCTGCTCCGCCCCGCTTCCCGATCCGGCGCGGAGCAGGAGCGTGCCGCCGGCGAGTGGTGTGGGGCCGGCGGCGGGGGCGTGCGCGACGGTGAAGTCGCGGTCGACCAGTCGCAGCGGCGCCCGCCGCTGCCGAGCCGTGGCGACGATCACCTTCCGGGCGGCCGGATCGCGCGCGCCGCAGACGACGGGGCAGCCGCGCTTGATGATCCCCGCCTTCTCCGTGGCGATGTGGCGGACGGTGGGGCCGAGGATCGCCATGTGGTCGAGGCTGATGCTCGTGATCACCGAGACGACCGGTCGGGAGACATTCGTCGCGTCGAGCCGGCCGCCCAAGCCGGTCTCGAGAACGGCGATGTCGACCTTGGACCGGGCGAAATGGTCGAAGGCCACGGCCGTCACCACCTCGAACCAGGTCGGCACGCGCGTGCCACGGCGGAGCGCGGAGGCGTCGAGCTGCTCGACGGCCGGCACGACCGTGGCGAACGAGCGGAGGAGATCGGCCTCTGGAATCGGCCGGCCGTCGACCGCGATCCGCTCCTCGAGCCGATGGACGTGGGGGGAGAGGTAGCGACCGACCCGCAGCCCGGCCTCCCCGAGGATCGCGGCGATCATCGCCACCGTCGAGCCCTTCCCCTTCGTGCCGGCCACGTGGACCACCGGAAAGGCGTCGTGCGGGTTGCCGATGAGGGCGAGCAGCCGTCGCATCCTCGCCAGGCCGAACGAGCCGTCGCCCCCCGGGCCGACCGGCGTCTGTCGTTCGTAGTTCACCCGCGAATCGAGCCAACCGAGCACCGCTGCCCGGGGCCCGGCATCGAGTTGGTCGCCGCGAGGGCGGGAGGGGGTCGACCGCGATCGAGGCATCTTCCGCAAACTCCCACGGCGCCGTGAATCGCCCGAGTGTACCGCCACGAGGGCCCCGCTTCCCCGGCCAATCGGCCTTGATCGCCGGGCCCGTTTCCAAGACGCTCTGCCGCTGCCCGCCACGCTCGCCACGTGATCCCCATGCTCGCACCATCGCCATCTGTCGCCCTCGACTTCCCCGCCCCACGCCGGCGCATGCCGGTGGTGAGAGCGGGCATGGCCCGGATCATGATTCTGATGGCGGTGCTGCTTGTCGTCGTCGGCCATCCTGCGCTGGGCCAGGCGCCCCCCGAAATCCTCGGCGCCCCCCCGGCCCTCCCGCCGGGTCAGCCGTTCCCCGCCTTCCCGCCGCCGCCGACCGTCTCCGGGAGCCCCTTCCCGACCGCTCCGGTCTTTCCGCCGCCGCTGGTATCGCCCCCGGGCAGCAGCCCCCCCGATCCTGCCCCGCTGACGTCCGGGCAGGTGGGAAGTGGCGTGCCGCTCGACGGTGGCGTCGTACCGGCGCCGATGTATGTCCCCGACCCGAGCGATCTCGGCGGGTACGCCGCCCTCCCCCAGGCGGTCGCCACCGACCTCCTCCCGGAGTGGCCGCGCTGGTTTGCCGGTGCCAGCGGTCTGATCATGACCCGCACTCTGCCGTCTTCAACGGCCACGATGCAGCCCTCCGCCGGGCTGACCACGCTCACCACAGCGTCGGCGCCGGCCACCTGGCCCGGGGGCCTCGACTTCCAGGTCGGCCGGTGGATGGGTGACCGGCAGACCTGGGCCCTCGAGGGGATCTATTGGGGCGTCTATGGCCTCGGCACTTCGGCGACGGTGACGGGGACGGGAATCGACGCGATCCCCCAGGCGCCGGGCGTCACCCTGGCGGGATCACCCGCCTCGGCCTTCCTCGCCGCTGCCACGCAGCAGCAGATAGCCCGGTCCGATCTCGTCAACAACGTCGAGATCAATTGGCTTTATCGCCTCACCGATCGCCCCGAGTTTCCCTCGCTCGACGGCCGCCTCGGCTTCATGTGGCTGGCCGGCTTCCGGTTCTTCGAGCTCCAAGACGTGCTCTCGCAGACGTCGACGTCGTCGACACTTCCGCCGTCGTCAGTTGGCGCCAATCAATCGCTCCTTTCGGTGGCGACCAACAACAACCTCTACGGCGCTCAGGTGGGGGCCAAGGCCGACTGGCGGATCGCGCCGCGGATCCGGCTCTCGGCGGTGCCGAAGTTCATGATCGGGGGCAATGCGATCACCAACACCACCGAGCTGACAACGATCAATGGCTCGGGGGCCACCTTCTCCGACGGTCAGCCGGTGAACGTCCATTCGACCCTCGGCGTCTTCTCCTGGCTGGGGAGCGTCGATAGCTCGGTGGCCTGGGATGTCACCGACCGCTGGAGCGTGTGGCTGGGGTACCGCGTCGTCGGTGTGGGCAACATCGCCCAGGCTGACGGCCAGTGGCCGTCGACGCTCGCCGCGCCGAGTGCGCTTCAGGGGATCGGTGCCGGCTCAAGCACGATCCTCCACGGCGGGTTCGCCGGCTTTCAGGGCCGTTACTGAAGTGCCCTGATTTCTCCCTCATGCCGCCTTGCGGCCGCATGGGTCTGCGGTAGGTCGCTCGGCAGCCTGCTACCGCGAGCAGTAGTCGATCGCCCTGGCGATCTCGCTCTTGAGATCCTTGCGGGCCACGATCCGGTCGACGAAACCGTGCTCGAGGAGAAACTCGCTGGTCTGGAAGCCCTTGGGGAGCTCGACGCGGATCGTCGCCTTGATCGTCCGCGGGCCAGCGAAGCCGATCAGCGCCCTTGGTTCGGCGAAGCAGAGATCACCGAGCGATGCGAAACTTGCCGCCACGCCACCCATGGTCGGGTTGGTGAGAACGGAAATGAACACGCCGCCGGCCTGTGAATAGCGGGCCAGGGCCGCCGACACCTTCGCCATCTGCATCAGCGACAGGATCCCTTCGTGCATCCGGGCGCCTCCGCCCGAGGCCGAGATGATGATCAGCGGAAGCTTCTGTGGGGTGGCGCGCTCGATGAGCCGGGTGAGCCGCTCTCCGACGACGCTCCCCATGCTCCCCATGATGAACGACGAATCGGTGACGCCGCAGGCCACCCGCCGGGCCCGGATCATGCCGGTGCCGGTAAGGGCCGCGTCCGACAGACCGGTCCGCTTCTGCTCGGCCACGAGCCGCTCGGCGTACGGTTTTTTGTCGCGAAAGCCGAGCGGATCGGTCGGACGGAGGCCGGCGTCCCATTCCTCGAAGGTCCCGGCGTCGCAGAGCTGTTCGATCCTGGTCGCCGCCGAGACATACCAGTGGAATCCGCATTTCGGGCAGACATTGAGGATCTCCTCCGCTTCCTTGCGGTAGATCGTCTGCTGGCAGCCGTCACACTTTTGCCATAGCCCTTCGGGCACCCCTCGTTTCGGCCGCGGCGGCCGCGGCGCGGGGGATGCCGGGGAGGAGGGGGATGCCGGGGACGGCTTCGTGGCAGCGGCCGGCTCATGGCCGATCGACGCCACCTTGCCGGCGGGCTGCGAAGTGGCGGGGGGGGAACGTCGTTCCATGCGACCGGTCGGGGGGGGAATGAAACGGCCCGGACGGAAGTCCACGGCAGCGACGCTGCCCGGCCAAAGGGTCAGTGTAGTCGCTTGCCCGGGAGTGGTGCTGCGCCGTTCTCGCCGCCCCCGCTGTGGCCGGGGGGCCGGGGGGCCGAGCAAGGGGCGGCCGCCTCACCGCAGTGGGGCGGGATGGCGGATGCACGGGGGAAATCACCAAGTTCACCGCGGGCGGCGGTCTTCAGGACTGGGCCAGCCCCAACCGTCCGCGGAGCGTCGCCAGGGCGCTGGCGCCGGCCAGCAGCCCGACCCCGGCGGCCGTCAGCGATGGCCTAGCAGGGAGCGGGGCGACGGGCAGCTCGACCGCTGCGGCACCTGATGCCGAAACCTCCCACAGGTCCCCCACTGGTTCGCCCGTCATCAAGGCCTGGATGATCCGATTGAGAGGTTGGGGCACCACCACCGCCACGCGCTCCCCGGGATGGCGGGCGACGATCTTCCCGATCGCCTGATTGATCCTGTCACGGGCAGCGGCGAGGGGCTCCCCGTCCGGCGGCACCACCCTCCAGGGATCCTCCTCCCACTGCCGGGCCAGGCGGGGTTGCCGGCGGCGGATTTCGCTCACGAGCATCCCCTGCCAGAGCCCGAGATCGAGGCCTACCAAGAGTGGCACCCGTCGGGGCACGAGGCCGAGCGACGCGCCGATCAGATCGGCCGTCTCGACAGCGCAGATCGACGGCGAGGTGTAGAGAGCGACGGGGGGCGCCGCCGCGAGGTCGCGGCAGGTGTCCCGGGCGGCGGCCAGACCGGCCGGCGCCAGCGGGATGTCGAGATTGCCGCTGATGCGGCCCTGCAGATCGTAGTCCGTCGGACCTGTTCGGATCACGACGAGGAGATCAGCCATCGAGAGCGAGGCTCCTGAGGGGATGGTCCGCGGCTCGGGCCGCGTCGCTGGCGATCCGTTCGAGGTCGCGGATCGCAACGGCGTAGTCGGGGGACTTGATCACAGCACTCCCGGCGACGATGTACTCTGCCCCCGCGGCGGCCACGGGACCGATCGTCGTCTCCGAGATGCCACCGTCGACACACAGACGGACATGCCGATGGCCATCGGATCGGGCCTTGGCCAGCGCCGCGAGTTTGCCGAGGGCGGCCGGGTCGAAGGCCTGACCCCCGAAGCCCGGTTCGACGCTCATCACGAGGACGCCATCGCAGTGATCGAGGAGGGCGAGGGCGCGGTCGACAGGGGTCTTCGGGCTGATCGAGAGATGGGCGCGGGGGCCGAGGCTGCGGATCGTGTCGAGCGTCCGCGCCGCATCGGGCAGGGCTTCGACATGGACCGTGAGGATGTCGGCACCGAGGCGGGCGTAGTCGGCCAGCCAGCGATCCGGCTCGGCCACCATCAGATGGACCTCGACTGGGACCGTGGCCGCGCGGCGAATCGCTTCCACCACCACCTGCCCATACGTCAATTGCGGGACGAACACGCCATCCATGATATCGAGGTGGATCGCAGCGGCACCGGCCTCCTCGAGCCGGACGACCTCGGCCGCCAGATGGCCGAAGTCACACAGCAGGAGGGCTGGAAAGACGACGGGACCGCGGCGCTCGGCCCGGGCGGCGAGAGCGTCGGTGGCATGGCGTGGGGAACGATTTCCGGCCGCAGACTTCACACGCATCGGTCGTTCGTCGCGACCGGCCTGCATCGATGGTCGCCGGCGGTCGCTCCCAAAATGGAAACCCTTCGCCGACGGAAAAAGTCTACCATCGGTCCCCGTCAATCCCGAGAGCCCCAGCCTTTTTTTCGCGCCGTGGTCGGGGCGCAACCGCCGTCAGCAGATAGACTTGCAGACAATCAAACAGCGCCGGTATGGCCTCCTGAAAACCCTCCCCGACACCCCAGCCCGAGGGCCGATCGATGACCTCCTCCCCGTCACCGGCCGGCGATTCCCCGCGGCTCTCAGGCCCGCGGGCCCATGTCCTCCACGAAGCCAACTACGCGCAGCTCCTGGCCCGGCGCCCGAATGTCGCCGTGTTGCCGTGGGGGGCGACCGAGGCCCACAACTGGCACATGCCCCACGGCACGGATGTTGTCGAGGCAGTATCGATCGCCGAACGCGCCGCGGATCTCGCTGTCGCCTCCGGGGCGCGAGTGATCGTCCTCCCCGCGATCCCCTACGGCAACAATGCCCAGCAGCAGGATCAGGTGGCCACGGTCCACTTCTCCACCGCGACGGCGCTGGCGATCCTCCGCGACGTGACCGACAGCCTTGCCCGCCAGGGGATCGACCGCCTCGTGATCGTCAACGGGCACGGGGGGAACGACTTCAAGCCGATGGTTCGCGACTGCCAGTTGACCTCAAGCCTGACGATTCTTGTCGTTGACTTCTGGCGTCTCTGCCCCGACGTCCTGGCCGCCACCTTTCCCGACCCGGGGGACCATGCCGGGCAGTTGGAGACCTCGCTCCTCCTCCATCTCCGTCCGGAATGGGTGGAGATGGAGCGGGCCGGCAGGGGGGCGGCGGCAGCGCGGCTCCCCGACGGTATTCGCCAAGCGAACGCTTGGACGCCGCGCCCCTGGTCGAAGGTTCAGCCCGACACCGGCAGCGGCGATCCGGCCGGGTCTTCGGCCGCGCTGGGGGCCCGCTACTTCGAGGCGGCGGCCGCGTCGCTGGCCACCCTCCTGGCGACCGTGTCGGGGCTCGACGGTGGCGCCGACGTCTTCGGCTGACCCCGCTGTCGGTGGCCCCCCGACAGGCTTCCGCACCCGCCGTTCCCCGCCCGCCGGAGTCTTTCACCATGGCCGACGAGACGATCACGGAGCCGCGCTTCCCCTCCCGGCTGAGCAGCGCCGATCGGGCGCAGATCGAGTCGCAGACGCAGCAGATCGGCGCGGCCCTCCTGGCGGCAGCGCTCGAGGCGCAGCCGTCGCGGTTCTCCCCCGATCACTGGATGCAGCAGGCGAGCGAGTGGGCAACCCAGGATGAGGAGCTGAAGGTCAGGCTGTTCCGGCTCGTCGACTGCATGCCGATGCTCGACGACCCGGCCACCCTCGACCGGCATGTGCGCGAGTATCTTTCCGAGGATGTCATCGCGCGCTTGCCGGGGGGATTGCGAACGGCGCTCCAGGCGGCCCGGAGCGGGATTCTCGCCCCGCTGGCAGCCCGTGCGGTGCGCGGGGCAACGCTCGCCCAGGCGCGCCGCTTCATCGCCGGCACCAACCCCGTCGAGGCAGCCCGGGCGGCACTGGCCGAGCGGAGGGGCCACCGGGCGTTCACGCTCGATCTCCTCGGCGAGGCGGTGACCAGCGAGGCCGATGCCGACGCCTACGCGGTGGCGTACGAGCGGCTCCTCGTCGAGCTCTCACCTATCGCGGCGCGATGGTCCGCCGATCCGCGCGTCGACCAGGGGCCCGACGGCGCGCTGCCGCGCGTCAACGTCTCTCTCAAGCTCTCGGCCCTCGACAGCCAGTTCGATGCCATCGACCCTGGCGGCACGACCGAGCGCGTGCTGGGCAGGCTTCGGCCGCTGATGCGCCTGGCGCGGCGGCTCGGTGCCCAGATCCACGTCGATATGGAGAGCCACGCCACGAAGGATCTGACGCTAGCCATCTTCAAAGCGGTGGCTCTCGAGGAGGAGTTCCGCGACTGGCACGACTTCGGGATCGTCCTCCAGGCCTATCTGCGCGACACCGTCCGCGATCTCCCCGACCTCGCCGCCTGGGCCCGCACGCGCGGTACGCCGGTGTGGGTGCGCCTCGTCAAGGGCGCGTATTGGGACTACGAGACGATCCATGCGCGGGCCGCCGGATGGCCGGTGCCGGTGTGGGAGCAGAAGTGGCAGACAGACGCCTGCTACGAAGCGGCGACGACCTTTCTCCTCGAACAGGTCGATGGGCTGCGGCCGGCCCTCGGCAGCCACAACCTCCGATCGCTGGCGCACGGCATGGCGGTTGCCGGGCACCTCGGCCTGGCGCAGTCGGCGCTCGAGATCCAGATGCTCTACGGCATGGGTGACCCGGAGAAGCGGGCGGTCACCGAGGCCGGCTGGCGACTGCGCGTCTACATGCCGTACGGTCAGCTCGTCCCCGGGATGGCGTACCTCGTCCGACGGCTCCTCGAGAACTCGTCGAACGAGTCCTTCCTGCGGGCCGGATTCGTCCAGCATGTGCCGGCGGAGGTGCTCCTGGCGCCCCCCCGGGCCCCGGTGCCGGCGGCGGCAGCGGCGGCCGGGCCCGACCTCGATCGGGGGGGCGACACGTTCCACAACGAGCCCCTGACTGATTTCGCCGATCCCGGCGGGCGCCGCTCGATGCGCGCGGCCCTCCAGCGATTCACTGCGGGGCTCGAGCGCGAGGGCGCTCCCGTGGTTCCCGTCGTCATCGATGGCCGAGAGTCGACGGCGTTCCCGAGGCTCGATCGCCACGATCCTTCCGACCTCACTCGGCTGGTCGCCCGGGTGTCGATGCCACCGGCGGCGGAGGCGATCCGGGCAGTCGATGCGGCGGCGCGGGGCTTGGCTGCGTGGCGGGCCGTCGCCGTGGCGGATCGGGCCGGGGCCGTGCGGCGGGCGGCGGGGATCCTGCGGCGGCGGCGGTACGAGCTTGCCGCCCTCCAGGTTCATGAGGTGGGGAAGACGTGGCGCGAGGCCGATGCCGACGTCGCCGAGGCGATCGACTTCTGCGAGTACTACGCCCGTGGCGCCGTGCTCCTCGACGAGCCCCGCGCCGTCGACATCCCCGGCGAGGAGAATGTCACCGGGCACCTCCCCCGCGGCGTGTGCGTCGTGATCGCGCCGTGGAACTTTCCGTTGGCGATCCTCGCCGGCATGACCACCGCGGCGCTGGTCACCGGCAACACCGTCGTCATGAAGCCTGCCGAGCAGGCGTCGCTGACTGGCCTCCGCCTCCACGAGGTGCTCCTCGAGGCTGGTGTCCCTCCGACGGCCCTCCAGTTCCTCCCCGGCCGGGGCGAGGACGTGGGCGCGGCGCTGGTCACCCATCCCGCCACGAGCCTCGTGGTGTTCACCGGCTCGCGGCGTGTCGGCCTGGGAATCAATCGCGCCGCGGCCGCGGCGGTGGCGGAGCGCGGCGGCGGCGGGATGATCCCGCGGATCATCGCCGAGCTCGGCGGCAAGAACGCGATCATCGTCGACGACGATGCCGACCTCGACGAGGCGGTGGTGGCCGTCGTTCACAGCGCCTTTGGGTTCCAAGGGCAGAAGTGCTCCGCCTGCTCACGGGTCATCGTCCTCGACCATGTTCACGACGCGTTCGTCGCCAAACTCGGGCCCGCCGTGCGGAGCCTCGCCGTCGGGCCGGCGGCGGAGCCGGGCACGCGGATCGGTCCCCTCGTCGACGAGGAGGCGCGGGATCGGGTGCGGAGGGCGATCGGGGATGGCCGGGCCGTGGCGGAGGAGGTTGTGTCGGTCGACGTCGGCGATCTTGGCCGACGGGGATGGTTCGTCGGGCCGACAGTGTTCACCGGCGTCGATCCGGCCGGCCCGCTCGGCCAGGAGGAGTTTTTCGGGCCGGTCCTCGCGGTCATCCGCGCGCGGGACTTCCGCGCTGCGATCGCGATCGCCAACGGCACCGATTACGCCCTCACCGCGGGTGTCTTCTCGCGGAGCCCGGCGAATCTCGAGCTCGCCCGGCGTGACCTCGAGGCGGGCAACGTCTATCTCAACCGCGGGATTACCGGAGCGCTCGTGGCCCGGCAGCCGTTCGGCGGCTACCGGATGTCGGGGATTGGGAGCAAGGCGGGGGGGCCCGACTACCTCCGTCAGTTCGTCGTCCCCCGGACCGTGACCGAAAACACGCTTCGCCGCGGCTTCGCCCCCACACGCCCCTCCGGCGACGGCCGGCGGCACGGCTGACGGCCAGCCGGCAGGCAATCCCACCCCGATTGAGAACGACGGGCCTGGTTGCGAGGATTCCGTGGCGGGGGGGCGCTCATGAAAGGCTCACACTCCCCTTCCACACTGCAGGGGTGTCTATGCCGAGATCTTGCCGGGCTGTCGGTCCATTTCTAGGAGTCGTCGGATGCCCTCCATGTCCAAGCGGTTGCGGTCGGTGTCTTTGCGAGTGCTCTCGTCGCGGGCAATCACGCTGCCGTCGCTGAGGCTGCGGGCTTTCCTGGGCCTCGCGGTCTGGTTGACGGCCGTCGGTGCCGGCATGGCCCAGGACATCGATCCCGATCTGAAGCCATACACCAAGGTCGGTGGAGAGGTTGCCGGAACGCTCAAGTCTGTCGGCTCCGACACGATGAACAATCTCGTCTCGCTGTGGGTCGAGGGCTTCAAGAAGTCGTATCCCGGGGTCCGGGAGGGGATCGAGGGGAAGGGATCGGCCTCCGCCCCGCCGGCGATGACCGAGGGGACGGCGACCTTCGGCCCGATGAGCCGCGACTGGAAGCCGTCTGAGATCGACACCTTCAAGGAGAAGCACGGCTATCCCCCGACGGTCGTTCCCGTCGCGCTCGACATGCTCGCCGTCTTCGTCCACAAGGACAATCCGATGAAGAGTCTGTCGCTCGAACAGATCGACGCCATCTTCTCCAAGAACCGCAACGGCGGAGCGAAGGCCGACATCCGCACCTGGGGCGATCTGGGGCTCGAGGGGGAATGGAAGAACAAGCCGATCAGCCTGTACGGCCGCAATGCCACCAGCGGCACCTACGGCTACTTCAAGGAGAACGCGCTGTTCAAGGGGGACTTCAAGCCGACGGTCAAGGAGCAACCGGGGAGCTCGGCGGTGGTCCAGGCCGTCGCCAGTGACAAGGCGGGGATCGGCTACAGCGGCATCGGCTACGCCACGGCCGATGTCCGCGCCGTTCCGCTCTCGCTGAAAACCGGCGGCGAGCCGGTGACGACCGCACCCGAGAACGCCTACAGCGGCGACTACCCGCTCGCCCGCTTCCTCTACTTGAGCGTCAATCACAAGCCGGGGACCGACCTCGATCCGCTCCGCCGAGAGTTCCTCCGCTACGTGCTCAGCTCCACCGGCCAGGCCGACGTCAAGAAAGATGGCTACCTGCCGGTCACCGCCGTGGTCGCTAGCGAGGCCCTCGGCAGCGTCGGCGCCGCGGCCCCGTGATCCCGACGCCACCGTTCGAGTTTGCCCTGTTTCCCTTTTTCCGCCGCCGTGACGACGCCCCGACGCCGGGGTGGTGAATGAATCCCGACGCCAGCTTCACCGGCCGTGCTCGCCGTCGCACCACCCGCCCGGGAGTGCGGTTCGGTGACACGTTGGCCCGCGCGGTGATCACGCTCGGCGGGATTGGCACGATCGCCGCGGTGCTGTTGATGGGATTGTTCCTCCTCGCGGTCGCCCTGCCGCTGTTCCGGCCGGCGTCGATCGGGGGGCATGCCACAACAGCCCTCGGGGAAGCCGCGACGGAGGAAAACCGAGTCCTTCCGGTGATTGCCCTGGGCACCGACGAGAGCGGCGAAATCGGCTGGAGCCTCGATCTCGGCGTCGGCAGGATGCGGCTGCTCGATCTGGCCGCGGGTTCGCTGGTCCTCGATCGGCCCTTGGAGGCCGCCGGCGTGGATCTCTCCGCCGCGACGGTGCTGCGGGTCCATCCGGGGAGCACACTGGCCGTCGTCGGTTTCGGTGACGGCGCCTTCCGGCTCGCGGCGGTCGGCGTCGAGTCGACCTACATTCCCGCCGCCGAGGTCGCGGTCGATGTCCGAACGCTGCCGGTCGGTGGGGCACGGCCCGACGCGGAGGGCGCGGTGCTGCGGACCGGGGTCGATCGGTGGGCCCGGATCCGGGTGGTTGCCGCGGCGGCCGGTGAGCCGACGCGCGAGCTCTCGGGGGGGATCGTCGATGTCGACGTCACGCCGCTCTCCGGCGGCCCGCTCGTCGCGGCGGTCGATGACACCGGTGCGATCCGGGTGGAGCGCCGCTCGACGAAGCGCAACATGCTCACCGGGAAAGAAGTGACGAAGCGGGATGGCGCCACGATCCCTGCCGAGGCGGAGGTGGCAGGCGCTGCTGCGGGGAAGGCCATCCATCTGCGTCTCTCCGAACTCGGGGATCAACTGTGGGCGATTGCCGCCGATGGTCGCGGCCGCCGCTACTCGATCCGCGCGATCGACAAGCCGGTGTTGATGGAGACATTCGATGCCGGTGGCGGCGCTGACGTCACCGCCGTCGTCCGGTTGTTCGGAGGCAACGCGCTGGCGGTCGGCGATGCCGCCGGCGTCATCCGCGTCTTCTTCACGTCGCGACAGGCCGATGCCGCCGCCGAGGACGGGCTCGCCGTTCTTGCTGCCAAGACCTTCCCGGCCGCCGATCCCGCGCGGCCGGCGGCGGTGACGACCCTGGCCGCCTCCCCCCGGTCGCGCCTGTTCGCCGCCGCCGACGCGGCGGGGGCCGTCCGCCTCTTCCATTCCACGGCCGGCACGGCGGTCCTCTCGGTGAACGCCGTGGCGGGCGATCGGCTCGCCGGGGCGCCGCGGATGCTGGCGATGGGGGCCCGCGAGACGACGCTGCTGGCCGCCGACGGCCGGGGGATCGTGTCGTGGGGCTTCGATGCCGGTTACCCGGAGATCTCCGCCGGCACCCTGTTCCGTCCGGTGTGGTACGAAAGTTATCCGGGCGCCGTCCACGCTTGGGAGACCACCGGCCACCAGACGTTTGAGTCGAAGTTCGGATTCATCCCCCTCGTCGTTGGCACGATCAAGGCCACGGTCTATGTCATGCTCTTCGCGACTCCGGTCGCCATCCTCGCCGCCATCTTCTCCAGCCAATTTCTCCATCCATCGTGGCGGGCGCGGATCAAGCCGGTGATCGAGATGATGGCCAGCCTGCCGAGTGTCGTCCTCGGGTTCATGGCAGGATTGGTGATCGCCCCGCTGGTAGAGCGTGGGCTCGCCCCGGTGATCGCGGGGTTCTTCGTCGTGCCGTTGACGCTCCTCCTCGGGGCCCATCTGTGGCAGCTCTTCCCAGCAGGGGTGAGGATGCGTTTGGCGGCTTGGAGGCTGCCAATCATCGGCTGCCTGGGGTTGCCGGCCGGGGCCTTCGCTAGCCTCGTGGTAGCGCCGCAGTTCGAGCGCCTCCTCTTCGGCGGCGACCTGCGGGCCTGGCTCGACGGCCGCGGCGGGAGTGGCCTGGGGGGGTGGGTCCTCGCCTTCCTGCCGATCACGGCGATCGTCGCCACGGTGCTCTGCAGCCGGCTGGTCAACCCGTGGCTGCGGAGCGTGAGCGTCGGCTGGACGCCGCGGCGGGCGGGCTTGGTGTCGCTGGGGGTGTTCGTCGTCGGCGTGGCCCTGACGGTGGGCTTGGCGGTGGCGGCCGGGACGTTCCTCGATGCGATCCGGCTCGACGCCCGGGGCGGGCTGCTGGGGAGCTATGTCCAACGCAACGCCATGATCGTCGCCTTCGGGATGAGCTTCGCGGTCATCCCGCTGATCTTCACGATCGCCGACGACGCCCTCTCGAGCGTCCCCGATCATCTCCGCAGCGCCTCGCTCGGCGCCGGCGCCACCCCCTGGCAGACCGCGATCCGCGTCATCCTTCCCGCTGCGGCCAGCGGCCTGTTCTCGGCGGTCATGATCGGGCTCGGCCGGGCCGTCGGGGAGACGATGATCGTTCTGATGGCCGCAGGCAACACGCCGATCATGGACTGGAGCCTGTTCAGTGGTTTCCAGACCCTCTCCGCCGCGATCGCCACCGAGCTTCCGGAGGCGGCCCGCGGCTCGGCCCACTACCGTGTCCTGTTCCTCGCCGCGCTGACCCTGTTCGGGCTGACGTTCATCCTCAACACGGTGGCCGAGATCATCCGCGAACGATTCCGGCGGAGGTCGCATGAGCTCTGACCCGTTCCGCCGCGGCCGCCGTTCGACGCATGCGGCGCTCGCCGCCCATGGCGAGGCCTGGGTGTGGCTCACCGGTGGCTGCCTGGCGCTGGCACTGGCGATGATCATCGGCCTTCTGGGGTACATCGTCTCGGAGGGGGTGGCGACGTTCTGGCCGAAGCCGCTGGAATCCATCGAGCTCGCCGACGGCCGCCGCGTGCTCGGCGAGGAGACGGAGCGCGACAAGGCCCCCGACGGCAGCGGCCGACGTCTGATCCGCACGGCCAATTTCGAACTGACGGGGAAGCACTTCGAGTGGTTTGCCGACGGGGAGGTGAAGGCCACCACGCGTCCGGCGGAGGCGACGGTCGTCGAACGGCTCGAAGGGGGGCGGTTCCATGGCTTTCCGTCGCGGCTCCTCCATGGCGGGGAGGTGATCGCCGCCGGCTCGAAGGAGGCTTGGCGTGCCTTCGGTGAGCATCACCCTTTCGTCCGCCGTCGCTGGCGGCAGGCTTGGCGGATCGACAAAGTCGACCGGGGCGTGCTCCAGCGCAAGCTTCGGGCAGCGCGGCTGGCGGTCGTCCGGGCCGAGCTCGCGGGGGGCCCGGAATCACCGGCCCGGGCCGCGGCGGTCGAGGCGGAGAAGGGCGTGGCCGCGGCGGTCGAGGCCGAGGAGCGCGCGCTCGACGGACGGACCGCCGAACTGCGGGCCGGGAACGAAGGCTGGGGCCTCGAGTTCACCACCGCCGCGGGGGAGACGGTCCTCCTGCCGCTGGCCGAGATCGTCCGGGCCTGGCAGCCCAATCGGCTCTCCCTCCGGGAACGCCTCGGCGTCTACGTGTCGCGGTGGGGGGAATTCCTCGGCGACGACCCGCGCGAGGCCAACAGCGCCGGTGGTGTTTTCCCGGCGATCTGGGGGACGATCGCGATGACGCTCATCATGGCCCTCCTCGTCGCGCCGTTCGGGGTTCTCGCCGCCCTCTATCTCCGCGAGTATGCGTCGCGCGGGCCGCTGACGGCCGCCGTCCGCATCGCCATCAACAATCTCGCCGGCGTGCCGAGCATCGTCTACGGAGCCTTCGGGCTGGGATTCTTCTGCTACGTCCTCGGTGGCTCGATCGACGAGCTCCTCTTCCGCCCGGCGCTGGTCGCCGACGGGCAGCCGACCTTCGGCACCGGCGGTCTCCTCTGGGCCTCGCTGACGCTCGCGCTGCTGACGCTGCCGGTGGTGATCGTGGCGACCGAGGAGGCGCTTTCGGCGGTTCCCAACTCGATGCGCGAGGGGTCGTATGCCTGTGGCGCAAGCAAGTGGCAGACGATCCGCCGGATCGTCCTCCCCCGCGCGCTCCCCGGAATCATGACGGGGCTGATCCTGGCGATGGCGCGGGGGGCCGGCGAGGTCGCTCCGCTGATGCTCGTCGGCGTCAAGAAGCTCGCCCTCGATCTCCCCATCGACGGAACATTCCCGTTCGTCCATCCGGAGCGGGAGTTCATGCATCTGGCCTACCTGATCTATGACGTTGGCTTTCAGAGCCCCAACAGCCAGGCGGCCAAGCCGATGGTGTTTACGATCACGTTCCTCCTCGTCGCGATCATCGCGCTGTTGAATGTGGCGGCGATCTGGATCCGTGGCCGGCTCCGCCGCCGGTATGTCTCCCAGCAGTTCTGACGCCCGACCGGCGCCCCTTCCGATCCCCGCGAGTCCGCACGATGTCGACCCCACCGCCCCCCGCCGAACCGCGCACCCCGACCTCGCCCGCGGGAGCCGCTGTCGACCGCCTCGCCGTGGTGGCCGCCGGTGGGCAGGTGCCGGCCGAAATCCACGAACGGGTTCGGCAAACGCCGGCCGTCCTCGAGATCGATCACTTCAACCTCTGGTACGGCACCAAGCAGGCGCTCCACTCGATCACGATGCCGATTCCCCACGGCAAGGTGACGGCGCTGGTCGGCCCGAGTGGCTGCGGGAAGTCGACCCTCCTCCGCAGCGTCAACCGGCTCAACGACCTCGTGCCGAGCGTCCGGATCAGCGGCGAGATGCGGCTCAATGGCGACCCGATCTACGACAAGCGGATGGACGTTATCGAGCTGCGCAAGCGGATGGGGATGGTGTTCCAGCGCCCCAATCCATTCCCGATGAGCATCTACGAGAACGTCGTCTACGCCCTGCGGATCGACGGTGAATCGAGGCGCGCCGTTCTCGACGAGGTATGCGAGCGGAGCCTCCGCGGCGCCGCCCTGTGGGACGAGGTCAAGGATCGGCTCGGCGAGAGCGCCCTGGGGCTCTCCGGCGGCCAGCAGCAGCGACTGTGCATCGCCCGGGCGATCGCCGCCGAGCCGGAGGTCCTCCTTCTCGACGAACCCTGCTCGGCCCTCGATCCGATCGCCACCGGCAAAGTCGAGGATCTGATCCAGGAGCTGCGCGGTCTCTACTCCGTGCTCATCGTCACCCACAACATGCAGCAAGCGAGCCGCTCGAGCGACTACACCGCTTTCATGTACCTTGGGCGGCTCATCGAGTACGGCCCGACGACCGATATCTTCACCAAGCCGGTGCTCCGCGAGACCGAGGCCTACGTCACCGGGCGCTTTGGTTGAGCCAATGGGGTCGTGAACGGTGTGGGCCAAGTTCCAACGGAGGCTTTCCGACGGGAGGGATCGATGACGCGGCATATCGAACGGCAGATCGGCAATCTGAAGGAGAAGATCCGCCGCGTCGGCACCGTTGTCGAGGAGGCGATTTCGAAGTCGATCTCGGCGGTCATCAACCGTGATGTCCCACTCGCCCAGCGCGTCCTCGCCAGCGACGAAGCGTTCGACCGGATGGAGGTCGAGGTCGAGGAGGAGTGTCTCAAAATCCTGGCGCTCTACCAGCCGGTGGCGGCCGATCTCCGCTTCGTCGTCGCGGTTCTCAAGATCAACAACGATCTCGAGCGGATGTGGGATCTGGCCAAGAATATCGCCAAACGGGTCGCCCAGCTCGAGGGGGCGGGGCCGGTCGAACTGCCGCCGGAAATCCGCACGATGGCGATGCAGGCCGAGGAGATGGTGCGGGGATGTCTGACGGCGGTGATCGACGGCGACCCGGTCCTGGCGCGGAGGATCCGCGAGCAGGACGACATCGTCGACGAGGCCCGCCAGAAGGCCCGCCGGCGGATTCTCGCCGGCATCAAGGAGCACCCGGAGAACGTCGAGGCCCTCCTCCGCGTCAACTCGATCACCAAGCACATCGAGCGGATCGCCGACATGGCGACGAATGTCGCCGAGGATGTGATTTACATGGTCGAAGGGGAGATCGTCCGCCAGCGCCCGAAGGAGTGACTCCCGCGTGGCCTGCCTGTGGGGGAGCCATCCATGCCGTCGCTTCCCCTCCCCCGCCGGCGACAGCCCCTTCCCGCCACCGCTGGGCCGACCGGTCGTGACGGTGGAGGAAAGCCGTTTTTCCCGGCCAAACGCCGGTGGGCGGCTGCTCCCCCGGCGTGGTACGCTCTCCGCGTCGTCACGGGGACACTGCCGTCGCCATCCCGGCTCGACGCGATCCCCGATCAACCCCATCCGGTGGTCTCCGACCATCGACAGTGTGAAGGGCCCGACATGCCACAGCCTTCCCCCCGCACAACAGCCTTCCGCCGCGCGGCCTTCGTCCCGGCCGCAGCGGTTTTGGGGGCGGGGGCAATGAGGCTGCGGCCCGTCTGGCTGCTGGTGGGGCTGCTCGTCGCCGCCACCGGTCCGCTGGCGCCAGCGCAGACGCTCCCGCCGCCGCTGCCCCCCGGCGTGACCGTCCCCCCGCCGGCCGGCGCCATCCCGGTCGCCCCCCCTGTCGGTGTTCCGCTGCCGGCCGCTGTTCCGCAACCGCTGGCCGGTCCCCCTGCCGTCGGTGTGCCGGCCCCCTTTCCCACGGCAGCCCCGCTCCCGGCGGCTCCCGGCGCCTCGATCCCCGGTCAGGATCCGGTCCTCGTCAACATCACCGGGCCGTTGGCCGCCAAGCTCGGGGAGAAGGTGGCCTTCGAGGTCGAGCTCGTCAACCGCTCCGGTCGGCCGCTGACCGGCCTGCGGGTCGTTGATTACTTCGACCGGGGATTCCATCACGAGGCGTCGGCGAGTCCGATCGAGCAGCGCGGCACGATCGACATGGCCGCCGGAACCTCCCGCCGGCTGACGCTCGAGTTCTTCACCGACGAACCGGGGCGACAGTGCCACCGTGTCGAGATCCTCGACCAGGTGCACACGTTCATGGGGGGAGCGACCGAGTGTGTGATGGTCACGGCGGCGGCGGCGGCAGTGGCGGCCGCGCCGGCTGTTCCCACGGCGCCGCCGGTCGCGCCGCCGGTCGCCGCGCCGCTGGCCCCGCCCCCGCCGTCGGTCGTCGTGCCCGCACCGGTCGCGGTGGCGATCCCTCCGGTGACGGCGATTCCGTCCCGCCCGGCGATGACGGCCACCGCGCCCCCTGCCGCTACGCCCTTCGAGCTCGACATGACCGGCCCGCAGGAGATTCTCGAAGGGGGAGTCGGGGAGTTTCAGGCAACGGTGCGGAACACCGGCACCATCCCCTCCGGGCCGGCGACGCTCGAGTTGACTTGGGATCAGGTCTACATGCCGCGCGAAGGTTCCACCGGCTACGTCCTCGGGACGAACTCCGTCTCCTGGACCCTGCCGCCGATCGAGCCCCGAGGGGGGGTGACACGGCAGATCAATCTCACCCCCAAGCTTCCAGGGTCGGAGAGTGCCCGGGCGAAGGTGAAGGCGATCCTCTCGCAGAGCTCCACCGGGGTGATGGTGGCCGACGAGTCATTCGTGCTCATTCGTTCGACCGCGCCCCCGCCGCCCCTGCGGCGAACGCCGCGCGAGGCGGGGGTGCGCGTCTCGCTGGCCGACTGTGACGATCCGGTCCACGATGGTGGTTCGACGCGCGTCGTCTGCATCGTTACCAACGACGGCACGGCCGATTCGGGCCGGCTTCGGCTGGTTGTCAATCTCCCCAATCAGGCCCGCGTCGTCAGCGATCCGATTCCGCCGCGGGTGACGACCGAGGGGCAGACGCTGACCTTTGACGGGATCAACTCGATCCCGCCCGGAGGACACTCGACCTTCGAGGTCACCTACAAGCTCCCTGCCGGAGCCGGCACAAAGGCCACGGCCGTGGCGACCCTCTCTGGGGATATGCTCGAGGGGCGGGCCGAGTCGGAGTGCACGACGACCTTCCTCGGCCCCTGACGGGCCG
>CAMBFA010000065.1 GCA_945865325.1 Candidatus Kuenenia stuttgartensis
CGAGCCGTCCTCGCCCGTGACAAACTCGCGAGGTATCTCTCCCCGGCAGGGCGGTCTCCGCAGGTGATCGCCGACCAACTCGAAGCCTTCTGCACGGTGGTCGTGCCCCTCCAACTGCCTCGTCCGGTCTCCGGCGATCCCGAAGACGATATTGTCCTGGGCACAGCATTGGCGGCAGAAGCACATTGTATTGTCAGTGGGGACAGACGCCATCTACTCTCGCTCGGGTCGCACGAAGGAATACCAATCCTGTCCCCTCGTGACGCAATGGCTGCCATCGGACTGGAGTGAAGCTCGTTCGGCCCCATCGCCGTGCGTCTCGAGGCTCATGGCCGCCTCGCCCCGGCGGGACGGAATCCTGCCCGCGGCGGTCCCGCGGCCGCAGCGCGTTCTACGTCGATGCGCCGGGGCTCCGCCACGGATCTCGTGCCGCCTCGGCGACGAGGTCATCCAACTGGCACTGTTCGAGCATGGGGATGATAGAATCGCCTCGGTCGGGAAGATACATGCGAAGCGTCCAGAGCTTGCGGAGACGTTGAGTTGAGTCCGTACCGGAAGCGGCATACTCGTCGGTAAGGAGCGAAAAGAGACGTGCTACCTCGTCCAGCCTGTCACGATATGCACTGGTTTTTCTCTCCGTAACGATCGGCAAAAAGCAGATTCGAGTGTGTTGTTCATTCGGTAGATGAATGCGAAAGCCGGGCCAATAGTCAGCCAGAATACAAAGCATCGTTGCCGCGACATCAGGCGACTTGTCGGCAAGCCTAAAGACCAAGCCGATTCCACCATACATTAACTCAGATGTCATTCCGCTTCGTGCGAGTGCTTTTGAGGCAACGGCAGCCCATCGGTGCATTGCTTTGGGGTATCCGGAAATACCAAAAGCGGCGACAGTGTGGAAGGCACCTTTGAACGCTTCCAGTTGGAAGTCGCTGTTCTCGCTGTTCCGTGACGACACCGAGAAGAGTTGCTGCATCCAGTCCGCGATTATGTGTGGGTTCTCTGCTTCGCGCAATGCGCCGATGACGTTGGCAATCCCCCGGACAAACGCCAGTTGGATATCCTTGTCATTAGGATGGTGATTGCGAGCAACTCGAAGCACATCTGCCCACCTTCTCACTCCAGAATCGCGCCCCCGATTTCCGTAAGCCTTGATAGTATTTACCGATGCTTGTGCTACGAGCACTTGGATGTCTCGGTCGTGGGGATTGCGTTTAGCTTCGTCACGTAAGAAATTAGCCCAATGCTCCAGTTCGACGAAGCGCTCGGACGTTCCGTAGTCAGTAATTATATTAAATATCGACTTCAACCAGGCGTGTTGAATGTCTCTGTCGCTTGAGTAGTTAAGGTTAGTGGCAACACCGCAGCCCGTGTTCGCCCACCTTTCTAGGTCGTCGAACCTTTCCGCTGTGCCATAGGCAGCGACGGCATTCACGCAGGCCTCAGTCAGTGATAGTGCTAAGTCTCTGTTCTGGTGGTAGCGATCAGCTGACAACCGAAGTGCAAGTCCCCAGCGTTCAAGGTCGGAAAAACGGTCCGCTTTTCCGTAGGCGGCTATGATTTTCACGGCCGCTCTGGCCCCGGCGGAACAATTCAGATCTGACTCCCAAGCCAGCCTGTAAGCGAGTTCGTCCCATTGCTCTGCATGGTCTCTGCAGGCGCGAGGAGCGAGACGCACGACCCCTTCGATCATTGCCGCTCGAGCCTGCTCCGAACGTGCAGCTACCGAGAGAAGATCCTCCAGGAGTTCTACGGCAAGTAGATTACGAATAGCGAGTTGCGTTGCGGCGATTCCGAGGCGGGATATAGTTGCGAGAGTACGGATATCTTCACGTGCTGGCCTTGACTCGCTCGCAAGAAACTTTGCGGCTACGCTGACCCAGATTGATGCTGCGGGGTGATCCGAAAAATCCTCCGTGATCAAAGTGAGAGTCTGTGCCGTTCCGACCGGATCGCAACTCATGGCGGGAGCGATCCAAGTCGCGGGACTAATTTCAGCGGGACGAGCGCTCATTCCTATGCCGGTTGGGATTGAAAGTCGGAGGAGCAGCCGCTCTCCGAGAAGATCTGGCTCGAGCGGTTGAATGACATCCAAAAATCGAGAAAAAGTATTTGATCGTGTCGGCACGGGATGCGTTTCCACGCGGAGATAGCCTCGTAGGAGAACTTGGCACTCTTCCGGTAGACCGGTTGCCTGGGTGACGGGTTCCCAGTCGGCAGCGGTGGCGATCGGAATACCGCGCACGAGCGTCGCAAACGCGATCGAATGAACGACCGCCTTGAAGCTGGGGTTGCTCAAAGCTCTCTGCGGCCCCCCACGGTCCATCGGCCATGCCGCGGGCCAGCGGGTTGTACGTTCGTGGTCGATGATGGTGTCGAGAATCGTTTCCCGTGTCGAGGCATCGGTGAGCCCGCCGATGAAGTCAGGCTCACGCGCTAGAGTCACGGCGAGCAATTCGAGATACAGAATCCGGCCATCGGCTGTGAGCCGGGCGATGTTGTCCCACCACGCGGTATCAGAGAGAGGCGGAAGCTCACGCGGCTCGGTGTCAGGCCCCAACACCTTGCGCATAGCAGTGTCGATAATTCTTGGCCATTGGGCGGGGAAAGGGTTGCCAAGTTCGATCAGCTCCTCCCGCTCGACCAGTGGTGGGACCGGGGTGTTGATCCGTGAGGGCGCAACAGGTGCCTTTACCGTGGGCAGGAAGAGAGTCGTCCTCACCTGTTTACGAATGGTGTTCCAATCGGCCAGTGCCGTTTGGGGCGTAGCGAATCCAGGCGTAAAGCCAGTTGAGCGATCGAGCAGCAGCATGCGGACCTTCGGAAAGCCGCAGTCGGCTTTAAGCGTGTCGGTGAGAGTCTGTAGACCCTCCAGCACCTCATCCTGCTTTGTTGACGCATAGTCGATGACCAGAAGCGTCGCACGACGCGGTCGCCAACCGCGGCAGCGGTCTCCCAACCAGTGCGAGTCTGCCAGAAAAGCCGCATCCCAGGCTTTTTCATCAAGGCTGTCGATCAACTCGAGGGCGAGACGCGACTTTCCCGTACCCCCCGGGGCGATGACGGCCCACCAAGAGAAGGGGGCAGAATCGGCGATCCAGCGCTGCAGCGAGTTCAGCTCCGGCGTGGCCTGGTAGTCGAGCCATCGTTCGGAATAGCGCAGATCTTGCAGCGACGGGTCCGAGGATTCCGAACTACGTTTCGCTGGTCGGGTTAGTCCCCTGGGCCGGTAAGGCTGCTGGATCTGGTCCGCCAGTATCTCGATCCGCTGTTGGATCCGCGCTATCCCCTCCCATACCGACTCATCGATCACAGACGGCTCTTGATCGACCGCAACCCCGGCTAACTTCTTCGTCTCCGGCATCGGAAGTGGCTGTCGCGCGGTAGAGCCCCCGCCAGAATTGAGGCGGTCAAGAATGCCGGAACCGCTCCAATCGCCATCGGTCGGCCATACGAGCGGCGGCACGACTGCCCCGAGCACGCACGCCGGCACGTACTCGCCATCGGTGTCGTTCAGGATGACCGGGAGGAAGCCCGCGCGAAGGTAGTGAAAATAGGCGAGATTCTGAATCGTCTGCGATTCCCAGATCACCCCCCCGGGACGTCTGCTCTCCAGACCATGAAACCGCTCGTGGTACCGCTTCGTGCAGATGACGACGATGACGTCTGCTTTCAGGATCTGCCGGCTGCACCAGGCGGGCCAGCCGTCGGGCGGCGTGCCTTCCTCCCACTGGTCGAGATGGGCATCGATGCCGTTCTTGCGGAGAAACGTCGCAAGCGCACGGACACGGTCTTTGTGTTCGTCGCTGTCCCAGCTGTAGCTGATGAAGACGCGTGGCATGAAATCATTCCCAGCGACGGGCGGTTTTCGGTGCGCCTGGGCGGGGAAGCGCCACTTGGCCGCCATGGCTCCCCGCCATCCGACTCCCCGTGGGAAGAGCATACCCCGAGCGGCGGGGGTGGTTATCAAAGCTCGAATCGGGGCTGTGGCGCGTATCCAGTTTTTCGTGATCGGACAGCGAATCGACGACCTTCACGAAGGCGAGCGCTTCGGCATGGAGTGCCGAAGAAGCATCAGAGGCGTAGAGGAGAATGTTGACGTTGAGCGCGAAGCTTACGGCCGGTCATCCTCCATCGCGTCGAAGAGGGCGTCACGGTCGGCCAAGTCGACACGAGCCCCCATCGGCTGGGCGGTCCATTCGAGCGCCTCTGCCCCGCGCCGGTTGTCGCGGCTCCGTCGCGTCGCCAGGGCTGTGGCCAAGAGGTCGGACACGAGCCGATCGAGCGACTTGCCTTCCTGATGCCCGAGGGCGCGAAGTTCCTCGAGAAGTGGCGTGTCGATGTCGATATCGATGGTGATGCGCATGATACGGAATGATGTCACGGGTCGCCTGCGAAGGCCAGCGCATCAGTGACGCGGCTTCACCGTCGCGGCGGGAGCGTGTTCACGTACAGCTTCACGTTGTGGGTGGCGCGGCCGACGGCGACGATGTCGGGATTGCCGTCGCCGGTCAGATCGGCAGCGACGAGATCCTCGACCGTCACGCCGCCGGCATCGATGACCTCGCGGGTCCACCGGGAGCCGTCGATGTTCGCCCGGTAGACGGCGAGCGTCGGCCCGTGACCTTCGACGGCTGAGGGGTCGCTCGATCCAAACACGATCTCGTCGCCACCGTCGCCGTCGAGATCGACCGTCGCCAGGGCATGACCGCGGACATAGCCCTCGTCGATCACCTTCCGCCGCCACGGAGCCGCGGGCCCTTCGGCCGACGGGTGGTAGACGGCCACCGCCGTGCCATGCATCGGCTCGACGGTGACGAGGAACTCCCGGCCACCGGCAAGCGACCCGAGCTTGATTTCGCCACAGCCGCTCGCGTCGGGGGTGCCACCGGCGATCCCCGAGGCGAGCGTCGCTTTGGCGATTCCGCTCTCGCGATGGCGGATCAGATGAACCCCCTCGCGGCTGGCGGTGAGCGTGTCGATCCGGCCGTCGGCGTCGACGTCGGCCTGGGCGTGGTTGTGCATCCGGTTGAGCGAGCCGTCGAGGATCGTCGCTGGCCAGCGGTCCTTGGCCGGCTCGGCCGGGACCGTGAACGCCGTCAGCGCCACGCCCGGCTTCCCCTCGGGGGCCGCCAGGGGGGAAACGACAAGCTGGGC
The DNA here is from genome assembly GCA_945865325.1 of Candidatus Kuenenia stuttgartensis. GTDB lineage: Bacteria > Planctomycetota > Planctomycetia > Pirellulales > UBA1268 > QWOP01. Next base: position 5,158 of record CAMBFA010000065.1, read on the forward strand.
CTTGCCCGATCCGAGCACGTCGGCCCAGCGCATCCGGTGGGTGGAGTGGAGCGGCCCGAGATCAACAACCTTCCACGGCTCGTCAAGCGTCGCCCCGCGGCGGAGCCAATGGACGCTGCCGGTCTTCGGCCACGAGGCCCCGACCGCGAAACTGACCTGCCCGTCGCCGTCGATGTCGTGCGGCGCGATGCAGACGTTGTCACGCGGCGTCTGATCGCGGATCACGGTGTGCTTCTTCCATTCGCCTGCCGTCTCTGCCGGGTTGCCATACCAGAGGACGGCGTTTTCGGTGACGACGACGATGTCCTGCCGGGCATCGCCATCGACGTCGGCGAGCGTCACCGCGTAGCAGATCTCCCCTGGATGGGGATCGATGACGCGCGCGGCGAAGGCCGGCTCGGCCGCCCGGGCCGGGGCGCCCAAAGCCAAGCCAGCCAGGAGTCCTGCCAGGATCGCCCGCTGTCGCAGCGGGGCGGAGAAGGGGATCGCGGCAGGGGAGCGGCGCATGAAAGACCTCGGGCTTGAAGAAAGGAAGCTCCCCGAGAATACCCCCGTGCGCTCAGACGAGCTCGGGGAGCGGGGCGTGGTGGTCAGTGATGTACTGCGGCCGGCCGGAGAGATCGTTGACCGTCGAGAGATGATCGATGCCGAGGCGGTGGTAGAGGGTGGCGTGCACCTCCTCAAACCGCACCGGCCGGTCCTTGACCTCGCCGGCCACCCGGTCGGTCGAGCCGATCACCTGCCCGGTCCGCAGGCCGCCGCCGGCGAGGAGCGCACAGGTGACGTTCGGCCAGTGATCGCGGCCGGCATCCTTGTTGATCTTCGGCGTCCGGCCGAACTCCCCCCACACGATCACCGTCACGTCCTTGTCGAGGCCGCGGCGGTGGATGTCGTTGACGAGTGCCGACACCCCCTGATCGAGCTGGGGGATGTTCTCGCGGCAGTTGGCGAAGTTGTTTCCGTGGTAGTCCCAGAAGCTGTAGCTGAGGGTCACGCAGCGCACCCCCGCCTCGACGAGGCGGCGGGCGGCGAGGAACTGCTGCATGAGACGCGGGGCGCCGTCGCCTTGGTGCTTCTCGGTGCCGTAGCCATATTCGTCGCGCACCGACTGCGGCTCCTTCGAGACATCGAGCGCCTCGGCCAGGGCGCTCGACGTGAGGACGCCGAAGGCCTGCTGCTGGAAGGCATCCATCCCGTCCATCATGCCGGTGCGGTCGGCTGTGCGGTTGAAGGAGTCGAGAGCGCGGACGAGGCCGCCCCGGTCGCCGAGCCGGTCGAGGGTGAGGCCGGAGAGAACGAGATCGCCGGCGCCGTCGCCGTTGGGTTGGAAGGGGGTGCAAGAGGGGCCGAGGTAGCCGGGCTTGCCGGAGTTGTAGGGGCGGTGCTGCATCCGCGGCGAGAGGCCGACATAGGGGGGCGCCGCCGGGCGGGCGGCCCCCTTGAGCTTGGCCACCACCGAGCCGAACTCCGGATGCCCACCAGGCGGCTGCCGCTGATGGCTGCGGCCGGTGAGGCACTGGAAGGAATAGTGATCGCCAGTGGCACCGACGAGCGAGCGGATGACGGCGAACTTGTCCATCATCCCGGCGATTCGCGGCATAAGTTCGCAGACTTCGATGCCGGGGACATTCGTGGCGATCGGCCTAAATTCTCCCCGCACTTCGCTCGGGGCATCAGGCTTGAGATCGACCATGTCCTGATGAGGCGGGCCCCCCGGCAGGTAGATCATGATCACCGCCTTCTGGCTCGTCGCCGACCCGGCCGCCTGCTCGGCCCGGAGGACGTCGGCGAGCGTCAGCCCGGGCCCGGCGGTGCCGAGGGCGGCGAGGCCACCGATGCGGAGAAACTGCCGGCGGCTACCGCGGTCGCAGAACCGGCCGGAGGGAGTGCCCGGGATCGTGAGCATGGTGGGAATCCTGTCGGGGACGCTTGATGTCGGTGGGGCCGGGTGTCGGTGGAGAGCGGTTGCGGGCGTGACGTGTTAAGGTCAGTTCAGTGTCAGCCCAACTCTGGCAGCGGCGTGGGGTTGTCGAGGAGATACTGCGGCCGGCCGGTGTGATCGCGGAGCGAGGCTTCGGCCGGATCGATGCCGAGGTGGCGATAGAGCGTGGCGAGCACCTCGGCAAAGTGGACGGGGCGGTCGACGATCTCGCCGCCGAGCCGGTCGGTGGCGCCGATCACCTGCCCGGTGCGGAAGCCACCGCCGGCGAGGAGCCCGCCGCCGACCTGCGGCCAGTGGTCGCGCCCGGCGTCCTTGTTGATCAGCGGCGTGCGTCCGAACTCCCCCCAGGCGACGACGGCCACGTCCTTGTCGAGGCCGCGGGCATGGAGATCCTCGATGAGGGCCGAGAGCCCCTGATCGAATTGCGGCAGGTGGGTGTCGCGCATGCCGTTGAAGTTGTCGGAGTGGAAGTCCCAGCGGCCGAAGTTGAGCGTCACGACGCGGGCTCCGGCCTCGACGAGCCGGCGGGCGACGAGGAAGTGCTCGAGATTCCGCGGGGCGCCGTCGCCAAACCGGTTGGGATCTCCCTTGCCGTAGCGCTCGCGGACACTCTGGGGCTCCTCTCCGACGTCGAGCGCCTTGGCGAGCCGGGAGCTGGTGAGGATGTCGAAGGCGCTCCTCGTGAGCGAATCCATGCCGTCGAGGGCGCGCGTGGCGTCGATGTCGCGCCGCAGCCGATCGACGTCACCGAGCAGGCTGCGCCGGTCGGCGAGGCGGGCCTGGGTGAGGTCCTTGAGCACAATGTCAGTGCTCGAAGCGCCGTTGGGGCGGAAGGCGGCGTGCGACACCCCGAGGAAGCCGGGGAGCCCCGGCGAGCCGTAGGGTGGGTGACCGGCGTCGGGGGAGAGGCCGACGAAGGCCGGCACCGCCTGATCGACGCTGCCGAGGAGCTTGCTCGTCACCGCCCCCATGCTCGGCCAGCCGCCGGGGGGCTGGTTGCGGACGGTGCGGCCGGTGTAACAGATGAAGGAGTCGTGGTTGCCGTCGGGGGAGCCGTGGACGCTCCGCAGCGGGACGCACTTGTCCATGATCCGGGCGAGCCGCGGCATGTGCTCGCAGATCTCGATGCCAGGGACGTTGGTCGAGATCGGCTTGAACTCCCCACGGATCTCCGCCGGGGCGTTCATCTTCAGGTCGTACATGTCTTGGTGGCCGGGGGCCCCGCACATGTAGATCATGATCACCGACTTGTGCGTCCGGTGGCCGGAGGCCTGCTCGGCGGCAAGGATCTGTGGCAGCGAGAGGCCGCCCACGGAGAGCGTGCCGATGCGGAGCATGTCGCGCCGGGAGAGGCCGTCGCAGAACCGGGCACCCTGGCCACTTTTTGGATCGACGATCGAGAGCATCGCGTGTTCCTCCAGCCCTGCCTCGGCAGGGCAGCCCGGCTCCGGCCGACCTGCCCCTTTTTCTGGCCTTAGCCCCAGTCCATCCACCACACCCAACTTTACCGCACCAACCTTGTCGGCACGAACGGCACCCGGACTCTTCTCTCCGCGCGGTATCTGGCAGCAGCCTGACCGCTTCCGGTCATCCTAAGCCATGCTTGCCCATGGGTTTAGGTCGATCGAAGGGGAACTGGGCCGGGGCCCGGGGGAAAAAGGGATTCAAGCGGGGTTTCCCGGGGTAGAATCCGAGGACCTTCAAGGGGGACCAACCATGCTCACGATCCGCGGCAGTCAAAAGCGCTTCTGCGACGGGGTCAGCCGGCGAGATTTCCTTGCCATTGGCGGCCTGTCGTTCGGCATGGGGGGGCTGTCGCTCGGCGGGCTTCACCGCCTCGAAGCGGCCCAGGCCGCCGCCGGCACGGGCTCGAAGCTGGCCCAAAAATCAGTCATCAACATCTTTCTCGGCGGTGGGCCGCCCCATCAGGATCTCTGGGATCTCAAGCCCGATGCCCCGAGCGAAGTTCGGGGGGAGTTCAAGCCGATCGCGACGAATGTCCCCGGGATCCAGATCTGCGAGGTCTTTCCCCGCCTCGCGATGCGTACCGACAAGTGCGCCATCATCCGCTCGATCGTCGGCTGCGATGGGGCTCATGCCGCCTTCCAGACCAACACCGGCTGGACGGAGGCGAGCCTGCGAACCCTCGGCGGCCGCCCCTCCCTCGGCGCCGCCATCGCCAAGATCCAGGGGCCGGTCGACAAGGCCGTGCCGCCATTTGTGGGACTGGCCGCCAAAACGCAGCACGGCCCCTGGTCTGACTCGGGGACGGCCGGCTTCCTCGGCCCCGCCTACGGCCCCTTCCGGCCCGACGGCCCCGACATGGCCAACATGCAGCTTAAGGATGTCTCCCTGGAGCGCCTCTCCGACCGGCGCAGCCTGCTTTCGAGCGTCGACAAGCTCCGCCGCGATGTCGATGCCAGTGGCACGCTCAACGGGATGGACGCCTTCGAGCAGCGGGCGTTTGACGTCCTCACCGGCTCAAAACTCCTCGACGCCCTCGATATCTCCAAGGAAGACCCCGCCGTCCGCGCCGCCTATGGCGACGGCAAGCCGTATCAATTCCAGTACGACGGCGCCCCGACCTGCAACGATCATCTCCTCGTCGCTCGCCGTCTCGTCGAGGCGGGGGTGCGGGTGGTGAGCCTCTCCTTCGGCCGCTGGGACAGCCATGGCGGTAATTTCGCCATGGTGCGCGACCACGGTCCGAAGCTCGATCAGGCGCTCTCGGCGCTGATCGACGATCTCGAGAGCCGGGGGATGCTCGGCGACGTTTCGATCGTGGTGTGGGGGGAGTTTGGCCGGACGCCGAAGATCAACAAAGATGCTGGCCGCGACCACTGGCCGCAAGTGAGCACGGCACTCCTCGCCGGCGGCGGGATGCGGACCGGGCAGGTGATCGGGGCCACCAACCGGCTCGGTGAGCATGCCACCGACCGCCCCGTCCACGTCCAGGAAGTGCTCGCCACCCTCTATCACAACCTCGGCATCGACACGCAGACCTTCACGGTCGTCGACGCCACCGGCCGGCCGCAGTACCTCGTCGACAAGCCGGCGATCGCCGAATTGCTCTGAGCGGGCGCGGATCTGCCGGCCGCGGCCCGGCCAAAGAAGCGGCCAAAAAGTGCCTTGGCAGTCGAAAAGCGGGGTGCGAAGTCCTTTGCAAACAGGAGTTTTTGGGTTTTCTGATCACGTTAGTGAACCGGCAAAAAAAGCGGCCATACTGGCCGGATGAGCCAGCCAGTCGATTGCGGGGAAGACACGAGCCTGATGGAGCCTATGCTCCTGGGCGAATCCTCGCCCCGGCGGGTGGCGCTGGCCGACAAGGCGCTCGAGCTCTTCACTGCCTCGACCCGCCTCGACGGGACGCTGCCGCGGGGAGTCGCCGGGTGCCTCGCCGGCCTCGTCCGCTCGATGAACTGCTACTACAGCAATCTCATGGAGGGGCACGACACCCACCCGGTGGATATTGAGCGTGCCCTGCGGGCCGACTACAGCGCCGGGCCGCGGAAGCGGGATCTCCAACTCAAAGGCAGCGCACCGCTGGCTGCCGGGGCTGTTTCCTGATCCGCTGTCCGGGAGTCGGTGACGGCGCCGCGAAGCGCCGCTCCCGGCCGTCGCGAGCCGAGCAGGCTGTGGATGAAGTCATCCGCCGCCGCTCAGGGCTTCGCCGGGGCGGGGGAGGGCTCGAGGGTATGGGCGAGCTTGCCGTCGGCCACCGTCCAGATCCGCAGCTTGCCATCCTGGCACCCAGCCGCCAGCCAGGTCGGACCGGCCGCCACGGCCTGCACGAAATCGGCGGCCCCGGGGAACTCGCGGACCGTGCCGCCGCTGGCGGCATTGTAGATTCGCACCGTCGGGTCGCCGGAGCAGGCGATCACTTCCTCACCCGGGGCGATGAACTTCACCGCCGTGACTTCCTTCTTGAGCCCGGCGATCGTCCGCTGCTGCTCCCCGGTGACGACGTCCCACACCTTGATCGCGTTGTCGGCCCCGGCGCTCGAGAGGCGGCGGCCGTTGGCCTGCCAGGCGACCCCGAGGACATGCCCGGTGTGCCCCTCGAAGCTCTTGATGTGCTTGCCGTCGGCGACACTGTGAACCTTCACGAAGCGGTCGGTCGCCCCCGAGGCGAGGAATTGACCGTCGCGTGAGAACTCGAGCGCCGTGACGGCGTCGGAGTGCGGCGCGGCAAACTCACGGACGAGGGCCCCGTCGGCTCCATTCCAGAGCTTGATCTCGCCGGAGCGGCTGGCGCGGCCGCTGCCGGTGGCCAGGATCTTTCCATCAGGGGAGAAGGCGAGCGCTATGACGCCGTCGATCGGCGGCACGCCCGCCTCATCGTCGCTGGCCGGCGGCGTCAGTTCCCCGCCGATCGTGCGGGCGAGCGTCCACCGCGGGGCCACCTGCCAGATCCCGGCGGCGGCCGCGCCGCCGCCGATGAGGGCCCGGCCGTTGTCGAGGAATGTCACCAGCGCCTTCGATTCGCCGGCGCCGCCGTCCCAGGTATCGCGCGGGATCGCGTCCTGGCCGCCATGAAGCGAGACGATGCCATCGGCCCCCGCACAGAGGATCCAGTGGCCATCGGGGGAGAATGCAACCGCTGCGGCCGGCTTCTCCGAGGCGGTTTTTTGGTCGGCCAGGGCCAGACGGGCTGCCTCGGATGCCGCCGCGTCGGCCTCGGACTTCGTCGCCTCTTCCTTCCGCTTGGGAAGGTCTTCGTTCGAGCGCGCGACCTGGGCCTGGGCGAACTCGACGGCCCGCTTGGCACTCGTGGCGGCCGTCTCGGCCCCCTTGCGGGCATCCTCGGCAGCGGTAGAGGCCTTCTTCATCTCCTCCATTTTCTTCGTCGCCTCGTCGGCCTTTGCCTTGGCCCGCTCGATCTGCTGGGCGGCCTGGACAACAGCCTGATCGGCGGCGGCCCGGGCGGCGGCGGCAGCGGCGGCGGCGGCCTCGAAGCTCTTCAGCGCCTCGGCGGCGGCTGCGTCGCCGGCGCTCGAAGCCGCGACCAGCGCGAAGGCGTCCTTCCCGGCGATCGTCCCCTCCATCGCCGCCACGACGGCGGCGGCGGCCTTCGTCGCCACCTCGTGGGCCGTGGTCGATTGAGCGAGCGCCGTTCCGGCGGCCTGGGCCACCCCTGAGGCCTCGTCGGCGGCCACCAGCGCCGTCTTCGCCACCTCGCCCTTTTCACCGAGCGTCTTCTCGGCGGCGGCGAACTTCTCGTTCGACTGCGTCGTCTCGGTGTTGGCGGCCTCGATCGCCTTCTCGGCGGCGGTCACCAGGGCCTTGCCGTATTCGACATCCTGCTTGCGCACGGCCGAATCGACCTCGGCCAAGCGGAGCTTCTCGGCGATCCGCACGTCTCCCTTCCACTCGGCTGCCATCGCCCCGTCGGCGACGTTCCAGAGCTTGACGCCCGGCACGGTGCCGACCGTCGCCAACCGTGTGCCATCGGCTTTGAGCGCCATGCCACCCAGCGGCCCCCCATGGGCGAATTGGCGGACGACCGCGCCCCCCTCGACATTCCAAAGGCGCACCGTCCCGTCGGCGCCCCCAGCGAGGAGGTGGCCGGAGAGGGTGGGGGTGTCGGCCAGCGCCGCCACCGGACCGGCCCCGGCGTTCAATTCCTTGATCGGCTGCGGCACCGCGGCGACCGGATCGACCGGCGGCGCGGGGAGAGGAAGGGCAAAGGTGCGGACGATGCCGTCGGCTTCGGCCACGGCCAGTTGCGTCCCGACGGCGGTTACCGCGAGGGCACGGATGCCGGCCGGCCGCATGAATCGCCCCGTCACATTCCCATCGGCCGCGTTGGTCGCCACGATGCTGCCGTCGGCGCCGGCCGAGTAAACCGTGCCCCCGTCGGCCGAGAGGGTCAGCGCGGCGACGGCGGCAGTGTGGGCTTTCAACGCCCGACGCACAGCACCGCTCGAGGCATCGATAAGAATGACCGTGCCGTCGGGGCGACCGCAGGCGGCACTTCCCGCGACGGAAGCCATGGCGGTGATCCCAGCCGTCTCCGCCACCTCGGCGAGGCGCGCGGCGCGGGACCGCTCCCACAACTTGACGGTGCGGAACGAGCCGGAGGCGAGCAGGTCATTGTCGGGGGAGATGGCCAGCGACAGGATCGTGTCGCGATGGGCACTGTCGGCGGCGGCAGGGGCGTCGGCCGTGGCCGGGTCGACAAGCGCCCCCAAAAGGGCGCCGGTGCTGCTGTCGTAGATGCTCAAGCGCCCGCCGCGGGCCGCGGCGGTGACGCGGCCATCGTTGCTCATCGCCACGGCGAGTACGCCGCCGGTGCCGGCGGGGATCGGCCGCCAGTTGATCGGTTTCTTCGCGATCGCCGGGCCGGCGGCGGCCCCTTCGCTGATCCAGCGTTCGAGGAGTCCGAGCTGTACGGGGCTCATCGCCTTCGCCCCGACCTTGTTTTCCGGCGGAGGCATGAAGTCCTCCTGGAGGTGGGACGAGCGGAGGAAGACGGGGCTCTCCGCCGCCTTGCCGGCGATCACGCCGGGGCCGGAATCGCCGCCGGTGAGGATCGCCTTGAGGGAGTCGAGGATCAGTCCCCCCTCGTGGATTTTCGCGTTGTGGCAGGCGGTGCAGTTGGCGGCGAGCATCGGAAGGATCTCGTCCTGGAAGCGGACGGCGTCGGTCCGCTCAGGCGCCGTGATCGGGAGGCCGTCGGCAAGACCGGCCACGGGGCCGAGCAGGGCCGCGACGGGAACCGCAAGCAGGCGCGTGACGACGGTGCAGAAACGGTTGATGCTCATCGGAAACCTCTCTTCTCGTTCGACTCTTGCGCGGACCCGAAAGCGGATCCGCATCCTGACATCTGGGCGCGACTCGCACCCCACCCCTCGCCGTCTCAGGCCTCAAGGCTCAACGCTCACGGCGCCTCGACAACCACAGGAACCTTGCGTTCGGTAACGACATCCCGATCGTAAAACTTGACCTTACCCTTCAGGACCAACTCGTAGCGGCCAGGGGGGGTTTCGCCGGTGGTGACGATCTTGATGACGCCCTGGGCTTGATCCCCCGGCACGGTGACTGGCGCGATCGACAGCCCCGGCACGGGATTCGCCGGCGCCGCCTCAAGGACGATGTCGCCGGCCAGGCCGTAGCGGCGCTCACAGGGGACCGCGAGATCCGCCGTCGCGCCCTGCTTGAGCGCGACCTGTTCTGGAAGCGGGCCGAACTCCAGCGGCACCTCGGCGACGCGAAGCATGATCGAGGGAACGATCACCGGCACGTCGATGTCCTTGGGCGCCGCGGCCGCAGCCGCATCGGCGGCCACCTTCTCACGGCGGACACGCTCCTCCTCGGCGGCCTTGGCCTTCGCCTCCGCCTCCTTGAGCTGCGCATCGGCCTTGGCCTTCGCTTCGGTCTGCTCGGGCGTCGGTTGCTGGCCGGCGGCCTGGATGTCGGTGAGCACCTTGTCGGCGGCGGCGAGGGTGGCCTTCGCCCCCTCGACCTGGGCCAAGCGTTCCTTCACGAGGGCCGCGATCCGCTCATGATCGACCTTGGCCAGTTCCGCCGCTTGGGGATTGCGGGCATAGGCCATCTTCGTCGCGCCGCGGAGGAGGATCTGGTAGGTGCCGGCGGGGAGCTTCGGATCGAGATCGATCTCGGCTGTGGCCGCTGCGGCCGCCTCGGCGATCTTGATCTCGGGCACTTTGAGCTCGGCGGGCAGCCCGGGCGCCGTCAGCGAGACATCCCCCTTGCCGCCGGGACGACGGACGAGCGACAGCGGGATCGAGACCTTCCCCCCGCGCGCCGTCTCCCAGAGCTTCGTCTCGGTCGGGGCGACCGTGAGCGGCGCGGCCTCGCCGGTCACCGACAGCGTGACGTCGTGAAGCTCATGAAGGATCCGCGGCACGTTCTGGTTGTCGGCATTGAAGCGGAGCGTTGCCACGCGGGCCGTGTGGACGACGTCGGCCTCCCCGACCTTCGCTTTTCCGACAACCCGGATCGTTCCCGACCAGGGCTTCATTCCCTCGGCGGCCGAAAGAACGAGCTGGAATCGGGAGGCCTTGGAGGGGCCGGCAGGCGCCGCCGACACGCCCGGCGGCAGTCCCTCGGCTTCGACCGTCACGTCGCCTGAAAAGCCGTCGGTGCGGAAGACCATGACGTCGATCGTCGTGGCGCCGCCGATGTCGACTACCGGCGGGACGACATTCGCCTTGTTGGCATCGGCCCGGTTCTGCTCCGCCAGGAGCGCGAGGACGCGGAAGTCGGGGGCGGGTTTGCGCGCCACGAGCACCCAGGCGTTTTCGGGAGTAGTCCGCGAATCGGCCTTGAGATCGCGGACGAGAAAGCGGTAGGTGCCGTCGGCCGGGGCCTTGAACTCGATCGTCGGATCGGCCGAGGGGCGGTCGATGGCGCCGCCGACGAACTCCGCCGGGCCGTCGTCGACGAAGGCCAGTTCCTTCCCCACGGGCTTGCCGTCGGGGCCGGCCGTGACGCTCTCGATCGTCAGGCAGGGATCGGACTGGAGCCCAAGTCGGTTGGAGACGAGGTCGAAGAGAAACGTGTCGCCGGCCTTCGCTTCGAACGTAAACCAGTCGCGATCTCCGCGCGGGTAGAAGCGGCCGGCGAGCGTGACAGGGAACGCGATGCTCTGCGCCGCAGCCGGCAGGTCATTCGGCTCGACTTCAGTGATCGGAGCGGTCGGGGCGAGGAGCGCCGGGGCGAGCGGCTGTGCGGCACCGGGAACGTCGCCAAAGAGATCGACGAGATCGGCCGTGGCATCGCGTGGCGCGAGCAACCGCCAGGCGTTGCGCACGGTCGCACCGCGGGCGGGATCGCCAGCGCGGACGTCGATCGTGATCTTCTCGAGCCCCGCCGTCCCTTCCTGGGCGGAGAGCGCCGGTAGCGCCGCCGGGGTAGCGCCGGGGAGACCGGTGCCGTAGACGTCGACCTTCACCGACTCACCGATCCGGGCCACCGGCGGGAAGACGAAGTCGATCTGCGGTGCTGTCGACACGCTGAGCCGGTAGTGATTGTCGTCGCCACCAGCGGCGTAGAGATCGTGGATCCGGAGGACGTAGCGCCCATCGGCCGGGGCGGTGAAGTCGAGAAACGGATCGTCGGCATGGCGGCGGCGGGCGGTGGCGAGGACGTGGCCGGCGCCATCGAGAACATCGAGCACCGGCGTCATCCGCGAATCGATCCGCCGGGCCCAGACCTCGGCGCGGATTCGCTGGCCGGCCTTGAGGGGGACTGCGTAGTGATCCGACTTGCCCGCCGCGGGGCGTGCGGTGATCGTCGCGTCGGCGGCCACCTCCTGCGCTTTGGCAGGGCTGTCGGGCTCGCCAGCCTTCGTGATTTCGGCCGTGGTGCCGACGAGGAACGCGCGTGGGTTGCTCGCCCCGTAGCGGCCGACGGCGACGACGTCATACAGCCCGGCCGGCACGTCGGGGGCGATCGTGACGACCATCTTCCGCGGGATGGCGCGGGGCTGCGGGTCGAACTCCGTCGGTGCGGTCATCTCCGGCATGGCCGAGATGCCGGGATGGGAGAAGATGAGCTTCTCGAGGTCGTCGAGGTCGACGCCGAGGAGCGTGACGGTGACCTGCGAGCCCTGCTGGCCACCGGTTGGCTGGAGGTAGAAAAGTGCCGCGCGGGGGAAGTCGGCGGTGGCCGCGGTCGGGGCGAGCAGGCCAGCGATCGCCAGAATGACCGCGGGGAGGAAGCGGTGGAATCTCATGATGGTGCGTTCCGTGGGAGGGGGCGGCGCAGCACCGCTGGCCGTCCGTGGCTTCGCTGCCGGTCCGCAATCTGGATCGGGGGCCGTCTGCCCCCGATCGGCCCCACCCAGGGGTCGAACGGTCCCTTGGTGAATGGAATCAGTGGTTGAAGAGAAATTCCTTGGTGTTGAGCAGCGACCAGATGACGTCCTCGTAGGCGGCCTGACGGTTGTCGCCGTGACCCTCGAGGTATTTCTGGACGAGCCCGTTCTCCTCCGCCGACGGCGGCCGGGAGAACGACACCAGGTACAGTTCCGCGACCTTCGCGGCATCATCACGCCCCTGATCGGCGACGAGCTTCGACGCCCGGCCATCCCCCCCGAGCTTGCCGAGGATGTCGGCCGAGTTGATGAGGTGGATACTCTGCGCGAGATTCGCCTCCGACACCCGCTCGCATTCGCAGGCGCTGTCGCCGTTGGGGCGGCCGAAGACGGTGAGGAAGTAGTTGCCGAAATTGGGGTCGGGCAGCTGGATTGACCGGGTGCCGGCGAGCGTGCCGCCGAAAGCGGTCTGCTTGGCTGTTAGCGTGTCGATGGCGTCGAGGGCCACCTCGGCGGGGAGCCGGCGCGGGTAGAAGCGCGAGAAGCTCTGCCGATCCTCGGCGTTGAACTCGTTGGGCTCAGCGGAGAGTTGGTAGGTGTTCGACCGGCAGATCGTCCGCACCAGATGCTTGAGGTCGTAGCCATGCTGGACAAAGTCGGCGGCAAGGGCGTCGAGGAGGGGGGGATTTGTCGGCGGATTCGTCAGCCGCATGTCGTCCTCCGGCTCGACCAGCCCGCGCGAGAAGAAGTGCTTCCAGTAACGGTTGACGAGCGAGCGGGCGAAGAACGGGTTGTCGCGGGTGGTCATCCAGTCGACCAGTGCCGTCCGCGGATCGACGTCGGCGGCGAGTTCGGCCGGCTTGCCACCGAGGACCGCCGCCTGGTGGGTGGCCTTGGGGCCGGCCGCCTGCGCCGGGCCGCGGTTGTGGAAGATTTGGTCTTCGCCCGGTTGGGCCCCCTTCTTCCGGCCGATCCGCGAGAAGAACGCGGAGAGTTGGTAGTAGTCGGCGGTGCTCCACTTCTCGAACGGATGGTGGTGGCAGCGGGCACACTGGAGCCGGAGCCCGAGAAAGAGTTGCGAGAGATCTTCGACCTGTTGGTTCGTGTCGACCACCTGCCGGTACCAGATCGTGGCCGGGTTGCCGCTGGCCTCGCCCGAAGCGCTGACGATGTCGCGAACGAAGTGGTCGTAGGGCTTGTTTTCGGCCAGGCTCGAGCGGATCCACTCGTGAAACGAGTAGCTGCCGTGGCGGTGGAGGGTGTCGTCGGTCCGCTTGTTCCGCAGGATCGCCGACCATTTGTTGGCGAAGGTGTCGGCGTAATCGGGGCTGTCGAGGAGCCGGTCGACGAGTTTGTCACGCTTGTTGGGATCGGAGTCGGCGAGGAAGGCCTGTGTTTCGTCGAGCGCGGGGACGCGGCCGGCGATGTCGATCGTCACGCGTCGCAAGAAGGTGGCGTCGTCGCACCGGCCCGACGGGGGGAGCGACAGCGAGACGAGGTTGTCGAGGACGTGGCCGTCGATGAAGTTCCGCGCGAAGGCGTTGCGGGCCGGCATCAGGTCGATCGGCGACTCCAGCGGCACCGTCCCCCGGAACACCGCCACCTGGCTCTGGTAGCGGACCATGAGGGCGGCGACACCGCTCCGCGGCGGGCCATTGCCGCGCTCGGCGGCCGACACGAGGCCGGTCTTGTCGACGCTCGCCAATTCCGGGGCGTTGACCTCGTACTGAGCCATTGGCGTCACATCCTCGCGCGAGCCGTCAGAAAGGATCGCCATGACGCGAACCTGCTGCGACTGCCCCGGGTGCATGACGCGCACCGTTGGGAAGACCTCGATCCCGACGACGGCCGGGGCCTGCGGGTCGCCCGGCTGGGCTCCTTCGGCAATCCAGCGCGAGATCAGCCGGTAGGAGGGGGAGCCGGTCTCAATCAGTCTGCCGCCGCCATGGGGGACGACCGCTGCAGCCTTAAGGAGCAGGAGGCTCTCGTCAGGGGCGGTGGTGGAGATCCGCCGGCCACGGGCCTCCTTGACGAGATGTTCGTGGTCTTCCGCCGGCTCAAATCCCAGCAGCGAGAGCCGAAAGCCGTTTTGGCCGCCACTCTTTCCGTGGCAGCCGCCGCTATTGCAACCGAATTTCGTGAACACCGGGACCACCCGGCCGAAAAACTCGACCGGCGGATCGTTGCCAAAACGTGCGACGACCAGCGGCACGCGGGTCTCGGGGAGATCGGTGAGGCCCGGGACGGCGGAGACACTGATGACGATCTCCCCCTGGCCATCGGCCGACGGGATCACGACCCCCTCGGGGGTGACCGTGGCGAGGGTGTCGGGTTCGACCCGGTAGCTCGCCTGCCGGGTAACGTCGCGCTCATGGTCGGCGTCGGCGCCCGCCGGGACGGCGCTGACGACCAGTTGCCGGCGCCCTTCGGTGCCGATGATGTGCAGCGGGCCACCCGCCGGTTCGCCGGTGGAAATCTCGATCCGGGTGCCGGCGGTCGGGTCGGCCGCAGCCTCGGCGGCGGGGAGCGTGCCGACCGGCACAGCGGCAGCGAGAACCGTAGCAAACGCCCGCGTCAGCAAGGCGCCCCCAGAGCCCAATTGGCGGGCACTCCGGAGGCACTTCCGGTGGACGATCGGCAGCACGGACATATCCATGGTTCTCTCCACGGCGACAAATCCCCTCACAAGATCCTCAATATTATCCCCCAAACCGTCATCAGCCGCAAAGATAAGGCGGAAAAGGTCTGCAGGATCGGCTGTAAAGTGTTTTTCAATAACAGGTTGCGTTCTTTTCTGGGGGGGCGCTAGATCGGTTGTCGATCGCTCTAAAAGGGGGTGTTGCGGCCGTTTCGGTCGCCAGGGGCGATGCCAAGGCAAGGGCTGTGGACTGTCGACAGCTGTCCCGAAACGGTGGCTGGTGGCGGTTGCAAGGGTCCCCCGGGCCGGCGGCGGTCGGCGCTGAATCCCCCTGTCCGTTCCCCGGTTGAGCTTCTAACTTCTATGTCGCACGGTCGACCAGCCGCCGACCAGCCTGCCGAGACCTCCCCGCTCCCCGCGATTGAAGCCCATGACCTCCTACAACCTCACCCACCTCCGTCAGCTCGAGGCCGAGAGCATCCACATCATCCGCGAGGTGGCCGCCGAGTTTGAAAACCCGGTCATGCTCTACTCGATCGGCAAGGACTCGGCCGTCATGGTGCGCCTCGCGGAGAAGGCCTTCTTCCCGGCCAAGCCCCCCTTCCCGCTCATGCACGTCGACACGACGTGGAAGTTTCGCGACATGTACAAGCTCCGCGACGAGTACGTCGCCAAGGAGCTCGGCTTCAAGCTCATCGTCCATGTCAACGAGGAGGGAAGGGCCCAGGGGATCAACCCGATCACGCACGGCAGCAAGGTCCACACCGACGTGATGAAGACGCAGGGCCTGCGGCAGGCCCTCGACAAATACCGCTTTGATGCCGCCTTCGGAGGAGCCCGCCGCGACGAGGAGAAATCGCGGGCCAAGGAGCGGGTGTTTTCCTTCCGGGACCAACACCACCGCTGGGATCCGAAGAACCAGCGGCCCGAGCTCTGGAACCTCTACAACACCAAGGTCA
>CAMBFA010000066.1 GCA_945865325.1 Candidatus Kuenenia stuttgartensis
CGGCCCCCGTCCCCGCGCCGGGTCCATCCCCCGACGCCGGGGCGTGCCGGTTCGTTGATGGGCCGATCGACGGCGCGGCCATCCTCGCGGCGGTGGCCGCCCCCGCTGCCGGCGGCAACGTCCTCTTTCTGGGAACGACGCGCGGCGTCACGGCCGACGTGACCACGCGCAGCCTCGACTACGAAGCCCATGAGACGGTCGCTGTGGCGATGCTCGACGGGCTCCGCGCCGAGGCCGTGGCCCGGTTCGGGCTGTGCGGCTGCGCGATCGTCCACCGGCTCGGGCGGGTCGTGGTGGGGGAGGCGAGCATCGCGATCGCCGCCAGCGCTCCCCATCGCCGCGAGGCCTTCGCCGCCACCGAGTGGCTCCTTGAACGGGTCAAGGCGGCGGTGCCGATCTGGAAGTGCGAGGAGGATGGCGAGGGGCGCCGCACGTGGGTTCATCCCGGTGACCTGCGGGGGATCGAGGAACGCAGATGAACGACACCGGCTCCGCAACTCCTCCCCCCGGGCTTGCCACCCCCTTCCGCGTCGACCGGCTCGTCGATCGCTTCGGTAGGGTCCATACCGATCTGCGTGTGAGCGTCACCGACCGCTGCACGTTGCGGTGCACCTACTGCATGCCGCTCGACGCGGCCTTCAAGCCGCGCGGGGAACTGCTGACGTTTGATGAGTTCGTGCGCGTCGTGGCGGTCGCCGCTGGTCTCGGGATCCGGTCGGTCCGCGTTACCGGTGGCGAGCCGTTGTTGCGGCCCGGCCTCCCCGAGCTCATCGCCCGGCTCGTGGCCCTCCCCGGGATCGGGGAGGTGGCTCTGACGACCAACGGCCTGTTGCTTGAGTCGCAGGCCGCGGGACTGCGGGCGGCCGGTCTCCACCGCCTCAATGTCAGTCTCGACGCGCTCGACGATGAGACCTTCCGGCGGATCGCCCGGGCCGACGGCCTCGACCGGGTCCTCGCCGGGCTCGGAGCGGCCCGGGAGGCGGGCTTCACCGGGATCCGCGTCAACGCCGTCTCCATCCGCGGGATCACAGAAGCCCAGGCGGTGCCCCTGGCCCGGTTCTGCAGCCGCGAGGGCTTTCATCTGCGGTTCATCGAGTTCATGCCGCTGGATGCCGAATCGGCCTGGTCGGGCGCGCAGGTCCTCACGGGCCAGGAGGTGCGGCGGATCCTCGAGGCCGATCTCGGCCCGCTCGAGCCCGCCCCCAGCGCCGATCCCGGTCAGCCAGCGGTCGACTGGCGCTTCGCCGACGGGAGCTTGGTCGGTTTCATCGATCCTGTCTCGCATCCCTTCTGCGATCGCTGCGACCGGCTCCGGCTCACGGCCGATGGCCAGCTCCGCAATTGCCTGTTTTCGACCTCCGAATGGGACGCGCGGGCGCTGCTCCGCGCCGGTGGGGAAAACCTCGACGACCGGCTGTCGCGGCTCCTCCTCGATTGCACCGCCGCCAAACACGCCGCCCACGGCATCGGGGCGCCTGGCTTCGAGCGGCCGGCCCGGGCGATGTACCAGATCGGGGGTTGAGGTGCGATCTGGGGAGCCTCCACGGCGGTATCTCGATCACCCGGCGACCTCGTGGCCGAAGCCGGGCTCGGTGCTCGAAGGGATGCTCCATGCCCTCCGCGACATCGGCGCCGCGGCCGGTCGAGGGATCCACGCCGATGCCCGCCGCGCCGATGCCGTTCGCGAGGGGGCCCGGAGGGGGGCGGCCCGGATCGTCGGCGCCGCCGACCCGCGGCGCGTGGCGCTCGTGTCGGGCGCTACCTTCGGACTGAATGTCGCGATCCACGGGCTCGTCGAGCCTGGATGGCATGTCGTGGCGACGGCGGCCGATCACAACGCCACGCTCCGCCCGCTGAAGTGGCTCGCTGACCGGGGCGTGATCGATCTCGCAGTCGTGCCCTGCGATGCCAGCGGTCTCGTCGACCCAGACGACGTCGCCCGAGCCTGGCAGCCGGCGACGCGGCTGCTCGTCTTCAGCCATGCCTCGAATGTCACCGGGACGCTCCAAGACGCGGCGGCGCTCGTTGGCATCGCTCGCGTTCGCGGCGCGATCAGCATCCTCGATGCCGCGCAAACGGCGGGGGTCGTCCCGCTCCCGTCAGGCGACGGGGGGGCCGATGTCGTCGTCGCGGCTGGGCACAAGTGGCTCCAGGGGCCGGAGGGGGTGGCGATCCTGTTTGCCCGTGAGGGGATCGAACCGCGGCCGTTGGTCCAAGGGGGGACCGGCTCGGCGAGCAACGACCTGCGGATGCCCGCGGACCTCGTCGACCGGCTCGAGGCCGGCACCCCCAATCTTGCAGCCCTGGCGGGCTTGTCGGCAGGGATCGCCTGGGTGGAGCGGCAGGGGATCGGGGCATTGGCGGCCCACGGTCTGGGGCTCGCTTCGGCCTGTCGCTCCGGGCTCGCCGCGCTCCCTGGGGTGCGCGTGCTCGGTGCGGGAGGGGGCGAGGGGCCGCCGATTGTCGGTTTCACCGTGGAGGGCTATGATCCCGCCGACACCGCGGTGCTTCTGGAACAGATCGCCGGCGTCCAAGCGCGGGCCGGTCGGCACTGCGCGGGGCTCATCCACCGCCACCTTCCCACGGCGGCGGAAGGGAGCGTCCGCCTCGGTTTCGGTCCCTTCAACATCCCCGACGATGTCCGCGCTGTGATCGCGGCGGTGGCTGCGATCCTCGGCATTCCCGACACCGACACCGTTGACCCTTTCCCAAGCCCCACGCAGGTGCCCCGATGGCAGGAGTGAGCAAGGATCTCTGGTATGCCGAGGGGCTCAGTTTTTCCTGCACGCAATGCGGGGATTGCTGCTCCGGCTCCGAGGGCTATGTGTGGGTTAACCAGGCGGAGATCGACGCCATGGCCGCCCGCATCGGCCTGACGCCGGCTCTGTTTGAAAAGCGGTATGTGAAGCAGGTCGGGGTGAGGCGGTCGCTCAAGGAGCGGCCCGGCGGCGACTGTGTGCTCCTCGATGAGAAGACGCGGAAGTGCACCGCCTACGAGGAGCGGCCGCGCCAATGCAAGACCTGGCCGTTTTGGGATTCCAACCTCCGCTCCCCTGAAGCGTGGGCAGAGGCGGCCGAAGCCTGCCCAGGGTGCAACCGCGGAGAGCTCGTGCCGATTGAGGCGATCAAGCTCCAGGCTTCGAAGATCAAGATCTGAAGGCCGACGGCGTCGACAACATCAGAGCACGCCGCCGTGGGTTCGGTACATCGTCATGTGGGAAGGCTGGTCGAGAAACCAGATCCGCTCCCACTCGTCGGTGATCGCCCGCAGATCCTCCGACGTGAAGATGAGTTGCTGAGCGCGCCGCAGCGGGTCGCCGGAGTAGATGGGAATGAGGCAACCAGTGCTCGTCGAGAGCGCCATGGCCGCGAACACCATCCAGCAGATTTTCCGCATCGTTCGTCCTCCCTGACTCCGTGACTCCGACTCCGGGAAGGGGGCCGCCGGTTGACCCGACAGCCTTCCCGGCGATTCGCCCGCGGACATCCTGTCCGAGCGGGTGTCGCCCCTCGATCGAAATTGGTTCAGGCCGAAGGGGCTTCCGGGGCGTCGGCCGGGGGAGAAACTCTCCGCGGTGCCTTGGCGGCATTCCGCGAACTTTCCTCCTTCTTCCGCTCGATCACCTCGAGATCCACCACTCTGACCCTCGCCTCCATCTCCTTCCCAGGCTTGAACGTCAGCACGTTCTTTGCCTGGACCGGAACTTTCTCTCCCGTCCGCGGGTTGCGGGCCATCCGCGCTTCCCGTCGCTTGATCTCGAACACCCCGAAGTTCCTCAATTCGATCCGACCTTCCTTGACCAGGGCGTCGATAAGGGCATCGAACGTCTTTTGGACAAGGTCCCTCGTGCGAAGTTGCGGAAGATCGATCTGTTCGGCGATCGTCCGGACGATGTCTTTCTTGGTCACGGCTCCGACGCTCCGTCCGATGTGGGTTTTCCTCCAGCCCGGAAGGGCTGAAGCTGGTTCCCACCCCGTTGGAAATCGTCACAAGCCTAGAACTGACAAGCACTAATGTCAATATCGCGGGAGTTCGGCGCCGGTCGCCTCTTTCCCACCATGTGAGGATGATCGACCGTCACGACCGGCAAACTTGATTCAACCCGAACTTTTTTCTCCTCCCCTGACGCCGGTCGGCGGCGCGCAGTGGCTGCTACAATCCGGAGCCTCATTCCCCGCCCCGTCCCCGCATTCCTCCCCGTCCCTGCCTGCCCCGTTCCCCTGCCGCAGCCCATGACGAACGTCCCTGCCGCCAGCCCGCCCGACGGGGGATCGATCGACCTGTCGGTCCAGCTCGGTCGCCTCCGCCTCCCGAATCCGATCCTCGTGGCGTCGGGGACCTTCGGGTACGCCAAGGAGATGGTCGATTTCGTCGATCTGCACCGGCTCGGGGGGATTGTCCCCAAGACGATCACGCCGCTCCCCCGGGCGGGTAACGTCCCCTGGCGGACGATCGAGACCTCCGCAGGGCTTCTCAACTCGATCGGCCTCGACAACGACGGCGTGGACGCCTTCCTCCGCCACCAGCTCCCCTTCCTCCTCGGCTGTGCCGCACCGGTGATCGTGAGCATTGCCGGGGCCGACCAGCGCGAGTTTGTCCAGGTGGCCGACCGCCTCGAGGGGGTGCCGGGGATCGCTGCCCTCGAGCTCAACATCTCCTGTCCGAACGTCAGCTACGGCGTCGATCTGGGGACCGATCCCGCGGCCTGCCGGAGTGTCGTCGCGGGGGTCCGCGGCGTGACCCGTCTTCCGGTCATCGCCAAGCTGACGCCGAACGTGACGAGCATCGCCGACGTCGCACGGGGGGCGAGGGACGGCGGCGCCGATGCCCTCACGGTGATCAACACGTGCCAGGGGATGGCCGTCGACTGGCGGCGGCGGAAACCGCTGTTGGGCAACGTCGTCGGTGGCCTGTCTGGGCCGGCGATCAAACCGATCGCCCTGCGCTGCGTCTACCAGGTCCGCCAGGCCGTCGACACCCCGATCATCGGCGTCGGGGGGATCATGACGATCGACGATGTGATGGAATTTCTCGTCACGGGCGCCAGCGCCGTCCAGATCGGGACGGCGAGCTTCGCCGAGCCCCGCTCCTCGACGAGGCTCCTCGATGCCCTCCCGGCGGCGCTCGCCGAAGCGGGGGTGACGCGCCTCGCCGACCTCGTGGGAACACTCCGGCTCCCCACAGCCACCGCCAAGCCCCACTGATTCCTCCCCGAAGACACCAAGGCCGGACGCCTCACGAATGAGCGACGAAGCACCGACGAAGCCCCCCCGCCCGCAGCCGCCGACCCGCGTGCTCTCCGGGATCCAACCCACCGGCCGCTTCCACTGGGGGAATTATTTCGGTGCCATCCGCCAATACATCGAGCTGCAAACGGCGGGGGAGTCGTACTTTTTCATCGCCGATCTCCATGCCCTGACGACCGTCCGCGAGCCCGAGCGGCTCCGCGGATTCGTCCGCGATGCGGCCCTCGATCTGGTGGCCCTCGGCCTCGATCCCGACCACGCAGCGCTGTTCGTGCAGTCGGACGTGCCGGAGGTCACCGAGCTGACCTGGCTGCTGATGACGGTCACCCCGATGGGGCTCCTCGAGCGCTGCCATGCCTTCAAGGACAAGAAATCGCGCGGCATGGCGGCCGACGCGGGGCTCTTCACCTACCCCGTGCTGATGAGCGCCGACATCCTCGCCTACGACGCGACAATAGTCCCCGTCGGGGAGGATCAGGTGCAGCACATCGAGGTCTGTCGCGATCTCGCCGGCACGTTCAACCATCTCTACGGCGAGGTGTTCACGCTTCCGAAGCCCCGGCTCGTTGAGGCCGGCGCCCGCGTTCCTGGCACCGACGGCCAGAAGATGTCGAAGAGCTACGAGAACACGATCGAGGTCTTCGAGGAGCCGGGGGCCCAGAAGAAGAAGATCATGCGGATCACGACCGATTCCCGTCCTCTTGAAGCCCCGAAGGAACCGGAGGGGGATCACCTCTTCGATCTCTTCGCCCTCTTCGCCCCCGCGGCCGAGCGCGAGGCGATGGCCGCGCTCTACCGGCGCGGAGGCTTCGGCTATGGCGACGTCAAGAAGGCGCTGGTGGCGGCGGCGGCCGACTTCTTCGCCGCCGCCCGTCGCCGCCGGGCCGAGCTCGCCGCCGACCCCGGCACGATCGACGCGATCCTCGCCCAGGGGGCCGAGCGGGCCCGGGCGAAGGCGGGCGATGTGCTCGCCAGGGCGAAGCGGGCCTGCGGCCTCTCCCGGCTGCCGGGCAAGCCTGCCGGGGGGAAGGCATGAACGTCCTCGGCATCGGCACCGACATCACCGAATGCCTGCGGATCGCGCAGATGATCGAGCGCCACGGCGAGCTCTTTGTGGGCCGCGTCTACACCCCGGCCGAGATCGAATACTGCCGCAGTCGCAAGCAAGCGACCCAGCACTTTGCCGGGCGGTGGGCGGCGAAGGAGGCGATTCTCAAGGCCCTCGGCACCGGCTGGCGGCGGGGGATCAGCTGGCGCGACATCGAGGTCATCAATGCCCCCGGTGGCCGCCCCCGGGCAACGCTCTTCGGTGGGGCGGCGGATGTCGCCGAGCACCTCGGCATCGCCTGCGTGCTCGTGAGCATCTCCCACTGCCGTTCCCACGCCACCGCCTACGCGATGGCCCTCGACGATCTCCCCTCGACCTTCGAAGATCCGGACGACGACGACGAGTGAGGGGCGTGGGCCGTCAGCCGGCGAACGGCTGGAGCTCGGCGACGCCCCCCTCCATCGTCAGCATGGCGATGGGGGTGCCGTCGGCCACTGGCGTGAAGCCGTCGCGGCGTGTCAGGGCCAGGGCCGTCCGCCCTGCGAGCAGCGCCTTGAGGTCCTTGATCAGCTCCTTCTGTCGCGGCTCCGGGAGCTTCGTGAAGGTCTCTCGACCGCGGCACTTCGGGAAGGCCTGGCAGCCGAGCCACGGGCCTCGCTTGCCGTCACGCAGATTCATCATCGCGCCGCACTTCTGGCAGGCGATGTCGGTGACCAGCGGCGGCGGCGAGGGGAACTTGATGTTCCCCTTTTTGTCGAGATTCAGAATAAACGCAGCGGGCTCGGCCGCAGCCGCCTCCTGGGCCTTCTTCCCCTTCGGCTTCACCGGTCGTGGCTTGTCCTCGACGAGGAAGTCGCCGAACCGGCCCGTCCGCTTGACCATCGGCACGCCCGCCGGCGAGAAAAGATCGATCTGTTCGGGGAGGAGTGGGCGCCGCTGCCGATCGACCGGCATAGCAAAGCTGCAAGCCGGGCGCATCTTCGGCTTGGCCGTCCGCTTGGGGGCCTTCTTTCCCTTCGTGGCCGGCGGGGCTGCTGGTTCCTCGACGATCTTTTCGTTGTAGCCCGAGCAGGAGAGAAATTCCCCTTTCCCGCCGAGCCGGTATTCGAGCCGGCGGCCGCACTGCGGGCAGCCATAGGGAGAGGGATCGGCTTTCGCCTTCTCGTGCTCCTGCTCCATCGCCTCGTCGAGCTTCGGCGACAGCTCGTCGTGAAACTCGTGGAGCACGTCGGTCCACTTCTTCGTTCCTTGCGCGACCTGGTCGAGCTCCCGCTCGATCTCGCGCGTGTAGCCGATCTCGATGAATTGGTCTTGGAAACAGCGCTTCAGGAAGCCGGTCACCGCTTCGCCGATCGCGGTCGCCTGGAAGCGGCGTTCCTGCTGGACGACATAGCTCCGGTTCTCAATGACGTTGATGATGCTCGCGTAGGTCGAGGGGCGGCCGATCCCCTCCTCTTCCATCTTCTTGACGAGCGTCGCTTCGGTGTACCGGGGGGGAGGCGACTGGAACTTCTGTCGGGGCTCGATCGAGAACGGTGCCAGCTTCGTCCCCTTCTGGAAATCGGGGAGGACCTGGTCGCCGTCGTCCTTCGGCGTGCCGCTGACCCGGTAAAACCCATCGAACCGCAGCACCCGGCCGTTGGCCTTGAAGACGGCGCCGGTGTCGCGGTCGCTGCGGCGCATGCGGACGCTCGTCGAATCCCACTCGGCATCGGTCGCCTGGCAGGAGACGAAGCTCTGCCAGATCAGCCGGTAGAGCTTGGACTGCTCGTCGGTGAGGGCCGCGGCGATCGAGTCGGGATCGCGGAAGGCGTCGGTCGGACGGATCGCCTCGTGGGCCTCCTGCGCGCTCTCGTTGGAGCTGGTGTAGGTGCGGGGCTTGTCGGGGACATAGGCCGCACCGTGCCGCTCTTGGAGATAGCGGCGCGCCATCTCGAGCGCCTCGCGGGAGAGGTTCGTCGAGTCGGTGCGCATGTAGGTGATCAGCCCCACCCGCCCCTCGTCGGGGAGATCGATCCCTTCGTAGAGCTGCTGGGCGATCCGCATCGTCCGGTCGGTCGACATTCCCAGTCGGGAGCTCGCCGCCTGCTGGAGGGTGCTGGTGATAAAGGGGGGATAGGGGCGGGAGCGCGTCCGGGTGACGTCGATCGACTCGACGGTGTAGCGGGCCTTGGGATCGGGGCGCCCCTGGAGGCGGATGACGTTCTTCCCGCGCCCCTTGGCGTCGGCTTCAGTGACCCGGACGACCTGGATGTCGAGGAGGCCGGCGGCCTTGGCGGCGGCCTCGACGGCGATGGAGAGATCGTCCGTCGCGGTGTTCTCCGCCTTGATGGCCAGCGACTTGCCACCGACTTCGACAAGGTCGCATTCGAGTGAGCGGTGGTCGGTGAGCCAGGCGGTGCGCTCGCGCACCAGCGGCGCCTTCCCCTTTTCGTCGCGGCGGGCCAGGAAGGCGGTCCAGGCCTCGTGGAGGGCTGGCGCCGCCTCGACGTCGAAGGCCAGCCCGGCCGATATCTCCCAAGACTCCGCCGGCGTGAAGGCCCGGATCTCCTGCTCCCGCTCGACGACGATTCGGGTGGCGACACTCTGGACGCGGCCGGCGGAGAGCCCGCCGGCGACTTTCTTCCAGAGGATCGGCGACACCTGGTATCCGACGATCCGGTCGACGATCCGGCGGGCCTGCTGGGCCTCGACGCGCGGCATGTTGATGGCGCGAGGATTTTGGAAGGCCCGCTGGATCTCCGCTTTCGTGATCGAGTCGAAGGTCACCCGCTTGGCGCGGAGCGGATCGACGTCGAGGACCTGCGTGAGGTGCCAGGCGATCGCCTCCCCCTCCCGATCCAAGTCGGTGGCAAACCAGATCTCGGCAGCGTGCTTGGCGAGTTTGCGGAGCTCGGAAACCTTCTTCTTCTTGCCTTCGTCGATCTCGTAGGTGGGGGCGAAGTCGTGGTCGAGATCGACCCCGGGAACGGGCTGCTTCGAGCCCTTGGGAGCTTTGCTGGGGAGGTCGCGGATATGGCCGATCGAGGCCTCGACGACGAAACCGGGGCCGAGATACTTGCCGATCGTCTTCGCCTTTGCCGGGCTCTCGACGATCACCAGTTGATAGCCCCCCCGGGCCTTCGACGGGCTCGCGGCGGAGCTCGCGGCGGAGGAGGAGGGGGCTTTGCGCCGCGTCGGGGGGGTTTTCTTGGCCATGCTGGGATCCGTCTGACGCGGCGGGCTGGGAAGGAGGGAAGCAGGGTGGTCGGGGGCCGAGCGGGGATGGAACGGGGCTTCTGTGCGGGGCACCGAGAGATTTGACAGCATACGCCGGTCGGCGGTCCGCGGCCGGGAAGCGACTCGGGATTGGCGCAAACCGCCACGCCCCTACAATTTGCGGCCTGTTCCATCCGGAGAGCAGAGACAGCGTTACCCTCTCCTCTCTTTCCTTGTCAAGGCTCGGCGGTTTTCCCCCGCCCGAGATCAGGCAGTGCCATGGCTGGCTTCGGCGTTTTCCGCACCTATCAGAAGGCCTCGATGGTGGCCCTCGCCATCCTCGCCATGCTGGCGTTCTTCGTCCTCCCCCCGCTGCTCCAGTACGGCGGGCAGGCCGCCTCCTTGGCCGATACGCCGGTGGCCACCTGGAACGGGGGCGAAGTGCGGGAAAAGGGGCTCGACCGGGCCGTGATGATGAAGTTTGTCGTCAATCGCTTCCTCCAAGAGGCGGCGATGGCTGCCGGTCGCGACCCGGCCCAGGCGACCCGGTTCGACGTCGACGAGCGGTCGGTCGTGACCATGATGCTCCTGGCGGAGGAGGCGAAGAAGAATGGGATCGTCGTCAGCGACGCGGCGATCAACGACTTTCTCGCCAAGGAGACCAACGGGCAGGTCGGTGCCGACCAGTTCGAGCAGATCATGGGGGGGCTCCGGGCCGGCGGCGGCGGGGTCTCGCAGCACGATCTCTTTGAGGCGATGCGGCAGGAATTGCTCGCCCAAAACATGCTCCTGCTCCTCCAGCGTGGGCTGTTCGGCAATCCCCCCGGCCTCCGTTGGGACTACTTCCGGCGGTTGACGCAGTCGGCCACGGCGGAGGTCGTGCCAGTCGACGTCCGGAGTGTGAGTGCAAAGGTCGATCTCCCCTCGGCAGCGGTCCTGAAGGCATTTTTCGAGAAGCACAAGGAGGATCTCCCCGATCCCCGCAGCGAGAAGCCCGGCTTCCGCGAGCCGCATCGGGCCGAAGTCGAGTACCTCGTTGCCAAGCGCGGGGCGTTTGTCGACGAGATCTCGAAACAGATCACCGACGCCGATATTGCCGAATACTACGAGAAGAACAAGACGACGCAGTTCCGCGCCCGGCCGGGTGCCAGCGCTGCGGTCCCCGCAGCTCCTGCGGAGCCGTCGGAACCCGCCGAGGGGGCTCCGGCCACCGAGCCCGCCCCGGTAGCCGAATCGCCCCAGGCCCCGGCGGAGGGAACGCCTCCGGCCGCAGAGCCTGCCCCGGCCAGCGAACAGACCGCGCCGGCGGCTGAGCCGGCTCCGGCCAGCGAACCGACCGCGCCGCCGGCGGCCGAGCCGGCCCCCGCCAGCGAACCGACCGCGCCTCCGGCGGCCGAGCCGGCCCCGGCCACTGAGCCGGCCCCGGTTGAAAAACCAGCCGAAGGCGGCGGTGCTGCCGTTGCCCGCTCGCCGTTTCGTCAAGTGGCCTACCAGGCCGATGCCCCCGCTACCGAGACGCCTCCGGCCGCTGACGAAGCTGCGGCTCCGGCTTCAGAGCCCCCTGCTGCTCCCGCTGCGCCGGCCGCTGATGCGGCTCCAGACGGGATTTCGGCAAACGCCGCTGAAGAGCAGTTTGAACCCCTCGAGGCGGTCAGCGAGAGGATCCGCGAGCAACTCGCGGCCCAGCGCGCCAACGCCCGGATCGACAACATTTTCGATAAGCTCGCCCTCGATCTCTCGGGGTATGCCGAGGATTTGGCGCGTTGGCAGGCCGATGGAAAGGTCCAGGGGCAGAAGGCTCCGCTCCCGCCGGACATCAGTGTTATCGCCAAGGTGCAGGGGCTCGAGGGAGGGCAGACGGGCCTCCAATCGGCCGAGGATGCCTTCGACGCCGGTGGGCTGGGGCGGAGCTTTGAGTTCATCCGCGATCAAAGTAGCCGGTTCGGCATGCGGCAGTTGAATTGGGTCGAGATGATCTACGGCCCGGGGGGGCTGAACCATCGGGCGCTGCGGTCGCGCGACATGGAGGGGACCCGCTATCTCTCCTGGCGGACCGCCGACCAGCCGGAGTTCGTTCCCACCTTTGACACAGCGCGAGCGAATGTCGAGCAGGCCTGGAAGATCGTTGAGGGGCGCGGGCTCGCCCGGAAGAAGGCCGAGGAGATCATGGCCAAGGGGGCGAAGGCCGAGTCGCTCGAGGCGGCCATTGCCGGCGACGAGTCGCTCCAGGCCTTCAAGGTCGGTCCGTTCTTCTGGCTGTCGCCGCAGGCCGCCGCGTCAGGGGTGCCCCAGATCAGCCAGCCGGCCGGTGTCGTCATGCCGGGGCACGATTTCATGAGCGCCGTCTTCTCCCTCCAGCCCGGCGGCACCGCCGTCGCCTTCAACGAGCCGAAGACGGTCTGCTACTGCATCCGCCTGATTGATGTCGAGCCTGCGGCCGAGACTCTCAAGGAGCGGTTCATCGAGACCCGTTCCGATCCGCGCACGACGATGGTGGCCGCCCAGGATGAAATCCGCCGCTCGTTTGGCGCCTGGTTCGAGGGGCTCGAAGCCCGGTCCAATCTGGAGTGGAAGCGGCAGCCACGCCGCTAGCTGGCTGCACGGTCAGCCCGGCGCGGCTTGAGGACAATCGTCGCCAGGGGGGGCAGCGACAGCGACAGCGACTGCTCGAGCCCGTGGCAGGGCGTCGGCACGGCGGCGATGCTCCCCGCATTGCCGACATTGCTCCCTCCGTACCAGGAGGAGTCGCCATTGAAGACCTCGTCGTAGATCCCCGCCGCCGGCACACCGACCCGGTAGCCATGCCGGGGGATCGGGGTGAAATTGCAGCAGACGACGAGGAAGTCGTTCGGATCGACCCCGCGGCGGAGGAAGACCAGGATACTGTTGGCCCAATCGTGGCAGTCGATCCACTCAAATCCCAGGCCGTCGAAGTCGAGTTGATGGAGCGACTTCTCGCGGTTCACCAGGGCATTCAGGTCGGCGACGCAGCGCTGGAGCCCGGCGTGGCTCGGTTGCTCGAGGAGATGCCAGTGGAGGCTGCGGTCGAAGTCCCACTCCCGCCACTGCCCGAACTCGCTCCCCATGAAGAGCAGCTTCTTGCCGGGGTGGCACCACATGTAGCCGTAGAGGAGGCGGAGGTTGGCGAGCTTCTGCCAGGCATCTCCGGGCATCTGGTCTGCGAGCGCTCCTTTTCCGTGGACGACCTCGTCATGCGAGAAGGGGAGGACAAAGTTCTCGTGGAAGGCGTAGATCAGGCTGAAGGTCAGCTCGTCATGGTGGTATTTGCGGTGGACCGGATCGTGCCGCATGTAGCGGAGTGTGTCGTTCATCCAGCCCATGTTCCACTTCAGGCTGAAGCCGAGCCCGCCGAGCCAGGTGGGGCGTGACACGCCCGGCCATGAGGTCGACTCCTCGGCGATCGTCAGCACGCCCGGATGGTGATGGTGAACCTGAACGTTGAACTCTTTGAGGAACTCGACGGCGTCGAGGTTCTCCCTTCCGCCAAAGCGGTTAGGGAGCCATTCCCCTTCCTTCCGGCTGTAGTCGAGATAGAGCATCGAGGCCACGGCATCGACCCGGAGGCCGTCGATGTGGTAGCGGTCGAGCCAGAACAGGGCGCTGGAGACGAGGTAATTGCGGACCTCGTGGCGGCCGTAGTTGAAGATCATCGTTCCCCAGTCGGGATGCTCCCCCTGGCGCGGATCCTCGTGTTCGTAGAGGGCCGTGCCGTCGAAGCGCCGCAGACCGTGGCTGTCCTTGGGGAAGTGGGCCGGCACCCAGTCGACGATCACCCCGATCCCGGCGCGGTGGAAGGCGTCGACGAGCGACATCAGCGCCTGCGGCGGCCCGAACCGGCTCGTGGCGGCGAACATGCCGATCGTCTGGTAGCCCCAGCTCGCCGACAACGGGTGCTCGGTGGGGGGGAGCAACTCGACGTGCGTGAACCCCATCTCGACGCAGTAGGGGACGAGCTCGCGTTCGAGATCGGCGTACGTCAGCCAGCGGATCGGATCGTCTCCTGGCCGCCGCCAGCTGCCGAGGTGGACCTCGTAGGCGTTGATCGGGGCGTCGAGGGCGTTGTGCGCCGCCCGCGTGGCCATCCAGTCGGCGTCGCGCCAGATGTACGCGTCGAGATCGACGACACACGAGGCCGTCCGCGGCGGGAGCTCGGCTCCGAAGCCGTATGGATCGGAGCGCTCGGTGACGCCGTCAGCACCCGTCACGAGGTATTTGTAGATCGTGCCGGCGGTGGCCCCGGGGACGAACGTCTCCCAGATGCCGGCGGAGGGGAGACGGCGGAGGGGGTGCAGCAGTCCGTCCCAGTCGTTGAAGTCGCCGACGACCGACACCGCGTCGGCGTTCGGTGCCCAAACGGCGAAGCGTACCCCTGCCACCCCGGATTGCGTGAACAGATGGGCGCCGAGCTTCTGGTAGCTCTGCCAGTGCCGCCCCTCACCGAGGAGATGGAGGTCGTAGTCGGTGATCATGGAGGGTCGCCTGGGTGTCGGGGGAATCATGCGCTCCGCCGGGGCGCCCGTCCAAGCGGCGTGGTAGGTTTTGCCGTCGCTCTCCCCGCGCCACGATCCGCTGTGCCGGATGTGCGGCCGCGGGGTGGCTGTCACGGAAAGGGCGGGCGATGGGATTTGATCGATTCGAGCCGGTGGAGCGGCGGATCAACATCGGCGGCCGGCCGGTGTCGATCTGGCGCCCCCCTGACATGGAGTCGCTCATCGACCTGTCGGCCTTCGAGGCCGACGAGCGGATTCCCTACTGGGCCGACGTGTGGGAGTCGGCGATCGTCCTCGCCGAGAATCTGGCCGCCATGGACGGGGGGGGAAGGACGCTCCTCGAGCTCGGCTGTGGCCTGGGGCTGCCGGCGATCGTCGCCGCCCGGGCCGGCTTCACCGTCACCGCCACCGATTACGAGGAGACGGCGCTCGAGGGGGTGCGCTACAACGCCGAGCGCAATGCGGTCACTGGCCTGCGGACGCGGGTCCTCGACTGGAGAAACCTCCCCGACGATCTCGGCACCTTCGATCTGGTCGTCGCCGCCGACGTCCTCTACGAGGCCCATCATCCGGCCGCCTTGGCGGCGACGATCGTCCGGACGCTCGCGCCGGGGGGTCTGGGGCTCGTCGCCGATCCCTGCCGGGCCAAGGCCGCTGGCTTCGCGCCGGCGGCGCGGGCAGCGGGGATGGCGGTCAGCAAAACGAGGGCCCGCCGGCCGCATGGCGCGACCGACGGGCCCAACGTCGAGATCCACAGGTTGACGTTTCCGGCGTGACCGTTGCTCAGGCGACGAGCTTCACCTCGGGAACCTCGCCGGTGATCCCGATCACGAACTCCTCGAAGATCTTCACGTCGAGGGCGGAGGCGGTCTCCGCCTCGGGGTGGAACTGCGTGCCGATCGCCACCCAGCCCTCGACTTGGCTCTCGATCGCCTCGATGACGCCGTCCGGCGCGCGGGCGGCGATCCGAAAGCTCGTGGCGAGATCATCGATCGCCATGTGGTGCATGCTGTTGACGCGGATCTCGCCGTCGCCGTAGACGCGCTCCATGACGCTCCCCGCCTCGACGAGGAGGGCGTGGCGGTGGGAAGCGTCGCCGGGATCCTTGTGGGGGATCGCTTTGGGGAGATCTTCGGGGATGTGGAGGAACAGGGTCCCCCCCTCGGTGATGTTGAGGAGCTGCATCCCGGCGCCAATCGCGAGGACTGGCATGTGGCGGCGGCAGATATGCTGGGCGAGCATCCGGTCGAAGTCCTCGCGCCGCGTGTCCATGGGGCGGACGGAGGGGTGGGGCATCCAGCCGTCGCGGCGCGGGTCGAGGTCGGCACCGCCGACCATCACGACGCCGTCGAGGAGGTCAAGGAGCCGGACGACGTCATCCTCGTCGGCGAGGGGGGGCATGATGACGGGAATCCCACCGGCGGCGGTGATCCCGTCGAAGTAGCCCGCGGCCACGAAGGAGAGCGCGGCATGCTCCTTGCGGGATGCACGGTAGTCGGTGTTGATGCCGATGAGGGGCTTGGCTGCCATGGAGTGTCTCCGGAAGACCGTCGGATCGTCGACCCTTTGCTCCGGCCGAACACGGGGTGGTCGTACGTCGACCCCCGGATTCCACGTATGAATCTCCCGCCCTCCGCAGCGCCCCGATCGACAGACTTGTTCGACGTTCGAAACGACCCTTCCGGGCCGCTCCACCCCACGCTTGTACAGCGTCATCCCTAACGCCGATGCCTTCGACCGAAGGAGCCCCTGCGGCGGACGGAAGCCATCCGGGCTTCCGGGCCGGTCGCCCCCCAACAGGGGAAACCGGGCCTATTCCGTCGTTCGAGCCGTTGCCAGCACTACGGACCCAGTCATGGGCGTCCGTCGCTCTGGCGGCGGGGAACGTATCGCTTCGGCTTTCCGGTCAGCAAGCAACACGACGATTTTGTGGTCGGCTGGCCCAGTCTGACCTACATCCGGTGCTAGCACCCGGGCTGCTAGCGGTCGGTCTCAGGCCGCGATCCACACCGCGCCGGGAAAGCTCCGCAGCCACGTCAGCTGCCGCTTGGCCAGCTGCCGGGTGCGCGCTTGAGTGAGCCGGATCGCGTCGGAAAGCGAGAGCGTGCCGGCGAGGACGCCGAGGGCCTCGGTGTAGCCTGCGGCCTGGGAGGCGGTCGGTCCGATCCCCCCCGGCCCCTCCTCGGCCCGCCGCGTCTCGTCGACCAGGCCCGCGGCGAACATCCGCTCCACCCGCCGGTCGATGCGGTCGCGGAGGAGCGCCCTGGGGAGGTCGACGACCATCATCTGCCGCCCGAAAACGGAATGGGGCGCCGGGGCGAACGCGGCCGACAGGGGCCCTCCGCAGGCCGCTACCTCGAGGGCCCGGACGATCCGCCTGGCGTCGTTGGGATGGATGCGCCAGGCTGCCTCGGGATCGACCCCGGCCAGGCGGTGGTGGAGCGCGGCCGGGCCGATTGCGTCGACCTCGGCCCGGAGGCGTTCACGGACCTCCGGCACCTCCCCCGACACGTCGGCGAGTCCGTCCCGCAGGGCCCGCAGGTAGAGGGGCGTTCCCCCGACGAACAGGATCCGCCGGCCGCGCGACCGGATGGCGGCGATCGCCGTGGTCACATCGGTGAGCCAGCGGGCGACGTTGTACGCCTCCGACGGGGGGACGACGTCGACGAGGTGGTGCGGCACCTGCCCCCGTTCAGCCGGCCCCGGCTTGGCGGTGCCGATGTCGAGCCCGCGGTAGACCGCCATCGAGTCGACGCTGACGATCTCCGCCCCCAGGCGCTCGGCCATCCGAATCCCCAGGGAGGTTTTCCCGGCCGCCGTGGGGCCGGCGAGGAACCAGCAATCGTCGCCGAGTTCCGGCCGGGGCGCGGCTGCAGGGCGTGCTACAGTTGAGGGCGAGACCTCGGAGATTCCGAGGGCGGTGCCATCACCAGGAATGTCGGGAGTCATATGCGTCGACCGGGGGAGATCTTCGAGGAGCTCGAGCGGATGATCGTATCCCGCCGCGGAGAATCGATCGACCGCTCCTACACCGCCAAGCTCTTCCACGCCGGTGCCAACAAGATCGGCGGGAAGGTGGTCGAGGAGGCGGGGGAACTGGCGATGGCCGGGGTTTCGGAGGCGGACGAGCGCGTCGTGTCGGAATGCGCCGACCTCCTCTACCACACCCTCGTGCTCCTCGCCTGCCGCGGGCTGCCGCTGGCCGCCGTCGGCAGCGAGCTCGATCGCCGCTTCGGCACCTCGGGCCTCGACGAGAAGGCCTCCCGGGGAACCAGGGCCGCGGAGGAGGTGAATCGTGAGTGATCCTGCCCGTTCCGAGCGACTTCTTCGGCTCGGCCTCCCGAGCAAGGGGAGGCTCGCAGAGATCTCCGCGCAACTCCTCGCCGAGGCGGGGCTCAACTTCCGCCGCACGGAGCGGAGCCTCTTCGCCCGCTGCCGCGACATGCCGGTGGAGGTGATCTTCCTCCGCACCGACGACATCCCCGTCCTCGCCGCCGAGGGGGCGATCGACCTCGGCGTGACCGGCGCCGACCTCGTCGCCGAGAGTGGCGCTGATCTCGTCCACCGCCTCGATCTCGGCATTGGGTCGTGCCGGCTCGCGCTGTGCGTCGCCGAAGACGCGCCGATTGCCGCCGCCGCCGATCTCCACGGGAAGCGGATCGCCACGAGCTTCCCGCGGATCACGCGGGCTTGGCTCGCCGAGCGCGGCGCCGAGGCCCACTTCGTTCCCCTCTCGGGGAGTGTCGAGGTGATGATCCAACTCGGCGTCGCCGATGCCATCGTCGACCTCGTCGAGACCGGCAGCACGCTCGCGGCCAACCGGCTCCGGGTGATCACCGAGATCGGCCGCTACGAGACGGTGCTCGTGCAAAACCGTTCCTTCCACGATTCCGCCACGGCCGATCGGATCGTGCGCCGGCTCGAGGGGATCGTGATCGCCCGCACCTACTCGCTCCTTGAATACAACATTCCCAGGGGCCAACTGCCGGCGGCGGAGTCGATCACCCCCGGCTTCAATTCGCCGACGGTCAGTGCGCTCGAGGATCCGGGCTGGTGTGCGGTGCGGGCGATGGTTCGCCGCGGTGAGGTCCATGCGATCATGGAGCGCCTCGAGGTCATCGGCGCCTCGGCGATCATCGAGACCCGGATCGCCAACTGCCGGCTGTGAGGCCGCGAGCGATGCCGACCTTGAAAAGGCCGGCCATCGAAATCAGATCGGGGAGTGAAAGGTGGCTCAATACGTTCGCGACCGCGTCGATCACGCGTTCATCCGCGACTCAACGAACTCCCGCAGCGCTCTGATCGTCGTCCGCCACTCCGTGCGGTCGAACGACGCCCCCGAGAAACCCTCGTCGTAGCGGAAGGTCGTGCCGAACGGCGTGAGGCGATTCAGGTCGCCGACGACATGGGGCAAAGTCTCTCCGGCCGTGCCGAGGAGTTCGACGAGAACACCGAGGCTGTGGGTTCGGGGGTAATCGACGCCTCGGGCACACAGCAGCGCCTAGAGAAGCTTCTCGGCAGCCTGCTGTGCGTGGAACCCGAGCGTGTCGTCATCGACGTCAGAATCGGCGACAAGCTTCTCCAGAACGAGTTCGTCCTGACTCGCCTTGCGGAAGAGGGTCGTCGCCCGGTCAGGCCGCGTCATAGAGCACACGCCCCTCCTTGGCCGCAGAATGCTCGACGGTTCCTGGAGTCCTCGACCGCTCATCGAACTCCGCCTCGCTCACGACAAGGATGTCGGCCGGGAGGAGCAGGCCGGTGAGAGCCTGATGGAGCCTGACTGTCTCTTCGAAACGGTTCGCCACCGTTCGCTCGACGACGATCAAATCGACGTCGCTGTGGCTGTCGGCGTCCCCTCTCGCGTGGGAACCGAAGAGGAGAACCTTCGATGGATCTGCAGCCGAGACCAGCCGGTCCACGGCCGCCATCAGCCGCGCCTCGGTGATCGCCCAAAGGGGTGTCAACGTTTCATCCATGGGGGCTATTGTATTTGCACTCCGGTCAAGGAGGCAACGTCGTACGCCGTTTCTGAGCGTGGTGTCTTGCCAGCCGTTTCACGTCACGCCTTGCCGAGCAAGGCACGCCTTTTCGGCTGCTTGCCGTGCGAGCGTTCTCGTGAGTAGTCCGGATCGCCGAAGGAGCTTCGCCGACCTCACCCGCTGGCGAGGTGGCCGTGGAGGACTCGGCCCGCTCGAAGCGTGGCCGCGACACGGGTGTCGGGGCGGAGGATCGCGTCGAGGGGATCGGTGAACGGGCCCGAAGGGACGAGGACGACGAGATCGGCAGGGCGGCCGACGGCGATCGATCCGGCCTGGTGCTCGTAGCCGAGAGCCCACGCCGCGTCGCGCGTCAGCATCGGAAGCGCTTCAGCCGGCGACACGACGCCTGAGCCAGCGAGCTCCCGGGCCTCGGCGAGGACCGAAAGATCGGGGTTCGACGCCCGGCTATCGGTGCCGATCGCCACGCGGACGCCCGCGGCGAGGAATTGCCTCAACGGCGGGAGCCGACCGGAGAGGAGCCGGGTTGTGCGCGGACAGACAACGACGCCGAGCCGGTCGCGGTGATGAGCGAGACGGTCGAGGGCGGAAGCATCGGGGGGCTCCCCGAGGAACGTGCCATGGACGACGCTCCCCCGACGGACGCGCGCCAGTCTGCTGATCCAGTCCGAGGGGGGGAGCACCGGCGGCGGCCGATTGGCCGGCCAGGCGCCGAGGGTTGCAAACAGCTCGCGGAACGGCCCGCCGCCGCCGGTGACGTACGCAAGCTCCGCGAGGCTCTCCGCGAGGTGCATCGTGACGGGAAGCCCGCGCCTGGCCGCTTCGCGAAGGAGCGCCCGGCCGAGGGCTGACGAGACCGTCATCGGGGCATGAGGGGAGATCCCGGCGGAATCTCCGAGCCGATCGAGGTCGCGGGCGATGGCCCCGGGAAGGCTCCCTCCGGTGAACGACAGGCCGAGCGCCTCGCGATAGACGCGCACCCGCGGCCCGATCGACGGATAGCCTCCCCGCGGCACGGCGGTGGCGATGTCGCCGATCGTCGTCACGCCAAACGAGAGACTTTCGGCGAGGCCGGCCCGGAGGCTCCTCGCGAGCCGGGCCACTTCCTCGAGGCCTGAAGGCCGGGCCCGGCGGAGGGCGACGACCCGGGCGATCCAACCGGGGAGGCCACCGTCGGCCTCAAGCGGCCGCTGGAGATCGGAGAACTCGAGGTGCGTATG
>CAMBFA010000067.1 GCA_945865325.1 Candidatus Kuenenia stuttgartensis
CGGATCGGACGACGCCCGGCTGGGCTCTGGCGGGCGGGGAGGTTTGCGAGATGCGAATCAGCCCCGGGGCCCGTCACGGCGACCGCGGTCGTGGTCGTCTCCGCCCCGCGGGGAACGGTTGCGGGCATCGAGGTTCCCGGCGATCACAATCCCGATCGCCTCGACCCAGCTCGGCACATCGGTGACGCTCGCGAGGCCGCTCTCTGCGAGAATCTCGTCGTCGTCGCTGTGGCGAGCTTCCGCGCGCGGTGTCGGTTCGCGGCCGGCCTCCTCGATCCCGAGGAAATCGAGCCCTTCGTCATCCTCGTCGTATCCGCCGGCCACCGGGGCGAAGTCGTCCTGCCGGCCACGCGACAGACGCGACGTCGAGCGGAGTTCCGGTTCCGGGCGGCGGCTCCGCCCCGTGGTGCCGCGCCGTGAGGAACGACCGCGGGGTTTTGCCTCCCCAACCCCTTCGGGCCCCGTCTCGCCAGTGCTGGAGCCAGTGGCGGAGCCAGTGCTGGAGCTTCGGGTCCGGGGTGTCGAGATCTTCCGTTCGCCCTGTCCCCGACGGCGGCGTCCGCGTGGTTCTCCCTCGCTGCCACGGGCGCCATTGGGAGCCGGGCGGGGAGGGACTGGGGCCCGGCCGTAGCCGGCGGGGAGCGGTTCGTCCTCGGCCGCGCCAGTGCCGCTGCGGTTGGGCGGCCCGGCGTCGTCCGGGGATTGATCGGCCGCAGCGATTTTCTCGCCGGTGCTTTCCCGCCCGCTGCGTCGACGGCCACCACGCCGGCCGCGCCGCCGGCGGCGGCGCCCCGATTGGTCATCGCCCGAGTCGCCGTGGGGCTCCCCGTCGGCCTGGCTCCGCTCCCCGCCATCGGAGGCTTCGCCGACCGGCTCCGGAAGTTCTCGATCGAGGCCTCCCCAAGCGTCGTCCTCGCGCACCGGCCGACGGGCAGGAGCCCGGTCGGTGCTCTGGGAGCGCTCTTGCGGAGGGCGGTCGACCGGCGTGTCCCAATCGAATCCCGAGGCGGGGCGGTCTTCTCGTGGCGGCTGGCTCGAGCCTTCCGCGTCGGGGCCACGCACCGGCCGACGCTCCCCATCATCCTGGCGACGCGGAGGGGCTGGCTGGCGCCGCCCCTGACGGGTGTCCTCGCCGGCAGGCCGGCGGGGCTCGAAGCCGCCGTCGTCGTCGCGGGCGTGGAGGTCATCCCCTTTCGCTGCGGCATCCTCGGGGCGTTCCACGGCCCCCTCGCCGCGCGGCGCCTCATCGCGACCGCTACGCCCCCGTCCACCGCGGCGACCGCGCCGCCGGCGACCGCGCCGCGGTTCACCACTGCTGCTGCGGTCCCCTTCGATCCCCTCGCCGCCGTCACGGACGCGTTCGTCGCTCGGGGCGCCGTCTTCACCGGCGGTGCGCTCCTGAGCCTGAGCAAACGGTGGGCCGTCGTCACGCCCCGGCGCCCGGGAGGATTCCTGCCTCGGTTGGTCGTGCCGCGGGAGCGGTGGTCGATCCTCGCTGCGGCGCTCCCCTGCCGCGCCGCGGCGCCCGTCGCCACGCCCACCGCGGCCTCCAGAGCGTCCGCTGTCGCGGCGTCCTTCGTCGTCGCGCCGGCCGCCGGCGGCCGGCCGTTCGGCCGCCCCGCGATCGACGATCGGCCGATCTTGGAAGCCGAACGAATCGGGTGCCGGCTCGCCACCGCGAGCGCGGGGCGGGAGATCGTTGCCGGGGCGCTCCTCGTCGGCACGCCGCTCCCGGGCTGGGCGAGGCTCTGGCTCGCGATCGAACGATTCCGCCGGGGGGAGCGGAGCCCGCTCCCGCGCTGCCGGCGGGGCCGGTTGGCGGGGCGGAGCGGAGCGGGGGGGCACCGGATCGGGCTGGAGACCCAGCCCAGAGACGATGTCGGACCAATCGGCATCAGCTCCAGATGGCGCTGGCTTTTTGGGCTCGGGGCGACGCGTCTGGACGGCTCGGGGCCGGTCGGGGGCGGGCTGGGCAGCGGGGGGCTGCGGACTGGCCTGGTTTGGCGCAGGAACGGCGCCCAGGCTGTCGGCGAGCGAGGCCCACGGATCGTTTGCTTCCGGCATGGCAGCGATGGATTCCTGGATAACGGTGGTCGCCCGAAAGGGGCGCCCGGGTGTTGGCAAGGATAGCAGAAACCCCAGCGGAGGCGGCAGAGGCGCGGTGGCCGGCCGCCGCGGATGGCAAGCGACCCGGCGCCGCGGGGGGGCAGAAGGATCGCCTCGCCCCCGCGATCGATCGTCGCTGGGGTGCGGAGGGTGCCGCTGCCGCCATCGTCTCCCGCCGTGGCCAGGGCGGTCGGCGTGCCGGGGGGCTCACCGGCGCCGCGGCCGGTTCACCGACACCGTGCCGATCATGCTGCCGTTGTCGGCCACTTCGAAGAGCGGGCGGTAGGGGCTGGCGAGGCTGCGACGCGACCGGCAGGCCGGATACCAGACGAGGTTCGTCGACACGTTCCATGCCTGCTCGGCGTAGGTCAGGCTGCCGCCGTTGGGGAGCGGAACGGTGTTGGACGTCGACGGGATCAGATAGGTGAACGTCCCCTCGAGCGCCAGCGAGCGCGACATCGGGGCCCGCACGAGCATGCCGGTGAGGTAGTCCCCCTGGCCGCTGGCACCACCCCAGATCTTCATCTCGTTGGCATCCCCGAACTGGAGCCGGTAGAAGCCGGTGTAGAGATCGAGCGTGTCGAAGGCGGCCGAGTTGCCCCGAGCACCGGTGATGAACGCGCCGTCGGCGTTGTTGGCGTTGTAGGCGGCCCAGAAACCGAACTCGTGGTAGCCCCAGACGTAGCTCAACTCGCCGCGGACCTGCGCCAGATCGGTGGTGTCGAACCAATTGTCCTGAAGGTAGTCGTAGACGGCTCCACCCTGGAGGCCGCGCCCCTCGAAGGCGCGGCTGAAGAACCCGGTCGTGAGGAACACCTGGTTGCGGGCGTTGGTGTTGAGCAGCGTGCTGCCATTGGCGGCCGTGATCTGCGTCCGCTGGAAGTCGGCCTGGACGCCGCGCAGGCCAAACTGCCAGCCGAGGCCGATGGCGTTCCAAAACGGCATCGACCAGTTGACGTATTCGTTGAAACCGTAGTTGCCGTGGAGCCCGAAGTTCGTGGCGTTTTGGAACGACGTCACGCCGGCACCGACCGTCAGATCGCGATACCACCGCCAGCCGTAGTACGGGCGGCCGAAGCGGCGGAAGTAGGCGCAGATCCGGCCGTCGGGATCCCACATCGGGGAGCAGCCAGGGCAGGCCTCGCCATCCTCGCACGCGTAGGGATCGTCGTAAAACGAGGGGACATGGAGATGGACCTCGCCGGTCCAGGGGGCCGCCGGTCCTTCCATCCCCATTCCCATCGGCATGCCGTCCTCGGAGTAGATCATCCCGTCCTCGGGGAAGCCGCTGCCGTAGCCCTCCATCCCCTCGATCCCGGCCATGCCGGGATCGGTCAGACCATAGTCGCCCGAGTCGAGCGGCATATCACCGTAACCGCCATAACCACCGTCGCCGTCGCCGCCGCCGAACGTCAGCCCTTCCTCCTCCATCGGCATACCGCCGGGGAATGAGGGCTCGACGGCCATCGACTCGGCGGGGGTGGGGCGACCGGGTCGGCCCGGCGCGGCCGCGGGCAAGCCCGGAGTGGTCGCCGCGCCGGCGGGAGGGGGAAGTTCGCCGGCGGGCGTCGGCAGTTGGGCAACGCGGCGGGCCTGGACGCGCGGGCGGGGCATCGAAGAGGTCGGCATCGACGAACCGGGCAGCCGCGACATCATTGAGCTCTCGCTGCCGGGGGCCATCGCCAACCGCTGGCCTCCGAGGCCCACCGGCCGCTGGCCCTGGCGGGGATAGTCACCGGCGGCGGCCGCCGGTCGGACCCCCTCACGCTGCGGCACGGGCTCCGCGCCGAACATTGGACGGCCCACGTCCCCCTGCGGCGCGCGGAACAGGCTGATGCCAAACAGCGACGGCTCGTCGCTGCCGGAGCGGACGGGGGGCTGCGAGGGAAGGCCGCTCTCGGCCCGGCGGGCCGGAGCACGCGGGGGGGCGGGAGCCCGCGACATTCCCGCTCGCGGCGCGGGCCCACCGGTCATCTCCGGGGGAAGGGGGCGCGGCGGGAGCATCCGCGGACGGTCGGCGATGGGGCCCGGCGGCGCATCGGAGGCGACCGGCAACAGGGCCGGGTCGTTGATCCGGGCGGTGGCGGCCGGCGCGGCGGCGGGTTGGGGGGCCGCAGGTTGGGGGGCCGCAGGGGGCGAAGCAGCCGCCCGGTGGGGCGTCCAGCGGAGCGACGAATCGTCCGCTCCCGGGGCACCATCGTCGGCGAGAGCGGAAACGAAGCCCGGCTGGGTGGCCCAGGTAACCAGCGCCATGGCGGCCAGCAGGCGGATACCGTTCGCGACGTTCATGAACACTTCTCCGAGAGCACCCGCGGTGGACGGCACCTGACGAGCTTCTGCAATCGGAAGAGCTATCGGCATCGGCGCGACCGGAACTTCCGTGAAAATCACCGCGACCGGCAGTTTCAACCCAGAGCCCCCGGTCGGCCGG
Source organism: Candidatus Kuenenia stuttgartensis (assembly GCA_945865325.1). Lineage (GTDB taxonomy): Bacteria > Planctomycetota > Planctomycetia > Pirellulales > UBA1268 > QWOP01. Next base: position 4,538 of record CAMBFA010000067.1, read on the forward strand.
CGGCGGTCACGGGGTAGCGCCCCGTCCGGCGGGGCGAGGCCCGCCGCCTGCCTGGCTTGCCCCCTCCACGGAAATCCCCCGGTCGATCGGCCGGCCGAGGGCTTCAGTGCTCGAGTGCCCGCCCCAAGTCAGCGATCAGGTCGGCGGTGTCCTCGATGCCGAGGGCGAGGCGGATCATGTTGTCGCCAATCCCGAACGTCTGCCGCTCCGCCGGGGAGTAGTTCCAGTAGCTCATCACGAGCGGTTGCTCGATGAGCGACTCGACCCCCCCGAGGCTCGGGCCGATCCGCAGGATCCGCGCGGCATCGACGACGCGTGACGTCTGCTGCGAGTCGGCATCCTTGACGAGGAACGTCACGAGGCCCCCGTAGCCGCGCATCGACGCTTTGGCGACGGCGTGGTAAGGATGGCTCTCGAGGCCCGGGTAGTAAACCCGCTCCACCCGCGGGTGGGCCTCGAGGAACCGGGCGACGGCCAGGCCGTTGGCGTTGTGCCGGTCCATTCGCAGGGCGAGCGTCTTCAGGCCGCGCTCGAGGAGATAGCAATTGTGGGGCGAATTGATCCCCCCCATGATGCCGCGGAGATTCCGCACCGGCTCCAGCCTCTCCCGCGAGCCGATGACGCCGCCGGCGAGGAGGTCGTTGTGGCCCCCGAGGTATTTCGTCGCCGAGTGGAGGACGAAATCGACGCCGTCGGCAAGTGGGCGGTGGTTGTAGGGGGTGCAGAGGGTGGCGTCGATGAGCGTGAGCACGCCGTGGCGGCGGCCGATGTCGGCGAACCGCCCGCAGTCGACGATCGAGAGATGGGGGTTAGTTGGCGACTCGCTGACGACCATCTTCGTCCGCGGGCTGATCGCCGCTTCCATGGCGTCGTAGTCGCCCGTCTTCACCTCGCGGAAGCCGACACCGAAGCGCGTCAGGTGACGGCGGCAGAACTCGCGGCTGCGGTGGTAGCACTGGTCGAAAAACACCACCTCGTCGCCGGCGCTCAGGTGCGCCATCAGCACGCCGACGAGCGCGGCCATGCCGCTGGAGAAGAGGACGGCCATCTCGCCGCCGTCGAGGGCGGCGAGTTTGTCTTCCACCACCCGTTCCCCCGGGTTGCCGTAGCGGCCATATTCCTCGCGGGGGAGGTCCTGCTCGATGAAATCCAGAATCGCGCGGGTGTTGGGAAAGGTGTAGGTCGACGCGGTGACGATCGGGTCGGTGATGGCGTTGGCCAGTTTCTGCCGGGCCTCGCCGGCGTGGACAGCGGCGGTGGAGGGGCCAACGCCCCGCCCCGAACGGAGGACCGCGTCGAACGCGGCTGCCGACGGCGGGGGGCTCGACCCAGAGGAACGGTGGGGCTCAGGGCTGGTCATGGGGCGTCCGTGAGGGGGGAAATGGGCCGAAAAGCCCAGTCTTTACGCGAGTGTAGTCGGGGCCCGCGGCACCGACAAGGAATCCATGGCGGGACCGTTCGGCGGGAGAGGTTCGCGTGGGCGCGCGGCCAACAGGAGCGGTAAGCTGTCCTCCTTCGGCCCCGTCGGCGTGTCGCACGTGCGGACGATTCGGAGGGGCGACCGCGAGGCGATCCGCGCATGAGCAAGTCGAAGAGCCGCTCGAAGCAGCCGCGCCCCGGGGCCCGTGTCGAGCCGGCTCCCCCCGCCGAGCCCCGCTCGCTGTGGCCGCCACGCCGGCTGGTCATCTCGCTTTGCTCGCTCGCGGCGGCGGCGGCGATGGTCCGGGCCGGGCTCCTCGAACCGGTCGTCGGCGGCGTTGTCGACGGCGCAGTCCGCAACATCCTCACGGTCATTCTCGGCTTCTCGGCGCTGATGTCGGCGGTGCTGTGGTTCGTCCGCGAGAGCGGCCACAGCCCGGCGTGGAAGCGCGGGCTCGCCTTCGGGCTCCTGGGGCTGGTCGCCCTCGGTCTGGCCACGCTCCGGGTCGAACGCGTCAGTGGCAATCTCGTGCCGGAGTTCCGCTGGGTGTGGCAGAAATCGCGCGACACGCTCCTCGCCCGCGCCGTCGCGCTGCCGCAGGTCGCCAACGCGGCCCCCTGGCAACCGGCTCCCCACGACTTCCCCCGCTTCCTCGGGCCGGCGGGCGACGCCTCGCTCCCCGCCTCGGCCCCGCGCTTGGCCTCTGTCTGGAAGAAGGACCAGGCGCCCCGCGAGCTGTGGCGCCGTCCGATCGGCGCTGGCTGGGGCGGGTTTGCCACCTGTGGCGATCACGCCGTGACGCTCGAGCAGCGCGGCGACGAGGAGATCATCACCTGTCTGTCGCTGGCCAGCGGAGAACCGCAGTGGCAGGTGGCGGTGACCGCCCGCCACCAGACGGTCCTCGGCGGGGCCGGGCCACGTTCGACGCCGGCGATCCACGACGGCGTCGTTTATACCGCCGGGGCCACCGGCTGGCTGTTTTGCGTCGATGGCGCCACCGGCAAGGTGCTCTGGAAAAAGGACGTGCTCGCCGATCTCGGCATCGACGCCGCTGCCCATGCTCTCGCGGTGGCCTGGGGCCGCGCTGGATCGCCGCTGATCCTCGGCGATGTCGTCGTTGTGCCGGGGGGGGGGCCGCGCGGCGACGGCCCGGTGGCGCTGGTGGCCTACGACCGGGCGACGGGCGAACGCCGCTGGAACGCCGGCGATGACCAAATCAGCTACGTCAGCCCGAGTCTCTTCGAGATCGGCGGGAAACCGTTTCTCGTGGCGGTGACGGAGTCGCAGGTGATCGGCTTCGATCCGGCTTCGCGGGACGAGGCGTGGCGCTTCCCTTGGCCGGGGCACAGCAACTCCGATGCCTCCTGCACGCAAGCGGTGGTGATCGGCCCGAACCGCCTCTTCATCTCGAAGGGCTACGGCATCGGTGCCGCGGCCTTCGATGTGGAGCCCGGCGCGGATGGGGCGTGGACGGTGAAGGAGGCGTGGCGCAACAAGGCCGGCATGAAGACGAAGTTCACGAATGTCGCCTTCCACGATGGCCACCTCTACGGCCTCTCCGACGGGATCCTCGAGTGCCTGCGGGCGAGCGACGGCAAGCGGATGTGGAAGGGGGGGCGTTACGACCAGGGGCAGCTGCTCCGCGTCGGCGATCTGCTCGTCGTTCAGTCGGAGCCGGGAGATGTCGTCCTCGTCGAGGCGACGCCGGAGGCCCATCGCGAGGTGGCCCGCCTCACAGCCCTTTCCGATCAGACATGGAACTCCCCGGCGATCGTCGGGGACAGGCTTCTGGTGCGCAATGCCGTCGAGGCGGCCTGTTATCAGTTGCCGCTGCGGACAGGTGCCGCTGCGGCGGATCACGCCGTGCCGGCAGGCGGGGCGTTGCCTGCCGCAGAGACTCCCCCGTCGGCCGAGCCTGCTCCCGAGCACGTCGAGGAGAAGCCGGCGGTATGACCGCCGGCGCTACCAATGGTTCCAAGCCCCGCCACGCTCGCCGGCCGGACGGCGCTGGTCACCGGCGCGACGCACGGCATCGGCCGCGCTGTGGCGCTGCGGCTGGCGGCCGCCGGGGCCCGCGTCGCGATCCACGGCCGCTCGGCGCCGGCTGCCGAAGACCTGGCCGCGGAGCTCGCCGCCCAGGAGCGCTTTGCCGGTCAGTTCCTCGCCGATCTTGGGGAGCACTCGACGCTGCCGCGGCTCGTTGACGAGGTCACCGCGGCGCTCCCCGATCTCGACACGGTCGTTTTGATCGCCGGGGCCGACGTCCTCACTGGGGCCGCTGCGGCCTGGGGCTTCGAGCGGAAGCTCGACGAATTGCTGCGCGTCGATGTCGGGTCGACGATGTTTCTCACGCGGGGATTCGGCCGGTGGATGAAGGCCCGCTGGGAGGGGGAACAGGTGGCAACAGGGCAGGCGCGCGGGACGATTGTGACCATCGGCTGGGATCAGGCCGAAACCGGGATGGAGGGGGATTCGGGGGAACTGTTCGCGGCGACGAAGGGAGCGGTGATGGCGTTCACGCGGAGCGTGGCCCGGTCGCTCGCGCCCGAGGTGCGTGTCAATTGCGTTGCCCCGGGCTGGATCCGCACCAAATGGGGAGCGGGCGCGAGCGACCAGTGGCAGAAGCGGGCCGTGCGCGAGAGCATCCTGCGGCGCTGGGGGGAGCCGGCCGACATCGCCGCGACGGTGGCCTGGATCGTCTCTGCCGACGCCGCCTTCGTCACCGGCCAAGTGATCCCTGTCAACGGCGGCTTCCGGCGGGCGTGAGTGTGGTGGCTGCGCCGCGGCGGTCATGCCTCGTCTGACCGAAGGCGCCGCGATGACCGCAGACGGGCATCAGTCCCGTGGCTTCTTCCGCTTGGGCAGCTTCTTGAGCTTGGGCAGCTTCTTGAGCTTGGGCAGCTTCTTTTTCGTCGGTACTCTTTTTTTCTTGGGCGCAGGCGCGGGCTCCGGGAATGGCTCGGGGGTGGGGGGAGTAGACCGCCGCTTCCGGGCTGCGGGCTTGGGGATGCGCTCGGAGGTCGGCGGCGTGGGCTCGTCGGTCGCCGTCCCCAGGTCGACACCGAAAATCGACGCCAGATCGTCGTCGGCCAGGGCGTGGGTATCGTCGCCCCGGATCGCCCGCGACACCGAGTCCTTCGTGGCGGCGGCGATGAGCTCCCGTTGATCGACACCTCGCAGCAAGAACAGCAGTTCCGGTTGCGTGTCGAGCCGGTGCCCCACCGCATAGAACACCGCGGCAAGATGCTTGCAGATGGCTGCTCCGTCAGGGCAGCTGCAGGCGATCGAGATCTCCCGGGGCGAGGGGAAAAGACCCTCCTGTGGCTTCACCATCCGCTCCATCACGCCGTCCGAGAGGCGGCCGGAGAGCAGGTCGAGCAACGACCCGATCGACGCCGCGCAGTCTTTCTTGATCGCCTGCCATCTGACCGGCGGGAGCGGGGCGATGGCGATCGCGACGTCATACACCATCGACCCAGCGACGATCGCCTCGATTCGACCGCGGGTGATGAGGAGATCGACGACCGAGCCATTGCGCACATACGTACGGCCGCGTGGGAGACGATTGCTGATGTCGCTGAAGCCCTCCAGGCTCTGGCACCACGACCGGCCCCAAAACGTCTTGGCGATGTCGCGGCCGATGATCCGTACCGGCTCGGGCGTGCGGCCGGCCCAGGTGGCCCGCTTGGCCGCGCGTTTTTCGGCGCGGGCAATCCGCTTGCCGACCGGCGAGTATTCTCCCCAGGAGCTTGACCAGCGCATCTGCAGGGCCTTTGTCGTGTGGTGATTCGAGTGCCGGCCGATCCCGAGCTCGCTGCTCCCGAGTCTGTCCGGTGTCGGTGGTGATTCACCGGAGGAGCGGCGTCAAGCCTCGCTGGCTGTCGCCGCAGGGATTCGGTGACCGGCTTGCGGGATGACGGACGTCGCGTACTTTTTACCGGCACGACACGGAGTGTCACCACCATGCCATCTGCATCTGGGCCATCTGCATCCGCGGCTAGATTCCCGGCTTGCATCCGTGTCTCTCCCCATGGAAAGCTGATTTACGAGGCTGTCGAGCCGGCCGACGAGGTCGCCGGGGCAGCGCCGGAGACTGTCGCAATTGCCGCCGCCTTTGCCGACGGGCAGGCTGCTGGACTGCTCCATCTGGCCGGGCTTCCCGACAGCGTCGGCGTGCCACCAGACGTGGCCTACTTCCGTGGCTGTGCGCGGAAGGTCGTGGAGGCGATCGGCCGGCTCGCCGAGGACGCCCGCCGGGCATTCCTGGAGGCGACATCCGACGAACAGCCGGCAGCGATCCTGCCGCCACCGGATACCCTTGCCCTGGCGGCGATGATCGCCGCCGCCCCTCCGATGCGTGGCCTCGACCACCTCGATGCCGCAGCGCTGCGGGGGATCTGGCACGAACTGGCTGCCGGAGTCCGTGCGCAGGCGGCGACGACACCGGGAGGCTTGGCCGCCGTGCTGGCAGCGATCGACCCGCGGTTCCACCTTCTCGGGAAGGTGACGTTCCATCTGGCCGAAAACCGCCGTGACGAGGCGCGGCCGTTCGCGTTCCTCGCCACCTATGCCCACCGGCTCACGGCATCCTCGGCCGTGCAGCATCTGCCCTTGGCGAAGGCGGTCGAATCCTCCGCCGAACACCGCGATCAAGCAAAACTCTTGGAGTTGCTAGCGCCGGTCCAGGCGGCCGCGGACCGCAGCACCCTCATCCGGGAATGGCTCGATTCCCGGGCGATCTTCACGCCCCGGGCGATCACGATCGCGGAGGCTCACCGCTTTCTCCGGGATGTGCCCGCGATGGAGGAGAGCGGACTGGTCGTCCGCGTGCCCGACTGGTGGCGAGGCCGGAAGCCGCCGCGGCCGACGGTTCAGGTGCGCCTCGGCGATGCTGCCCCATCCGCCGTCGGGGTTGACGGCCTGCTCGATTTCTCCGTCGATCTCGCCCTCGACGGCACACCACTGACGGCGGCGGAGACCAGCGACCTCCTCGCCGGCACCGAAGGGCTCACGCTCCTCCGCGGACGCTGGGTGGAGGTCGATCGGGACCGTCTCCGCCAGGCCCTCGACCAGTGGAAGCGGCTCGAACGCGAGCATGCCGAGGGGATCGATTTCGTCACAGGGATGAGGCTGCTTGCCGGCGCCGACTTGGGGGCCGACGAAGGGACCGCGGCAGCGAGTGTTGAGTGGTCGAACGTCACCGCGGGGGGGTGGCTCCGTGAAACCCTCGGTGCGCTACGCGATCCGCGGGGCCGCCCGGGCTGCACGCCTGGCAATGGCCTGGCTGCGACACTCCGTCCCTACCAGGCGGACGGCGTCCGCTGGCTCTGGTTCCTCACGAGGCTGCGACTGGGGGCGTGCCTCGCCGATGACATGGGGCTCGGCAAAACAGTCCAATTGATCGACCTGTTCCTTCGCCTCCGCGACGACGCTGCCGCGACCCCGGCAGCGTCACCCCGGCGCGGCGCAGCAAGGACGTCGGCTCGTTCCACGAAGCCGTGCCAGCCAAGCCTGTTGGTGGTGCCTGCCTCGCTCGTGGGGAACTGGAAGCAGGAGCTTGCCCGCTTTGCCCCACAACTTCGGGCGCTGTTTGTGCACCGTTCGGAGTGCCCGACCGACCTCTTCGATCGGCTGGCGGCCGAGCCGGAGCGGGAACTGGAGCGTTACGACGTGGTGGTCACAACCTATGCGATGGTGAAGAAACTTCCCTGGCTGACGGCCATGGCCTGGCGCCTGGCGGTGCTCGACGAGGCGCAGGCGATCAAAAACGCCTCGTCGGCGCAGACAAAGGCGGTCAAGGGGCTCCGCGCGGAGGCGAGGATCGTGCTCACCGGCACGCCGGTGGAGAATCAGCTCGGCGACCTCTGGTCGTTGTTCGACTTCTGTTGCCCAGGGCTGCTCGGTTCGGCTGGTGAGTTCAAGCAATTCGTGCGGCGGATGGGGAAAGGGGCCGATCCGGACGGCTTCGCCCCTCTCCGCAAGCTCGTTGGGCCCTACATCCTGCGGCGGCTGAAGACCGATCCGCTGATCGCGCCAGATCTGCCGGAAAAGACCGAGATGCGGTCTGAGTGCAGCCTGTCCCGCAAACAGGCAGCCCTCTACGAGCGGGTTGTGGAGGATCTCCGCAGGCAACTCCAGGAGCTCAAAGATAGAGAGCGAGACGGCGGTATCCGTCGTCGTGGCATCGTTCTGGCCACGACCATGCGGCTCAAGCAGATCTGCAATCATCCCGCCCAATACCTCGGCCTCGCCGACGACATGGGATACGACCCGGCGGAGAGCGGGAAGTTTCTCCGCTTGGCGGAGCTCTGTGAGCCGATCGCTGCCCGGCAGGAGAAGATCCTCGTGTTCACCCAATTCCAGACGCTCTGCGGCCCGCTCTCCCAGTGGCTTTCAAAAGTCTTTGGTCGGCCGGGCGTTGTCTTGCACGGCCAGGTGCCGGTGGGCAGGCGGAAGGAGATCGTGCGGCGGTTCCAGGAGGAGGACGACATCCCGTTCTTTGTAATCTCGGTGAAGGCGGGGGGCACTGGTCTCAATCTCACGGCGGCGTCGCACGTCATCCATTTCGACCGCTGGTGGAATCCAGCAGTTGAGAATCAGGCCACCGACCGGGCCTTCCGCATCGGCCAGAAGCGAAACGTGCTCGTCCACAAATTCGTCTGCCGTGGGACGCTCGAGGAGCGGATCGACGCCATGCTCCGCGACAAGCAGGATCTCGCCGATCGTCTGCTCGGGCCTTCGGTCGCCGGTGAAACGCTGTTGACCGAGATGACCGACGATCAACTGCTCGATCTGGTGTCGCTCGATGTTCATCGGGCCGCGGCGGATTAGTCCGCGCCGTTGGGCGGCCATGAATTGCGGCGGGAGGCCAGGGCCCGGCTGATTCACCGAACGCGGTCGTCGGATCGGCCGTTTCGCGATGGAGTACAATGTCGACTGGCCAGCGCTCTGGAAAACCATCATGACCATGTCGACTTGCTGGCGGCTGTTGCTGGCCGCGATCCCAGGCGCGCTTGCTGCGCTCGTTGTCGCGACGTCCGCTGCAGCCGATGCGCCGGCGGAGAAGTCCCCGCTGGATCCTCTGCTGATCGAGCGAATCCTCGTCATCGATCAGGAAGGGCCCACGCGCCCCGCGTTCGTGCAGTTCATGGAGGGGTTCCGGGCGAGGTTAGCCGAGGCAAAGGGGGTGCGTTACGAAATATTCATCGAGAATCTCGACATCGTCCGGCTTGGCCGAGACGGGAAAGACCCGGGGCGCTCGACCGGCTGGCTCGTCGAGAAGTACACCGACTGGGCTTTCGACGTCATCGTCCCCTCCAGCGCCCTGACGCGTGACTTCGTCCTCACCAGTCGGGAACGGCTTTCGCCAGGGGCACGGATCGTGGCGTTCGAGCGCCCGGGCGATGCGGCGATCACGGGAGGCCTCCCTCCCAACTACACCTCCGTGACAACCGATCCCACGGTGGAGGATACCGTCGCCCTGGCGTGCCGGCTGTTTCCGGCCACGCAGCGCGTCGTGGTCGTCGGGCAGGCCGCGTTCCACCCCGGCGTTTTGGCCCGGCAGACGGCGGAAGCCCGCCGGGCCGCAGAGGAGTGGGGGCTTGAGTATGTAGGGCTGGTCGATCTGCCGCTGGCCGATCTGCGGCAGCGGCTCCGCGATCTCCCGGTCGACTCGGTGATCATCTATTGCGGCTACTGGAAAGACGAACTGGGGCGGGCGCATGTCCCGGCGGATCTGCTCGAATCGTTCTGCCGCGATTCAAAACTCCCGTTTTTCGGGATCGTCGACACCCATGTCGGCCGTGGTGCCGTCGGCGGCGTGTGCAGCGACCTCCGCGGCATCGGGCTGGCAATGGGCCGCCTTCTCGTCGACAGCCGGGAGGGGCCTCCTCCACCGTCGGTGAACGTGCCCTCCGTCGTCATCCTCGACGATCGTCAGCTCAACCGCTTTCGGATTCCGGCATCCCGCCTTCCCGCTGGCAGCCGCGTGTTGTTTCGTGAGCCGCGGGTCTGGGATCGCTACTGGCCGTATTTTGTCGCGGGTGGGGCTGTGGTTGCGCTCCAGAGCCTGCTCATCGTCGCGCTGGTCACGCAGTCACGGCTCCGTCGCCGAGCCGAGCGGATCGTTGGCGAGCAGCGTGATCAGATCGCGCGCGCGGGGCGGATCTCGACGCTCGGGCAACTCGCGGCCTCTCTGGCCCACGAGCTCGGCCAGCCCCTCGGGGCGATTCTCAACAACCTCGAGGCGGCGGAGATCCTTCTCCGTGACGACGATACGGCCAATGCCGAAGAGCTCCGCGCCATCGTCCGCGACATCGCCGCCGACGACCAGCGCGCCGGGGCGGTGCTCGACCGCATTCGGGCGATGATCCGCAAGCAGCGGTTCACCATCGGTCCGGTCGAGGTGCCTGGCCTGATCCGCGGCGTGCTCACGCTCGCCGGGCCTCGGCTCACCGCCGCCGGCATCGTGGTGACGGTTGCCTGCGATCCGGGGCTTCCGCGGGTGGCCGGCGACGAGATCCTCCTCCAGCAGGCGCTGCTGAATCTCCTCGGAAACTCGGCCGATGCCATTCGGGCCTCCCGGGCAGGTTCGCCCGGTGGTGCCGAGGGAGCGGGGGGGCACCGTGATCCGGGAGCGATCGGGATCCGGGCCCGCCGCGATGGGGATGCGGTGGAGTTGACGGTGATCGACAACGGCGGTGGGATCGGGGAAGGTATCATCGATAGGGCTGTCGAGGCCTTCGCGACGACGAAGGACGAAGGACTCGGCATGGGCCTGCCGATCGTGCGCTCGATTGTCGAGCAGCATGAGGGGAGGCTCCGGCTCGACAACGCCCCGGGGCGTGGTCTAACGGTTTCCCTGGCTGTACCGACCTGGAAGGAAAGGACGTCTGCGTGACTGCCTTGATTCATGTGATCGACGACGATGAATCGTTTCTTCGGAGCATGGAGCGTCGGCTCCGCGGACATGGCTACGCGGTGGCCACCTACTCCTCGGTGGCGGAGTTCATCATGCGCCCCGACCCCGAAGCGCCCGGCTGTGTCCTCACCGATCTGCAGATGCCGAAGCGCGACGGCTTCGATCTCCAGGAGGCGTTGGCGAAGTCGCCGAATCCCCTCCCGGTGGTGTTCGTGACCGGCAAGGGGGACATCCCCACGAGCGTCCGGGCGATGCGGGCCGGGGCCGAGGACTTCCTCACGAAGCGCGTCGTGATCGGTGATCTCGTCGCAGCGATCGAGCGGTCGATCAAACGCGATCTCCGCGAGCGGGCCGAGCGGCTCCGCCGCACCCAGGCGCGGAGCATGATCGCCAAGCTGACCGACCGCGAGGTGCAGATGCTCCTGGGGATCGTGAAGGGGATGCAGAACAAAGAGATGGCCGATGAGTACGGTCTTTCGGAGCGGACGATCAAGTACCACCGCACCGTCCTCACCCGGCGTCTCGACATCTACACCTCTGTCGATCTGACACGCCTCGTCCAGGACGCCGGCATCTCCACCGCGGAGCTCACCGCCATGGCGGCCGCCGCCCCGCCTGGGACCCGGCAGGGGGAATGAGGGATCGGCCGATGTGACGCGTGGGCGCCTCCGCCAGCCAACACGGCCAGGGGGGAGGGCGTGGAGGAGCGTTCCACGGTCTGTTCAGAACGTCACCACCGGGCCGTCGCCGGCAGGGGGCCGATCTCCCCAGGGGCCCGTGCCCTCGCTCTCCGGTAGGACCCGGGCGCGGGGAATGTCGGCGAGGTCGAGAAAGTTGGCAAGGAGGGCGAATCCGTGTTGGGTGAGGATCGCCTCGGGATGGAATTGCACGCCGTAGAGCCCCCCGGCCCGATCCTCGACGGCCATGATCGTCCCCTCGTCGTCGACCGCCGTGATCGCCAGCGCCTTTGGCAGCGACTCTCGCTCGATGACGAGCGAGTGGTATCGGGCGGCATGAAAAGGACTCGGGATCCCGGCAAAGAGATTGACGCCGTCGTGGTGCATCGGGCTCGTCCGGCCATGGACCGGCTCCCGAGCGCGAACGATCCGCCCGCCGAGCGCTTGGCCGATCGCCTGATGCCCCAGGCAGACCCCCAGGATCGGCACCCGTCCGCGGAAGGCCTCCACCGCGGCGAGGGAGCATCCCGCCTCGAGCGGCGTGCAGGGGCCGGGGGAGATCACGATCCCGCGCGGCGCGAGGCGCTCGAGATCGGCAATCGAGACAGCATGGCTCGGCAGGACCAGCGCCGGGCAGCCGAGGCGATGGAAATAGCGGGCGAGGTTGAAGACGAAGCTGTCGCGGTTGTCGAGGACGACGATCATCCTTCGCCTCCGGCGGACCCGGGCTTCGCGTCGCGGCCGAGGCTGGCGAGGACCCGCAGCATCCCCTCCGCCTTGTGGAGGCTCTCGGCGTGCTCGGCATCGGGGAGGCTCGCCGCCGTGATCCCGCCGCCGGCGGAAAACGTTGTGGCACCGTTGCCGGCCACGAACGTGCGGATGAGGAGATTCCAGTCGGCGCTTGCGTCGAGGCCGAGATAGCCGATCGACCCGCAGTAGGCCCCGCGGGCCACCGGCTCGACGGCGGAAATGATCTCGCAGGCCCGGTGTTTCGGGGCGCCGGTGACGCTCCCGCCGGGGAGGGCCGCCAGAAGCGCGTCGAGGGGGCCGAAGCGGGGAAGGAGCCTGCCGGTGACGATCGAGACAAGATGCTGCACGGTCGCATAGCGCTCGCGCCGGCAGAGCGCTTCGACGCGGACGCTCTCGGGGGTGCAGACACGCGAGAGGTCGTTGCGCACCAGATCGACGATCATCACGTTCTCGGCCCGGTCCTTGGCGCTCTCCTCGAGGTCGTCGCCGGCAAAGAGATCGGCCTCGGGGCTCGCGATCACCCGGCGTGTCCCTTTGATCGGATGCATCCTCGCGACCCTCCGCGATACCGACAGCAGTCGCTCCGGCGACATGCTCGTGATCTGCACCGGGCCGGCATCGAAGCTCGCCGCGAACGGGGCCGGATTGACCTCCCGGGCCCGGAGGTGGAGGAGCGTCGGGTCGATCTCGCCGGCCACGGCGAAACGCTGCGCGAGGTTGACCTGAAAAATGTCTCCGGCCCGGACATACTCGATCCCCCGCTCCACCATCTCCCGGTAGCCCATGGGGGCATGGGTCGACTCAATCCCGGTATGCCCGGGAAGGGGATGGCCGCTGCCGACTGGGAGCCGGCCCGGTGTGGGGTGAGAGGGCGGCGACTGGCGGGAATGGTGGAGTTGTGCCAGGACCGCATCGAGGCGGTCGGCGGCTCGGGCTCGGCGCGCCACCGGTCCCTTCGCCGGGATTCCCTGCGAGATCATCCAGCCGCGGCGGGCATCGTGGTCGAAGGCGAAGACAACGTCGTAAAGATGGAGCGAAAGGAGCGGCACCGGGACGTCGGCTTCCGGTGGCGGGGCGACACCGATGAGGGCGAGTCCGGCTTCGTAACTGACAAGCCCCGCGATCCCCCCCTGAAACGGCGGCAGTCCGGGGATCGTCGGCGTGGCAAGGTCGGCGAGCACGCCACGGAGGCCGTCGAAGGCTTCGCCCACCGCCGCCGCAGCGGCCTCGGCGCTCCATGGATCCGGGGCCGTCACGAGGAGCGAGTGGACTGGATCGCAGGCCACAAACGAAAATCTTCCCAATCGCGACGCCGTAGGGATCGCCCCATCGGTGGCTTCGCCCTCGATGATCGCACTGTCGAGGAACAGTCGGTGGGGCGCGGCAACGAAAGCCGCGAACAGCTCGGCTGCGGTGATCTCGGCCGGAAGCTCGGCGACGATCGCCCCGGAGGGGGTCGACCGGCAGGCTGAAAGGGGCAGGGGCAGGGGCAAGGGAAGGCTCATGGCGTCGCCTCACCGGTCGGGGGCTCGCGGCCGGGGAGTTCGCCCGCCACGGCCGGGTCGGTAGCGCCGACGACGCGTGCTGCCGCCCGAGACGGGCCGTGGGCGATCTCGGAGCGCGTCAGATGCCCCCAGTCGAGGGCCTGATCCTGACAGTAGTCCTTGTTGAGCGAGAGTGCCGTGACGGCCTTGGCCATCTCGTAGCCGAGGTAGAAGGCATGGGAGGGATCGACGTCGTCGCGGCCGGCTGCTGCGAGCGCCGCAAACACCTCGAACGGATCGGCCGCGGCGAGATGGAGATCGCGGCCGACGAGGTGGATCTCCCCGCGCTCGGCGAAGAGGCGGAAATTGGGATCGCGGATCGCGGCGGCGAGGCGCTCGAGGGCGGCGTCGCCATGCTCCTGGGGCCTCCCCGCGCGGAGGGTCACCAGCCGCGGCTCGACATGCTTGGGAAGGGAGCGCTTCGAGACGGCATGGTGGACGAGCCGTCGCCCCAGGTCGCATTCCTTGACGCTGCTCCTGGCCCAGTGGATCACCTCGGTGGTGAGGATCGACCCGATTCCCACCTCCGCGCAGAAGCCGAGGAGGCAAACATTCATGCCGGCGGAGTCGACGTCGGTCAGCTCGGTGAGATTGCCGATCCCCATCATCATCTGGGCTTGGGGGTAGCGCTTGCGGATGTCGAGATAGCGGCCGAGGCTCGCGGCGAAGCCGAAGCCGATCGGCTCGAGGACCGGATCGAGGCGGTGGGGAACGCGGTCGCGGTTGAGCCGACTGATCGTGGCATCAAAGCCTTCGAGCGTCGACGGCACGTCGGGGATCGCCACCACTTCGCAGCCCCAGTCGGCGGCGCGCTCGGCGTTTGAGGAGTTGACCGAGAGGACGAGCGTTGCCCCGGCCTTTATGGCGGCGGAGACCTCGCGGGGATCAAAGCTGTCGATCGAGACGGTGTGGCCATCGCCGACAAGACGCTTCACGACGTCGGCCACGCCGCTCCAGCCCCCTTCCGGATCGCAGCCCAAGTCGATCCGGTCAGCACCATCGGCGCGCATCCGCCGGGCTTCGGCGAGGATCGCGATTGTGGTCATCCGCGGGGCGTGGTTGATCTCGGCGATGATCTCGATCGCGTGGCTGCCATAGTCGGTCAGATCGGCGCGCGTCTGGCCGAAGTATTCATCGAGCCGCCGCAGATCCTCCGGTCCCCGTTCGACCGGGGCGGGGCTGACGGCCCGGACCACGTCGAGCGGGCCGCTGGTGGCCCCCGGGAGGATCACCCGGTCGGTTCCCTCCGGCACCTGGAGGCGCTTGGCGATCCAGGGGGTGGTCATGAGGGCGGCGACGGTGATGTTCATCACCTGCACGGTCGGGATGAAGCCGACAGCCGGCGCCAACCGCTCGAGCACCTCGCGCAGCGACGGCTCCGCGAGCCGGCCGGTGATGAAGTGAAGGCGGGGACGCTCCGGCGAGGAGCGGCGTTCGGCGGGGGCGGTCACGGGAGGAGCACGGGGGAGGGGGCGGAGAGGAGCCACCATTCTATCGCGGCCACGATCCCTCGCAGTCTGTGGGTAAACTGCCGGCCCGCCCGCCGGACGCGGTCGCGAGTGCGCCTCACGCGAGAAAACCGCAGGTTTTCCAAGTGGACTGGCTCTCCCGGCTACCCCGCAGCGGTTTGGGCAGGGATGACTTTTTCCACGGACAACTCTGGGGCGCCGGCCGATTCCCCTTTCCGCCAGCGGGACGGTAGATTCTCATGCATCCACCGTTCCGATCCCCGAGGGCCTTACCGATGATCCGCGTCGTGCTTGCCAGCTTCTTCGTCTCGCTCCTTGGCATGGCCATGGCCTCCGCCGCCGAGAACGACACCCGGCTTTACGAGATGCGCGTCTATTGGGCGGCGTCCGGGAAGCTCGACGCCCTCCATGCCCGGTTCCGCGACCACACGACGAAGCTCTTCGAGAAGCATGGCATGACGAACGTCGGGTATTTCGTCCCACTCGGCGACAACCCCGAGCGGAAGCTCGTCTACGTCCTCGCCTATCCCGACCGGAAGGCCCGCGATGCCTCCTGGGCCGCCTTCGTCAACGACCCGGAGTGGAAGGCGGCCTACGCCGCCTCCGAGAAGGACGGCAAGCTCGTCGAGAAGGCGACCGAGACGTTCCTCAACACCACCGACTATTCCCCCGCGCTTGACACCAAGCCTGGCAAGGACGCGCGCGTCTTCGAGCTTCGCACCTACACCTCGACGGCCGGCAATCTCCCCGGCCTCAATGCCCGCTTCCGTGATCACACCGTCAAGCTCTTTGCCAAGCATGGCATGACGAATCTCATCTACTGGAACCGGGCCGAGGGGCAGCCGGACGCCGATCGGATGCTCGTCTATCTCCTCGGCCACGA
>CAMBFA010000068.1 GCA_945865325.1 Candidatus Kuenenia stuttgartensis
CGGACCCCCGGGGCGCGTGGCTCCATGGGGGTAACTTCGGAGTTGTGCGGAGCGACGCCGCGCCAACCAGACACGATCCGCCACCGGGGACGCGATATGCCGAAACGAGACACGCCGACGGTCGCGGTGATCTTCCCGGAGATCGTCACTCGCCGCAGAGCGGCAAAAATGCTCGCCGTTTCGACGTCGCTCTTGAAGACCTGGAATCGGAAAAAGATCGGTCCGCCGTGCATCAAGCGCGGGGCCAACAAGGAGACAGGCCGTGCCGTGTATCGGCTCGATCTTCTCCAGGCGTGGATAGAGGCCGGTTGCCCGATGGAGCCCTGGGGCGATGCCCCTCCCACGAACACGAAGCCGGCGCCCGTCGCCGCTCGCCAGATCACGCCCCGCGTGAAAGCCGGGAAGCCCCCGGCAAAAAAAAGACCCCCGATCGACGCCAATCGATCGAGGGTCAAAGAGCCGAAGCCGCCTCGGGAGGGCGGAAACGATGGAACAGCATACCCCCGGCCACCAGGCCGGCAACGTCAGCGAAGCCGAGCTGGTGGAGTTGGTGAAAAGACTGCGGAAAGAGCACGAATCCCGAACACCAAAACAAGGGTGGAAGCTCCACTCCAGCGCCCTCCGAAGGTGGAGGCGCGACCGCCGCGAGCGCGCGGGCTGACCGCCGCCGGCCACCGGTAGACGTTTCCACTCGACCGACCTTCAGCCGCAGGGACGCGACGAACCCACCCGACAACCACCACAAGGGCCCCCACGATGACGCTCGCCGGAAGTTTCGCCAGACTGTTCACCAAGCACATCGAAGAGAACAAGAACGACCTTTGTTCACTCCTCCGCCGGAAGGTTGACGGGCAAGACGTCCCCCTCGAGGAGATCGTCCGTGCTGCCCGAGAGGCAGGAGTCGATGGGGCGGGGGTCGATGCAATCGTCGTGAAGATGGAACGCCGGCGCGCCGCGAAGATCGCCGCCGCGCTTCTCCCCGGGGTCGAGCGTGAAGCCGCAGCGATCGAGGCCGCCATCCGGAAAGAGGAAATGTCGTTCGAGGACGCGCGGCTACGGCACGGTGCCGCCGTCCGGCCACTCCACGAACGGCAAGCCGAGATCGAGGCGCGGAAGGCCACGGCCACCGCCGCGCAAGCTCAAGTGCTGGGGGAAGACCTGCTCGACCCGGTTCACCACGCCCGGCTCCAGGCCGCCCGCGTCGCCGTTGGCGGATTGCGAACCAAGGCCGACAAGCTCAAGGGTGAGCGTGATTCCCGCCGTGACCACATTTCCCAGATGAACAGGGAGATGAAGGCCGCGGGGATCCGTCCGAGCGACTGGAAGGATAAGACGCAGTCAGACTTCAAGGCGAAGCACCCCGAAGCCACATGCACGATCAATTCCCCGCTCCGGCTCCTCGCCGCCGAAGAAGAACTGCCGGCGATGGAAAAGGAATACGGGGATGTTTCCGAGCAGCTCAACGCCGCTCGTGCCGAGCTTGCCAACGCTGAAAAGGCCGCTCTCGAAAGCTGACCAGAGGCCGGCGAAAGCCAGCCATCCGGACGCCGCCGCCCCCCTCCCTGCTGACAAACTCGACGGGGGGGCGGCCGGCGATCCGGTGACCACCGCAACGAACACCACCACGACCGCCGCCAAAATCACTGGGGGAGATAGATCATGAGCGTTGCAGGCGGAATCCGCGCGGGGCTTGCGTTCATCGAGATCAAAGCCCACGACACCGAGTTCCAGGCTTCGATGCTCCGCTTCCAGGAGCAGATGACGAACGTCGGGTCGAGCATGAAGCGCCTCGGCTCCCAAGTAGGGATGTTCGCCGCGATGCTCGGGGCTCCGCTCATCATGGGCATCCGGGCTTCGCAAGGCTTTGACGACGCCATCCGCGGCATTCAGGCCAGCGTGAGCGATCTTTCCCCCGACCAGCTCACGGCGATTCGCAAAGAAGCCTTGAAGATGGCCGCGCAACTGGGAGTGGCCCCCGACAAAATCGCCGACCAGTTCCTCAATCTCGCCAAAGCGGGCGTGAGCGTGGAAGACGCCCTCGGGGGCGCGGCAAAGACGGCTGTGATGTTTGCCAAGGTGGGTGGCCTTGAGGGGGGCGCCGCCGCCGAGCTGCTCGCCGACAGCATGAAAGTTTTCGGCACAAGTGCGGACCAAGCCGGCAACACGATCGCCGCGGCCGCGAATGCCTCCAGCGTGTCGATCGATCAGATGGTGCAGAGCTTCGCCATGGTGGGGGCCGTCGCCGGCATGAGCGGGCAGGGCATCGAGGACACCTCCGCCGCCCTGGCCGTGCTCGGGCAAAACATGCTCAAGGGGAGCGACGCCGGCACGAGCTTGAAAACTATGCTGCTCCGGCTCAACGCCCCCACGGGTGAGGCAAAGACCGCCATGGCCGAGCTGGGGCTTTCGGCCGGGAGCTTCATCGACAAAACCACCCCCACGCCGCTCCGGCTCCCACAGATGATTGGCCTCCTCAACGCCAAGCTCGGGAAGCTCAACGACATTGCCAAGAAGGATGTTCTCGTGCGGCTCTTCGGCACCGACGCGATCCGGGCCGCCCAGATCCTCACCAAAGAGGGGGAAATGGGGATCACGAAGATGCTGACCGCGATGGAGAATGCCGTCCCGCTCACGCAGCAGTTTGAGTACCTCATGGGGGGCGTGTCGGGTTTCTTCTCCGCCCTCGA
The DNA here is from genome assembly GCA_945865325.1 of Candidatus Kuenenia stuttgartensis. Lineage (GTDB taxonomy): Bacteria > Planctomycetota > Planctomycetia > Pirellulales > UBA1268 > QWOP01. The sequence goes on from CAMBFA010000068.1 coordinate 2,688, forward strand.
GGCGGGGGCGAAGATCGTGGCCGTGGCCTACCAATCGAGCCTCGGGCCCGCGCTCCTCTATGCCGGTCGGGCGTTTCTGTTTGTCGCCGACAAGATCGCGTGGGTGTTGGACAACGTCCCCGGACTCGGGCCGATCCTCACTGGCGTGGCCATGGGCGCCGCTTTCCTCGCCCTGGCAATGTTCGCCGTCGCGGCAGGCTGTGCCCTGACGAACTTCTTCATGACGAATCTTCCGCTGAAGGTGACGACCGCCCTGGCATGGGGGGCCACCGCCGCGTTCGGTTTCCTCTCGAAAGCCATCTTCGGCGTGGCCGGGGCTATCTACGCCATCCCCGGCATCGGGTGGATCGCGGGCATCATCACGGCTCTCGGGGCCCTCGGGGCCGCCGCGTGGTGGTTCTATTCCACGCCCGCGGCGCCAAAGAAGAAGGCCGGGGGGAAACAACAGGCTCTCGGGGATGCGATGCCGACCCCGGAAATGCTTCAAGCCGCCATGGCGACAGCGGCGCCGCCACGAGGTGGTTCCCCGCAGAAGCCGCTCCTGAATCCCGGCGATCAATCGGCGCTCTCGCTCAAGAATGTCGAAGGGCTACTTCGGGAGCTTCTGGACGTCTCGAAGGGCCAAAGGCCAGCGTTCACATGATGAAGGCCGTTGACGACCCGTGGGCCGACGTTGACGAATCCGCGTTTGAAGACGCGATCGTGGGAGCAACCGACCTGCTCCAAGAAGTCGCGGGGCGTGACTTCCCCGAGGGGGTTATGGTGATCGGCCGGAGGCTCGCCCCCGGCATCCACGGGCTTTCGTACGGCACCGGCCACCGGGTCGCCGCCGCCAACGGTGACACCACGGGCCGACGCGGGGTGTTCGTCGATCCTTTTCAGGCAACAAAGCGATTCGGCGGAGTGGGGATCGAGCTGGTGGCCCTCCACGAGCTGGCCCACTCGCTCCTCGAAACCGTAGACGCCACCGACGACATGGCGGCCGTGGCCCACACGCTCGACCCGAGGACGATGTACAAGGCGATCGATGCCGCCCGGATGCACGGTCCAGAATGGGCCGCCGCATACGTTGTCTACACTCGCCGCGCCATCGCGCTCCGCCCGTGGGTCGACACGACCATCGAGGGGACGTTGAACTACGACCTTGAACAGTTCGGCTTTCCAACGGCCGCCGAAGTGCTCGAGGCCCTCGGCTGGCCGGTCGCCGATGACGAACCGCTTCGGCCGATCCTCTGTACCCAGTCCGCCCGGATGATGGATCTTTTTTTGGCCCTGCCCCTCGAGCACCACCGTGCCGCGGTGATGGCCACCCCCGGCCGCTACCAGGAATGAAAACGATGCCGGCAAACGACGATCACTTCGACCGGCCCCGCCACCGGAAGATGTTCGAGTGGGCCCGGAGAACCGGGCTGTTGTCGAAGATGCTCGGCTTTCGGGAGTCGTCCGCGTTCCCCGACCTGGTGGTGATCCTCGCCGCCCCCGCCACCGAGATCGGCGAAGCTCTCCAGCGACGCGCCCGGGAGCAGGGCTGTGCCAAAGAGGTGTCGTCGCGGTTCTCCGCCCAACGTCGCGCCGGGGTTCCGCGGTTCCTCATCGGCCTGACGACCGTGGGGGCGCTCCAGGCATCCAGCCCGAGCGCCGATGCCGCCGACGACCTAGAGCGGGCCGCCGCCACGGGGGACGTCCCCGCGTTCATCGTTGACGAGGGTGGGTATTGGTGCGGAACCCTGGTGGAACCGGCTCGCCGGCCCCGGTGACAGGATCGCCGGCAGGCGGTAGGGTGACGGCATGGACATCGATCAACTCGTCACAGTCACCGAGGCCGCCGCGATTATGGGGCGATCGTCCGTCCATGTTCGCGCCCTGATCGGAAAGAGTGGCGGGAAGGGGCCGCCGCTTCGAGCCGTGAAGGCTGGCCCCGTTTGGATGGTGCTCCGGGAAGACGCCGCGGCTTTCTCGCCAAGGCCCGCAGGACGTCCCAGGAAGGCCGATTCAACGCCGCTGGTGAATCCGGCCAAGCCCGAGCTGATCGAGGCGCAGAGGCCAGCCAAGCGAGCCCGGAAGGTTTCCGGCAAGCCGGCCCCGCGCCCCAAGGCCACCAAGCCGAAGCGCTCGCCCGCCAAGGCCACCAAGCCCCGCAACCGCTGACCGCGGTTCCTTCGGGGCCCCTGCCCGCGCGCACGACACGATCTTCCTCCGGGCCGTCGCGCGCCTCCAATGCGACCGTTGACAATAATCCAAGCGGCGGGGAAGATATTATCCCGAACGGCCGGAAGTCGGCCGCTTCGGTTCCCCAAAACGGAGTTTCCACCATGTCGACGATGACCAGGACGAAGCCGACGACGACGACCGCCAAGGCCACCAGTGAGCGCCGCTCCCCGGGCCGCCCAGTGGGCCCCGTCGGGCCCGCGGCAACCGAACGGGCCGAGGCCGCCGCCGCCGAGCTGGTGGAGATGCTCGAGGCGCAGGGGGTGAAGTTCGCCGCTCCCGAGCTGGCACCGTCGCAGATCGCCAGTTCGATCCTCGCCGCGTGGAAGCTGGCCAGCGATGGGCCGCGGGACTCGGACGCAGACTTCCTCCTCGCCGTGAGCGGGGCCGTCGACGGGCTCGCCCACGCCCTGGCAAGCCGGGCCCCGTGCGCTCCGCTCGCCCGGTCGATCCTGGCTCCGGCCGGCGCCGCCAAGTCGCCGAAGGGGCGGAAGGTGACCCGATGATCGAGAAAGCAACTGCCGGCCGGCCCGGCTCCACCGGCGGGGCCCTGGTCCAGGCGATCGCCCCGGGGAGCAACGCGCCCCGGTTCGTCTTCCCCGCCATGCTGATCGACCGAAAGGCCCTCGGGGACGGGCTGACGCTCGCCGAGTACGTCAACGTCTACGCGACCACCAGGCCGTTGGCGCCCGAGACGATCCGGCAGTACCGAATCGCCGTGAGCCGATTCGAGGAGTGGGCCGGCGCCGGGGTTCGGCTCCGGGAGCTGTCAGAGCTGATGGTGTCTCACTGGCTCCGCTACCTCGAGGGGCGCGTGAAGCCATCGACGGCACGCTCGAAGAGGGTACAGATTTTAAGTTTGTGGCGCGGGGCCGCGAGCGAGTACCTCTGCGACCCCCCGACGCGAGCCGTGCGGGCAACCCGCGTGCCGTGGGAGCCTCGGGAGTGCTGGACGCGGGAGGAGGTGTCGAAGCTGATCCGGGAAGCTTCGTGGGCTCCCCGCCGCCACTCGTGCGGGCTCCGCCGTGCCGACTGGTGGGAACTGGCCATCCGGATCGGTTGGGATACCGGGCTTCGGTGGGGGGATCAAATGCGACTGCGGGTTGACGAGATGATCGAGGGGCTGGCCGTGGTGAGGCAGCGGAAGACGTCGGGGCCGGTCGCCGTTCGGCTCCATCCATCGACGCGGGCCCTCCTCGAGTGGAGCCTCACCGAGGCCCCGCGGGAGCTGGTGACCCCGTGGGATGCGTCACAGGAGACGTTCGCCAAGCAGCTCCGCCTCCTGGTCGCCAAGGCCGGCATCACTCCGGGAACGTGGCGCTTCCTCCGGAGGGGCGGGGCCACGAACATAGAAGGCCAAGCCCCGAACCGCGGGATGGCCGCGCGCCACCTCGGGCACGCGCCGGGCTCAAAGATCGCCGAGCTGAACTACATCAACCCGAGGGTGGTTGCCATGGCATCGCCGTCGATCATGCCGGACGAGCTGTGACGGGGCCGGGGGGGGCGATCTACCCCGATAACCCCGATAACGTTCGCGTCGGGACGCTATGGACGGGGTAGATTGAAACGCAAGCGGTGACGGTTACAATACGCCAAGAACGCTGATTGACCCGAGGAAAACGCTAGATTTTGCGGTTCGTGGGTGTCGGTTCTCCACCGTTCATCGTGGGGCTTCACACCGTAGAGGTCACAGGTTCGAATCCTGTGCCGCCCACTATTGGCCGGGGTTTTCTCTAGCATCCCCTTCGGGATCCCCCCGGTTGCTCGCTTGAGCCCGCGGTCACTGCCATCAGTGACCGCGGGTTTTCTTTTTGGTGAGATCGCTTTTTTGGCGGGATCTCTTGTTTCTGCCCCGGCCTAAGCCGCGGCCACGCGGTGGCCGGCGGTGCCCCGCTTGCTCCCCCGCGAGCGTCGCGATCGGGCCCGACGCTTCCGGAGCTGATGCGCGATCTGTAGGGGCCAGTGCGCGAAGTGTCGTCGGTGGTGAGCATTTCGTACCGCCGGACGACCGATTCGTTCCCCTCGGATGAGAATTGCTTGTGCTCCTGCTACTCTCCGCTCCACGTAGGTCTACCGGTCGTACCCAATTTTCCTTCCCTCTCGCGGATCCTCCGATGCGTCAATTGCGTGTTCGAAGTTCTTTCCCCGTCGCCCCGGCTGAACAGCAGCCAATCGCGTTCGGAGGTCCGATGTCGTCCCCTTCGCCAACCACTACCACCACCCACTCCTCCCTTGGCAGGCGTGCGGGTTTCCCCCAGGCAGCAGACATGAAACCATTCCGAGTTCGATGGATCAGCTCCGGAACGAGTCGTCTTGCGCTCGTCCCGGCCGTTCTTGCCACAGCGTTGTTGATGGCCTCGACGGCGAGCGCCCAGCTCTTTACGTCGACGACCTCGACGGGGAATTGGTTTAATAGCGCCGGCACTGCCGGACGCTGGTCGACCACGAGCAGTGGCCCTTTCGGCTCGAACTATGTGTCGGGCTCGAACACCAGCTTCACAACGGCCGGCACCTACACCTTCGACCGGCTCGTGACCACCGGCTCGGCGACCCTCGGCAACATCACCACCGTCGACGACGTGAACATCGCCTTCACGACCAACTCCAGTCAGGTGTTGAACTTCGGCGGTGCCGGTGGCGCCTTGAAGACGCTCGACTTCGGCGCCAGGAGCGTGGTCGACTTCGGGGCGATCACAACCGTCGCAGGCAACGGCATCACCAAGAGCGGGGCTGGCACGCTCATGCTCACCGGTGGTGCCTACACCGGTGGCTTCACGCTCAACGCCGGCAACGTCATCGCCAGGAGTGCCAACGCCCTCGGCAACGGGAACATCGTCATCAACGGTGGAGCGATCGGCTCTACCCAAAGCATCGGGCTTGTGGCCAGGGCGACAGGAAAAACCATCACCGTCGCTGGCGACTTCCAACTCGGCACCAGTGACACGTTCAACGGTGCTGCAACGGACGGGTTCAACATCGCGTTCACGGCTGCGAACAACGGTTTGAACCTCAACGGCGGAGCCCGGACGATCACGCTCGGGTCGAGCGGTTCGATGACCTTCGGCCAAGCGATCACCAACGGCTCCCTGACGCTCAACCGGCGTTCCGGTGCCTCTGCTGGGCAGTTCGGTCTCTCGGCGGCCAACACGATCAGCTCTTTGACCCTCGACAGCGTGAAGGTCAACGCCCTTACCAACAACGCTGCTCTCGGGTCCGGCAACGTGACCCTTCAGGGTGCCGATGCGACCACGCTCAACATCCAAGGGGCGCGGACGATCGGCAACGCGTTTACGATCGCCGATTCGGCCGGCACGAAGACGATTACCGGCAACAACAACTCCGGGAACATCACGGGCACGATCACCAACAACGACGACACGGGTGGTTTGGTGATCGGGTCTATCGGCGCCACGAACTTCACGGTCGGCGCTATCGATGGAGCCGGTACGACGGGGGTGACCTTCGGCAGCAGCACGTTGCTCGGCACCGTCACCATGAGCGGTTTTTCCAGCTACGCCGGTGACACGCGGATCGACTCCTCGGTGTTGAAGATGTCGGGAGGTGGTGCCGTTCCCAACGGGAAACTCGTCTTCCAGGGAACTGGTGCGGCAACCTTCGATCTCAACGGCACCACGCAGACCGTTGCCAAGCTCGATGATTCGGCCCTTGCCGGGATCATCAGGTCATCCGCTGTGGGTGGCCAACTGATTGTTGGAGATGGCACCGACTCGACGTTCGCGGGAACGATCATTTCGGGTGCGAGCCTGGGCCTTGAGAAGATTGGCAGCGGCAAGCTGACGCTGACCGGAGCCAACACCTACAGTGGTGGCACGACGATCACGGCTGGTGAACTTGAGGTCAATTTTCTCGCCACTCAGCCGGTTACCAATAATGCCGTCCTGACCTTCAATCCGGATGCGCCCCGCACCTTTGCCGGTGCCATCGATGGGAGCGGGTCCGTCACGAAGATCGGAACTGACGACCTTACGCTCACCGGAGCGAACACCTACTTGGGGGGCACGACCGTTACGGCCGGCAACCTTATCGGCACCACCGACTCCCTCCAGGGGGCGATTGCGAACAACGCCACCGTGACGTTCAGGCAGTCCGCCGCTGGCACCTACGCTGGCGTCATGTCGGGGGGGGGTGCTCTTGTCAAGGAGGGTTCAGGCAACGTCGAGCTCACCGGACTCAACACCTACAACGGTGGCACGACGATCACCGGCGGTGGTCTGACGGCCTCGACTGGCAGCCTCCCGTTGAATGGGAATGTCGATGCGGCTGCCGGCACGACCCTGACGTTCGATCAGAATAGTGCTGGCACTTTCGGCGGGGTTCTCTCCGGTGATGGTGCGTTGGTCAAGCTTGGTTCGGGTGCTGTGACGCTCACCGGAGCCAACACCTACACCGGTGGCAACACGATCACCGCCGGCAACTTGATCGGTTCGACGACCACGATTCTGGGTGCCACCACGGTCGACAGTGGTGCCACGCTGACGCTCAATGACACTTCGGCTGCGACGTTCGCCGGTGACATCACTGGCGCGGGTGCGTTGGCCAAGACCGGTGCCGGGAACGTCACCCTCTCTGGTGCCAATACCTACACTGGCGGCACGACGGTTTCGGCGGGTGGTCTGACTGGCTCGATCGACAACCTCCAGGGGGATATCGTCGCCGATACCGGCACGACGGTGACCTTCGATCAGGGGGTAGACGGTGCCTATGCCGGGGTTCTCTCCGGTGCCGGAAAGCTCATCAAGGACGGAGCCGGTATTCTGACGGTTAGCGGAGCCAACACCTACACCGGCAACACCGAGGTGCTCGACGGGACGCTGCTCGGCACGACGAGCAACGTCCGCGGTAACATCGCTGTCTCGGCTGGGGCGAACGTGTCGTTCGATAACACCGCGGCGGGCTCCGTGGCGGGGAACGTCACCGGAGCCGGTTCGCTGTCGGTCGTCGCAGGTGAGGTCACCCTTGCCGGTACCAACACCTACTCCGGCGGCACGACGGTCCTCGGAGGCGAGCTCAAGGGAACGGCCACGTCGATCCAGGGGGCTATCGTCAACAATTCGGCGGTGACCATCGACGGAGCGGGCACCTACGGGGGGGTCATGTCGGGCAACGGCTCGCTGACGAAGACGGGAGTAGGCGACCTGACACTGACGGCAGCCAACACCTACTCCGGCGGCACGACGGTCTCGGGAGGCAACCTCATCGGCACGACCACCAGCCTCACCGGCGACATCACCGCGGCGACGGGGACGCTGGTGAAGATTAGCCAAGCGACCGATGGCACCTACGCCGGAGCCATCTCCGGGGCGGGCGGGCTGTCGAAGCTGGGCGTTGGAGTGGTGACGCTCACCCAAGAGCAGCTCTACACCGGTGCGACGAACGTCGACGCCGGCACGCTGCTCCTCGGCGGGAATCTCGCCACCTCGGGGATCACGGTTGCCAACGGGGCCACGCTCGGTGGATCCGGTGCCACGGCTGCCAATCTGATTGCCAACGGCACCCTCAAGCCGGGCGTCGGAGCTACTCCGGGCTCGCTCGAGGCGGCTGGGATCACGCTTGGGTCGAGCAGCACGACGGATCTGCGGCTCGTCGCCGACGGCACCGGTGACGCGGGTCTTGCGGGGATTAACTACAGCACCGTCATCGCCGCGAGCACCCTGGTTTATGGTGGCAACTTGGTGATCCGGTTTGATAACACGAATCTGTATGACGACTACAGCACTTTCAGTCTTTTCTCGGCTGCAACCTACGACGTATCTGCGAATGGCGGCCAGGGTTTTGCAGGTATCACGGTCGGGGGCACGGGCCCCTACTCCGGCCTGACCTTCACCTACAACCCGTCTGTTGGCGGCAGTGAGGCCATTTGGGTAACGGGTGACACAAGTTCGGAGCAGTATATGGTTTTCCACCCCACCTCCGGGACGCTTGTGATCGTGCCGGAGCCCTCCACCTGGGCGATGACGCTTGCCAGCGTCGGCTTCGCCGGTTGGATGGCCCGCCGGAAGAAGCTTGCTAGCAAGAAGCAGAGGCAACTGGCGGCCTGAGCACGGGCCTAGTGTGGCTGGCGGTGGCCGGCCGACGATGAGAATCACTCGAGGGAGCGGGCTTCGGCCCGCTCCCTCCTGTGTTTGATGGGGCGAGGTTTTCCGTTTGCTCCTGTCGCCACCACGCTCCCGGGGCGCCCGGTCTGGTCGTGTTGCCCGGTTCGTCCCAGCCCCAGCCCCAGCCCCAGCCCCAGCCCGGTTGGTGCGCCCAGGGGGTGAAAAGCTTGCAAGGATGCAAGCAAGACCGCTTGTTTGGTGGGCAGGCGCGGGGATGATGAGGGTCGGATTGGCTACCCCATCAGAAATCGGTGTCACGTGTCGCACTGCTTGCCGATCGCCGTCTGTCTCTCTTTCCTCGCCGTCGGCGGGATGCTCGGCGGCTGCAGCACCTCAGCGCCAAAAGGCTTTGTCGGCGGCTGGGAGGAGGGGCGAGCAACGCTCGTCGTCCGCGCCAACGGCTTGGCCGAGGGGGAGCTTTTCGCGGCGAAGACGCCGCAGGCTTTCACTTGGCGCGTTGATGGACCTGCGATCCTTCTGACGTACGGTCGGATCGCCAGCGATGCTGTCGAGTATCGGGGCACCCTCGACGACCAGGGGCGGCTCGTCGTCGAGAGCGATCGGGAGCGATGCGTCCTTGTGCGCTCCAAAGCCCTCGCTGGGCGGTAGCGGCCCCGCGCGGCCGAACTCGCGCCGGCTGCCCCCGCGCCGGCTGCCTCCGGACCGGCAGGGCGTTGGGTTGTCACGGCGCGGCCATCCTTCCCGGCCTCCTTCACGCCCGTGGCCGGGAGCGGCTATCATCGGGTTCATCGCCCGGAGGAAGCCATGCCTGCCATTGTCGGCCACCTGCTGATCGTTGTTGTCGCCGCGCTGCAGCCTGCTGCCGCCATCCCGCAGCCTGCTGCCGCCACCTGGACCGGCAAGGCCGAAGCCCCCATCGACGGCGACACCCTGCGGGTGCGCGACGAGCAGGACAAGCTCCACAAAATTAGGATCCAGGGGATCGATGCCCCGGAGGACGGCCAGCCGTTCTTCAAGGCCGCCCGCGACCATCTCGCCAAAGTGACGAAGGAACGCGAGCTGCAGGTGACGGAACTGGGGAAGGACACGGCCGGGCGAACGCTCGCAACGATCCGGATCAAGGGCCAGGATCTACGGATCGACATCCTCTCTGCCGGGATGGCCTGGCATCAGCGGAGTGTTGTCGAGGATCCGGTCCTCGAGGCGGAGGAGCGGGGTGCGAAGGCCCGGCATCTCGGCCTTTGGATCGACACCGATCCGGTCGCCCCCTGGGAATGGCGGGCCGCGGAGGAGCAGCGGAAGACAAGCCGGAAACCAGCGGCGAAGTCCACCCGATGAGGGGGGGGTGCAAGGGGGGCGGACAAAATATCCCCCCCGACGCCCTTGACACCACGGGCGGAGTTGTCCCCGGATCGCTGAAATGCTAAAACCTCCAAAGTACGACTGACTTTCGTCCGCACATCGAGTCCGATCGGGAACTGCGGTGCGTGCTTTGGCGATGGTCGACAAGTCGATGTGATTCCAGGTACCAGTTCCCGAGTCCTAGAGGTTGTTTTTATGTCCCGGAAGATTTACGTGGGGAACCTGCCCTGGTCCACCACGTCCTCCGATCTGGAGCAGATGTTTTCTCCGCACGGTGCCGTGCGTTCCGCCGAGGTGATCTCCGACCGTGAAACCGGTCGGTCGCGTGGCTTCGGTTTTGTCGAGATGGAGACCGATGACGGGCTCCAAGCCGCGATCGCGGCCCTCAATGGCCACGAGCTCAACGGTCGTCCGCTGACCGTGAACGAAGCCCGTGAGCGCACCCCGCGTCCGGGTGGCGGTGGCGGTGGTGGCGGTGGCGGTGGCGGTCGTCCGGGTGGCGGCGGCGGCGGTGGCCGCGGCTACGGTGGCGGCGGCGGCGGTGGCGGCTACGGCGGTGGTGGCGGCGGCGGTGGCCGTGGCTACGGCGGCGGCGGCGATCGCTACTAGTCTTTCGGGTTTTTCATCGGCATCCGCCGTGCGGAGGTCGGGGCGGCCCGACCTCCGCCGGCCTTGCCGGCTGGGAATCCGATTCCTTTGCCATCGACGTGGAGCCTTCCCCGTCGATGGTTTTTTTGGTCGGTGGTCCTTCCTTCCCGGGGCTCGGTCTGGTGACTTTTCCCCCCTGAATGTTTGCCCTGTAGGATGTTTCTGTCAGGGGGCGTATGATCGTCGGCCTCTCGGACGGGGGGCGTGAGCGGCCTAGGCTCGGTCGGCCTAGGTCCTTCCCCGGTTCGGCGTTTTTCGTTTTTTTCCGCTCCATTTTCTCCGGTTCCGTTTCCCCACGAGCACACGATGCCTCCTGCCAATCCGAAGTTCGGTAAGTTCGCCAAGAAGAAGGCCAAGCCCCGCGCCAAAGTCAAGCGGCGCGACCCGATCTACATCGACGGCGCCCGCCCGCGCCCGATGTATGTCGACTACAAGGATCTCGAGCTTCTCGGGAAACTCGTCAACCGACAGGCCAAGATTCTTGGTCGGCGCAAGAGCGGCTGCACCGCCGCCAGCCAGCACGCCGTCACATCGGCTATCAAGCGGGCCCGTTTCATGGCCCTCCTGCCATACGTCGGCGAGTGACCGACCCCGTCATCATCTCCCCCGGGCCCGCCGTCGATCGGCGGCCCCGGGGGAGTGACGTGACTACGGGTTCTGCTGCCAGATCTCTTCTCGGATCGACTGCGGGATCTTGAGGTGCCTCGCACGATTCGCTTCCGTCCTGCCTCTGGCGAGGCTCCTCCGGTGATGCTTCCCGATGAATGAGGCCCGCGGAGCTTCCCCGACCGACGCGTTGCAGGCTCTCTTTGTCGTCCGTCGGCGGGTCGAGTTTCGCGACACCGATGCCGCCGGCATTGCCCATTTTTCGGCGTTTTTCGTCTGGATGGAATCGGCGGAGCACGAGCTTCTCCGGCACGCCGGTGTGCCGCTGGTCGACGTGGTCGACGGGGTCGAGGCGTCGGCTCCCGCTGACGATGGGGGCGAGAGGGAGCTGCCGGGCACCTACAGCTGGCCGCGAGTCAGCGCCAACTGCGACTACAAATCGGCGGTCCGGTTCAACGACGAGCTCGACATCGTCGTGGGGCTCGAGGCGATCGGCCGGTCGAGCCTCACCTGGGCGTTGCGCTTCGAGCAGGCGGGGCGCTGGATCGCCCAGGGGCGGGTGGTGGCGGTCCGTTGCCTCCTGCGGCCCGGGCTGCCCCCGGTGGCCGTGCCGATCCCCGCGGCGGTGCAACGGCGTCTGAAGCCCTACCGCAACCGGCTTCCCGCAGCGCCGCAAGCGTGACGCTGACGGTGACGACAAAGCCCCCTGCCCACGGAGGTTGACATGCTCGAAGTCGACCAAGTCACGAAGGCCTACTCCGCGCCGACCGGGCCGGTGCCGGTGCTCCGCTCGATCGACCTGCGCCTGGCGCCGGGAGAGCGGGCGACGGTGATGGGGCCGAGTGGCTCGGGAAAGAGCACGCTCCTCTCGATCCTCGGCGCCCTCGACGAACCGACCTCGGGGCTGGTCCGCCTCGACGGCATCGACCCGTTCGCCGGCGGCCCGGCCGAGCGGGCATCGTTTCGCAACCGCCGGATCGGATTCGTATTCCAGGAGCATCATCTCCTCGACGGCTGCACAGCACTCGACAACGTCGTCCTCCCCGCGCTCGCTTCGGGGGCCGTGACCGGCGCTGTCGAGGACCGGGCCAGAAGGTTGCTGGCCCGTGTCGGCCTCGCGGCCCGGGAACGGCATTTTCCTGGCGAGCTCTCCGGCGGGGAACGGCAGCGGGTCGCCGTGGCCCGGGCGCTGATCCTCGAGCCGCGTCTGCTGCTGGCCGATGAACCGACCGGCCAACTCGACGCCCATGCCGCTGGGGCGATCGCCGATCTCCTCGTCGAGCTCACCGCCGAAGTCGCCGGGATGCTTGTCGTCGTCACCCACGCCGACTCGATCGCGGCCCGGGTGGGGGGCATCCACCACCTCGTCGACGGACGACTCGTCGCCGATGGGGGGAGAGGATGAGCCCGCCGGTCGCCGATCCGCCGGAGGGGAAGGGGCGCGGCGGCGTCGGTGCAGCCCGATCGATCCTGGCGCTCGCCTGGTCGCTCGCCCGCCAATGGGTTTTTCAACTCGCCGCCCTGACCGCCGCCTGTGCCGTCGTGGCGGCGACGATCGCCGGGGCCCTCGGCGTCGGCGATGCCCTCCAGGGGGGCCTGCGCTCCCTGGCGCTGGAGCGATTGGGGGGCATCGTCGCCATCGTCGTGGGGGACGATTTCGTCAGGGCCGAACTGGCCCGTGAAATCAGCCGGGCCGAACTGGCGCCGGCGAGCACTTCCGCGGCTCGCAGCGCGGTCGTGCCGGCGCTGGTGCTCGAGGTCGCTTTCGACGCCCCGGGGGGCCTCGGGCGCGAGCCGCGCTCGGCGCGGGCAACGCTCCTGGCCTGCGACGATCCAGCCCCCCTTGGCTTCGATCCGCAGGCCCCCGCGATCGGCCGCGACGAGGTCGCCCTCAACGAAGTCCTCGCCAGGGATCTCGGCATCGCCGTCGGAGAGACGGTCGTTCTGCGGATCGCCAAGCGTTCAGACGTGCCGGCCGACAGCCCACTGGGGCGGCGCACGATGGAGTCGCTCGGACGCCGGTTGCGGGTCACGGCGCTCCTTCCCCCCCGCGGCCTCGGCCGTTTCTCCCTCCGCCCCGCCCAGGTCACCGGGGGGATGGCGCTGGTGTCGCTGGCCACCGCCCAGGAGGTGCTCCGCCGCGGCGATGTCGCCAACGCCGCTTTTGCGCTCGGCGATGTCGACGCCGCCACGCTCCGGCGGGCGCTCCATCCGACCCTCGAGGATCTCGGCCTGCGGCTCGACGAGGTGGCCGGCGGGGGCACCGGAGCGCTGCGGCTGTCGAGCCGTCGGCTCCTTCTCCCGGCGGAGGTCGACCGGGCCGCGGCGGAGGTGCTGGGGCCGCTCGGCGGAAAGCGGACGCTCGCCTTCCTTGTCAATGAGATCGGCGTGCCGGCAGCGGCAGGACTCCCGGCAGCTTCGATTCCCTATTCCACGGTCTTGGCCCTCGGCGACACGTCACTTCCGGTGGGAGGGCTCGTCGATGATCGGGGCCTGACGCTCCCGCTGCCGGACGACGAGGGGATCGTCATCGACCAGTGGATGGCCGACGATTTCGCCGCCCAGGGGCATCCGGTGGCGCCGGGGGACGTTGTCGACGTCCGTCTCTTTCGCTCCGAGACGCTCCACGGCCGTGTCGAGGAGCAGAGCCACCGCCTGCGGATTAGCGGTGTCGCGCGGATGGAGGGGGCCGCGGTGGCCCGGAGCCTCGTGCCGGAGGTCGAAGGGATCACCGACGAGAAGTCGATTGCCGACTGGGATCCCCCCTTCCCCTTCGATCGTTCGAAGGTCCGCACCGTGCCACCACACGACGAGGACGACCGCTACTGGAAGGCCCACGGGGCCACCCCGAAGGCGTTCGTGTCGCTCGCTTGCGGCGAGCGCCTCGCCGGGAGCCGGTTTGGCACGACGACCGCCTGGTTCGTGCCGGCATCGGACCCGCGCGCGGAAATCGCCGCAGCCCTCGCCGCGGCCATCGTGCCGGAGCGTGTCGGCCTGCGGGTCGAGGCATCGCGCGCCGACGCGCTGGCTGCCGCGCGGGGCTCGACCCCCTTCGGCGGCCTGTTCCTCGCCCTCTCGAGCTTCGTCGTGGTCGCCGGGCTGCTCCTGGAATGGCTCCTTTTTGCTCTCTTGGTGGCCGCGCGGCGACGCGATATCGGCGTCCTTGCCGCGATCGGCTGGCCCGCGCCGCGGATCGGGCGGCTGCTGGTGCTCATCGGCGCCCTCGCCGCTGCCCTCGGTGGCGTCGTCGGCACGGCCGTCGGACCGGCGTGGGCGCGGCTCCTCCTCGGGGCGCTCTCGTCATCGTGGAACGCCTCGGTCGCGGCCGGGTCGAGCTCGGCGTTCGGGGATGGGGCGATCCGCTGGGCGAGCCTCTGGCCCGGGGCGGTAGCCGGCTTTCTCCTCTCGATGGCGGCCATCGCATCGGCGGCGCGGAGCGTGGCCCGGCAACCACCGCTCGTGCTCCTTCGGGGTGGGGGAGACCTGGCCGGTGCCGATCGGCCCCGCGCCGGCCGCCGGGCGATCGTGGTGGCGGTCCTGGCGCTGGTCGGGGCGCTGGCTGTCGCGGCCGGGGCGGGGACGTTTGAGGCCCAGGCAGCGGTGGGGATGTTTTTCCTCTCCGGGATCCTGGCCTTGGTAGGGCTGCTGGCGCTCGTCCGCCTTCTCCTGGCCCGTGGCCCGACGCGTCGGGCCTCTCTGCGGTCGCTTGTCGGGCTGGCGTGGCGCGGGCTCGCCCATCGTCCGTCGAGGGCGTTCTCGATCGCGGCGATCGTCGCGGTGGCGGAGTTTCTCATCGTGGCTGTGTCGGCGTTTTCGCTCAGCCCCCCTGCCCGCCCGCGGGAGCGGTCCGGGCCGACCGGCGGCTGGACCGCGATCGCCACCTTCGCCGCCCCGACGAGCGTCGACCCGACCGATCCGCTCGTCGCCGCCGACCTCGGGCTCTCCGATGCCGCCCGGCAGACGCTCGCCGGCGTGACGCTCGAACCGATCCGTGCCAGCGCCGGTGACGATGCCAGTTGCACGAATCTCTATGCCCCGTCCCGGCCGATCGTCCTTGGCGTCGGCCCCCGCTTCGTCGACCGCGGCGGCTTCCGTTTCACCGGCCACGCCCCGCTCCCCGTGTCGGCCGATCCCAATCCCTGGCAGCTCCTCGGTCGGAGGGGAGACGGGCCGATCCCGGCGATCCTCGACGACGCCACCGCGCGCTGGGCCCTCAAGCTCGGCGGCGTCGGCGCCCGCTTCACGCTCCCCGACGACGAAGGGACGCCTGTCCCGTATGAAATCGTCGGGCTCCTCGAGCCGGGGATCCTGCAGGGCTGGGTGATCGTTGCCGAAGCCGATTTTCAATCGGTGTTCCCGGCCCGCTCGGGGGCCGCGATGGCGCTGGTCGACGGCGGGGAAGAGCCGCCGGCCGACGTCGACCGGGCCGTCCGCAGGCTGTGGGTCGACGCCGGCGTCACCCTGCAGCCGACCCTCGAACGGCTGCGGAGCCTGTCGGCGGTGCAAAACACCTTCCTCGCCGCCTTCCAGGCGCTCGGCACCCTGGGGCTCCTCCTGGGGACCGCCGGCGTCGCCGCCGCGCAGGTCCAGGGGGTGCTCGAGCGGATCGGCACGTTCGGCCTTCTCGGCGCGATCGGTTTTCCGCCGGGCCGGCTGCGGGCCATCGTCCTCCTCGAGACGTGCTTCATGGTCGGGCTGGGGCTGGCGGCCGGCGCCCTGGCCGGCGCGGCGACCCTCCCGGCCCATGTCGCCGGAGGGCGGGCGGAAGTCCCCCTTGTCTGGATCGCCGCCACCTGTGGCCTCACGCTCCTCGTGGCGCTCTTGGCGGGGCTCGTCGCCACGCGCGCCGTGGCGCGCTTCTCCCCGCGCGATGCCCTCGCCGCCCGTGGCTGACGGCGATCCCCCACGGTGGCCGGGGGGGCGAATTGCCTTTGAACGGGGGCCGGGCCACCGGGTAGGGTACCGGCCATGGACATTCTCGTGATCCTCCCCCGCTGGGTCGGCGACCTCGTCATGACGACCCCGATGCTCCGCGCCCTGCGCGGTCATGTCGGCCCCGGCGCCCGGATCACGGGTGTCGTGAAGCCGCACTTCGCCGAGATTCTCGCCGGCACCGACTGGCTCGACGACATCGTCCCCTACGATCGGCGGGGCCGCTCCCCGGCCGTCCGTTTCCCGGGAGTCGTCCGCACCCTTCGGGCGCGCCGCTTCGACACGGCGCTGGTCGTGCCAAACTCCCTCTCGACAGCGACCCTGGCCTGGGCGGCCGGGGCCCGACGGCGGGTCGGGTTTGCCGGTCACTGGCGCCGCCTCCTCCTCACCGATGTCGTCCCGCCGCCGCGCCGCGCCGGCCGGATCGACATCCAATCGCCGACCCGCTCCGCCATGGCGATCGCCGAACGGATTGGCGTGCCGGCAGGGTCGCTCAAGCCGGAGCTGGCAACGAGCCCCGCCGACGAGCTCCTCGCAAGCGACGTTCTCACCCGGCTCTTCCCCGGCCGTCCCTCTGGCCCGCTGGCTGTCTTCAACGACAACGGCGCCTTCGGCCCGTCAAAGAGCTGGGGAGCGGAGAAGTTTGCGGCGCTAGCGCGCCTCCTCCTCGAGAAGCACCCCGATGCTCGCGTCGTGATTCACTGCGGCCCAGGCGATCGCGACGAGGCGCGAAGGATCGTGGCCGGCGCGGCCCACCCATCGGTGGCGAGCCTTGCCGACGAGCCGGCGCTGCCGTTCGGCCTCGCGAAGGCCCTCATCCGCCGGGCCGACGTTGTTGTCTCCACCGACAGCGGCCCGCGCCACTTTGCCGCCGCCTTCAATACCCCCACCGTCGTCATCCTTGGCCCGATGGACATTCGCCTGGGGTGGTCTGATCACCCCACCGTCAAGGAGATGCGCCTCGATCTCCCCTGTTCCCCGTGCGGGAAACGCGTCTGTCCGCTAGGCCATCACGATTGCATGCGGCTCCTGACCGTCGACGCCGTGGCGGGTATGATGCTGTCGCTCCTCGACGAGGCGTCCGCCCGGCCCGTCGCCCCCCCCGCAGCCGACCACCGGGTCGCCTGACGCCGCACCCGGGGGGCCCCCTGCCCCCCATCCCTTTCGCCCGGAGATCTCTGATGCTGCAGTTTGTGAGCATGCTGGCCGCGATCGCCCTGACCGCCTTCTGTTGGGGTGTCTACGGACCGGTGCTCCACATCGGCAGCGGCCAACTCGGCTCGGCCCTGCGGGCGTTTATGTGTGTTGGAATGGCCTACTTCGGGATCGCGATCGTCGTCCCCCTGGCGATCCTCTGGAAAACGGGTGAGAAGGGATCGTGGACGAAGACGGGGGTCCTGTGGAGCCTCCTGGCCGGTGCAGCTGGCGCCCTTGGGGCCCTCGGCGTGATCCTCGCTGTGCGCGTGTTCGGCGGGCAGCCGATCTATGTCATGCCGCTGGTCTTCGGTGGCGCTCCGGTCGTCAACACGCTTTTGAATGCAACGATGACGAAATCGTTCGGACAGCTCAAAGCACCGTTCCTCGCCGGGCTGATCCTCGTCATCACCGGCGCCGCCACCGTGCTGATCTTCAAG
>CAMBFA010000069.1 GCA_945865325.1 Candidatus Kuenenia stuttgartensis
TGTTGTCTGCCCGTGCCCGGAGCAATGTCGCTCCGTGGTATGTGGTCCATCTCCTGGAGCCAATCGATGAACCTCCGCCGCTTCACCTCCGCTCTTCTCCTCGCGATCCTTGCCGGCGCGGTCTCCGTTTCGACGGCGCTGGCTGATTCCCCGCTGGTCGGCAAGGTCAAGAAGATCGACGGCACCGAGGTCGATCTGGCCGACTACAAGGGGAAGGTCGTCGTCATCGTCAACGTCGCCAGCCAGTGTGGCGCCACGCCCCAGTACGCCGGCCTGCAGAAGCTCTACGACACCTACAAAGACCAGGGGTTCGTGGTCCTCGGCTTCCCCGCCAATGAGTTCGGCTCCCAGGAGCCGGGCTCCGATGCGGAGATCTCCAAGTTCTGCAGTTCGAAGTACAACGTCACGTTCGACATGTTCTCGAAGGTCAAAGTGAAGGGGGACGGACAGTCGCCCCTCTACAAGACGCTCACCACCCAGGCCAAGCCGAACGGCGACGTGAAGTGGAACTTCGAGAAGTTCATCATCGGCAAAGACGGCGCGATCAGCGGCCGCTTCGCCACCGCGGTGAAGCCCGACGACCAGGCCTTCGTGAAGGCGATCGAGGCCGAACTGAAGAAGTGATCGCTGAACCGCCGGTCGCTTCCCGTCCGATCCTCGCCCCCCGTCCCCTCCTCATCTGACGGGGACGGGGGTGCGGGGGAACGGTCATCAGGCGGCCCGGGCCCCGGAGCGGTCTTCATGACCGGCATGACCGGCATGACCGGCTTCGGATCTGACGTGCCCGCCGACCGTCTTCTTCACCACCCACGACGGCCGCCCCTGGACCTCGCGGTAGGTGCGGATGACATATTCGCCGACGAGGGCGACGGCGGCAGTCTGGATCGCCCCGACCAGCGCGATCACCGCGGTGATCGTGGCCACGAGCGTGCCGTTCCCGGCGGGCATGAGACAGGCCAGAAGGGCCCCCCCGACGGCCAGCGTCGTGAGCAACCCTGCCCCCCACCAGGCGGCGCGCAGCGGCGTATCGGACGAGAGCATGACCGCGTCGAGCGCCAGTTGGAGCAGCTTCCGCGTCGAGTATTTCGTCTCGCCGGCGGTGCGGGCGTGGCGGTCGTACCAGACCGGCTCCTGCCGGAAGCCGGTCCAGGCCACAAGTGAGCGGAGGTAGCGCCGCTTCTCCGGCAGGCCGCAGACGGCGTCGACCACGGCCCTGTCGAGGAGCTTGAAGTCGCCGGTGTCGACCGGGATCGGATAGGGGACGAGACTGGCGAAGAAGCGGTGGAAGCAGCTTGCGGTGACGAGCTTGAACCACGTCTCCCCTTCGCGCGAGCGCCGCCGGCCATAGGCGACGTCGGCCCCAGACCGCCAGCACTCCACCATCTCGGGGATCACTTCGGGGGGATCCTGGAGATCGGCGTCGATGATCACCACCGCATCGCCGCGCGCTTGGGAGAGCCCGGCCGACATCGCCGACTGCTGGCCGAAGTTTCGCGACAACTCGATGACCGTCGCGCGGGGATCGCCTGCCGCAATAGCCTCGAGGCGCGAGAGCGTCCCGTCGCGGCTGCCGTCGTCGATGTAGAGGATCTCGAAGTCCATCCCCGTCGACGGGAGCGCCGCGACGAGCCGCTGATGGGTCGACTCGATCACGTCCTCCTCGTTGTGGCAGGGAATGACAATCGACAGCAGTCCCCGGGACGCGGGGCGCACCCCTTTCACCGGGCGGTGCGGGAGGATGTCGCGGCCATGTTCGGAGGGGCGGGCGGGGTTCATCGCGTGAGGCTCTCCGTAGCGGCCTGGCGGGCTGGGGGCGAGTCTGTCCTGCCGATAATGAGGAAGTCGCCGTCCTTGAAGAGCGGGCGAACGCGCCCCACGATTCCAGTGCCGGACGGCAGATTCGGCTCGATCTTCCGCAGCCCCTCCTCCGTGACCAGGAGAACGCGGTCGCCGCCCGAGGCGAGATCGGCGAGGGCCCGGTCGGACTGCTCCGGACGCCATTCGTTGACATGCCCGCGGGCGTAATAGACGACGTTTGGCGTGTTTTGCCCGTAGGTCGACAACCGGGCCGTTCCCCCGGCGTGACGATGAGCCTGTTCGACGAGTCTGGGCAGCGCGTTGGCGCTGGCGATCCGCGCCGCGGCGGGGCCGACGGCCAGCCCGGTGTAGACCAGCGACAGGCCCACCATGGCAGCCAACGGATCGAATCGCCCGCTGCGCGCCCCCCACCAGCAGGCCGCCGCACCGAGGATCGGGACGAGACCGACCAGTGCCGCCGACGTCACTCCCTCCAGGCCGTGTCGGCTGGCGATGAGGATCGTGGCCGTCGTGGCGATGCCCCCGAACACGACCCAGCCGAGGCCTGCCGCAAGCCACCGGGGCATGGCGACCGACCCGCGGTCGACCAGGCGCGTGGCTGTCGCGGCGACGATGAGGGCGGCGGCGGGGTAGGCGGGGAGGACGTAATTGGGCAGTTTCGTCGCGGCCAGGGAGAACGCACCGACCCACACCGAGAGCCAGAGGAGGCCGAGGCCGAGCCCGCGCCGCTCGGGCGCTGGGGTGTCGGTGCGGGTGGCCCGCCAGGTTGCCACGACGATGGAGAAGGGGAGGAAGCAAGACCAGGGATAGAAGCCGACGAGCATCGCCAGGAGATGGAAGAAGATGCCGCCGCTGTGATTCTCCATCGGGGCTGCGAAGCGGCCGACGTTGTGAATCAGGAAGAATCCCGCCGGCCATGCTCCGTTGGTTCGCAGCCCGACCGCCACATACCAGGGAGCGGCGACGGCGAGCATCGCGAGGATGAGGATCAGCGGACGAATGAACGCCACCGCCCCGAGGCCGGCCCTGATCGCGGCGCGCATCTGCCGGCCGACCGACGCGGATGGATCACGGCCGGCCTGCCAGGCCAGCGCCGCGACCCACGGGAGGATCACCGCCAGCGGTCCGACGAAGCCGACCGGCCCCTTGCAGAGGACGGCGAGGCCGCCGAGGGCTCCGATCAGAGCGGCCCGGCCGGCGGGGAGCCGCGGCGGGCTCGCGCCCCGGGGAACGGTCGAGTTGGAGCCGGTGGAATTGGAGCCGGTGGAAGTGGGGCCAAGGAGGGACTCGGCGGCGAGGACCGTCATCCAGGTTGTCAGCGCGGTGAGGATCGCATCCGGGGTGGCAGCATGGGACTCGATCCCGACCAGGAGGCACCCAATCCAGGCCAGCGCCGCCACCACGCCGGTGCGAGGGGAGAACCAGACCGTGCCAGCACGGAGCAGGGCGAGCGCCGTGGCGAGGGCCGCCAGGGCCGAGGGGATCCGGGCGGGGATCTCGGAGACGCCGAACAGCCGGTAGCAGGCGGCCATACACCAGTGCATGAGCACCGGTTTGTCGACGGCGAGCGTGTCGTTGTGCATCGGGACGACCCAGTCGCCCGTCTCGAGCATCGTCCGCGCGATCGCCGCGAAGCGCGGTTCGTCCTCGTCCCAAAACGGCATCGGGGCGAAGCCGACCGCCAGCGTCACCGCCGCGGCCACGACGACCACCACGAGCGGGTGCCGCAGTGCCGGGCCGCGCCCATCGATCGACGGTCTGGCCGGCCGTTGGTTGTTCATCGGACCTCGGTGGCTGATGGGGCTGTTCATCGGGGTGGGGCTGGTGGCAGCCATGCCAGGGGGGGCTCCGGACTCGGGGCGAGGGAAGGGGCGACCGCCGCGGCGCGCGGGCCGATGACGAGGAGGCCGGGGCCGAAGAGCGGCTGCTCCCGGGCGATCACGCCGTAGCCGAGGGGAAGGGGGGAGGGAAGATTCATCTCGAAGCGGGCGTCGACGAGGAGGTGGGCGTCAGGGCGTGCCCCGAGATGATCGCTGACGGCTTCGGTGGAATGGAGTTGGGGGATCGTGTCGGCGGCGTAGAAGACGACGCTCGGCGGAACGCTCCCGAAGCCGGCCCACGCGCCCGCGGCGGGCCGGGCGCCGAGGGAGTCGACGAGGCGTCGGGCCGCCCGGGCTCCGCCGACGACATCGCTTCCCACCGCCGCCAGGAGCGTGACCACGAGGCAGGCGCTGACCGCTAGGGCGCCGAGGGACGCCTGCCGCCGTCCCTGTGATTGGAGGATCCAGGCCGCAGCGGCCGCCGCCATCGGGATCAGGCCGATGGGGGCCAGGATGGCAAGCTGGGGAATCCCCGCGGTGGCGGCGAGCGTCAGGGCGATCCCGAGCCCGAGTCCGGCGAGGAACAGAATCGACCAGGCTAGCCGCATCACCCCCTCGAGGGCTCGGTCCGGGAGCCGGCACCACCGGGTGCAGATTGCTTCGCCGGCGCCCCACGAGGCGAGGAGATCCCCGGTGATGATGGCCAGCGCCGGATAGGCGGGCCAGATGTAGCCGGGCAGCTTTGTCCCTGCGGCCGAAAACACCCCCAGCCACGCCGCCAGCCAGCAAATCATCAGTCGGATCGCATCCCGCCGCGCTGCAGCCGGTTCGCCGACGGGCCCGGCTGTGGGGCCGACGATCACGGCGGCGTGGACGAGCGCCGCGGCGAGCACGATCGACCAGGGAAAGAAGCCGATGGCAAGCACGGCTGGGTAGTAGGCGAAGGCCGAACCGTCGTGCCCCTCCATCGGAGCCTGGAAGCGCCCGACATTGTGGACGAAAAGGAAGCCGTTCAGCCAAGCGCCGCCGGTGCGGACGGTGACGGCGGTGTACCAGGGGAGGGCGACGGCCGTCGCGGTTGCCGCGATCAACGGGAGGCGGAGGCCCATGACGGCCCGCCACAGTCGGGGGATCCGGGGAATGGGGGAAGCCTGGTCATCCCAAGCCTGCCAGAGCGTGAAGATCGTGAAGGCCAGAAGTGGGATGGCCAGACCGACGGGGCCTTTGGCGAGCACGGCTCCGCCGAGGGCGGTGCCACAGCTCACGGCCCAGGGCCACGACGTCCATCCGGGCCCGAGCTGGCCTCCCGCCCGACGGTGTCCCATCACGAAGCACCACAGGCTGAGCGTCGTGAAAAAGACGAGGGGGGCGTCGGGGGTGGCGGACCGCCCCCCCACCGCCGTCCAGACGCACGTGGCCATGGCGAGCCCGGCGACGAGGCCCGCCGGGGCGCCGCAGCAGCGCCGGGCAATCTGCCAGACGATCAGGCAGGTGATGGTTGTGAGGATCGCCGACCCGAGGCGGGCCCCGGTCTCGGTGCGCCCGGCCAGGGCGAAGCCGGCCAGGTGGAGCCAATTGACGAGGGCCGGCTTCTCAACCCGGAGGCGGCCATTGAAGGTCGGGACGACCCAATCCCCCCGCTCGAGCATGGCCAGCGAGCAGGCTGCGTTCTTCGGTTCGTCCTCGTCCCACAGCGCCGGCCCCCCCAGATTCGTGAGGAGCACCAGCGCCGCGGCAACGGCAACGGCAACGGCGTGCAGACGCGGCGGGATCACGGCGGGGCACCTTCCCGGGGGGGGGGGACGAACGCAACCGCGCGGTCGGGTGGTCGCGCGGGGCGGGGACAGTAGGGGGAGCCACCGGGCAGGTCAAGCCATCCGGCCCCCGCCGCAGGCCCAGTTTGGAGGCTGGTTTGGAGGCTGGTTTGGCGGCGTTCCGGGGCCGGTTGACCCCGCCTGCAAGACGGGTATGTTCAAGCTTTTACGGCGGTTTCCCGCCGACGCGGAAGCTGGGAGAGTGGCCGTTGGCAGACGAGCAATCGGACGACCAGGAACCGGGGGCCGGGGGGCCTCCGAGTGGGGCCGGTGGGCCGGCCGGCAGTCGGGCGGACGAGCCGGGTGTGCTCCGCGACAGTGCCGGTGGGCGGCTGATCGAGCTGCCGATCGAGCAGGAACTGAAGGACAGCTACCTGACCTACGCGATGAGCGTCATCGTGGCCCGGGCGCTGCCCGATGTCCGTGACGGGCTCAAGCCATCGCAGCGCCGCATCCTCGTGGCGATGAACGACCTCAATCTCACTCCCGGCGCCTCCCGGGTGAAGTGCGCCAAGATCTCCGGCGACACCAGCGGCAATTACCACCCGCACGGCGAGAGTGTCATCTATCCCACCCTCGTGCGCATGGCCCAGGAATGGAACATGCGGCATGTGCTCATCGACAAACAGGGCAATTTCGGCTCGATCGCCGGCCTCCCTGCGGCCGCCATGCGGTACACCGAGGCCCGGCTGTCGCCGATCGCGGCGATGATGCTCGCCGATCTCGACCTCGATACCGTTGACTACATCCCCACCTACGACGAGCGGAACACCGAGCCGGTCGTCCTGCCGGGGCGGTTCCCCAACCTCCTCGTCAACGGCGCCGGCGGCATCGCCGTCGGCATGGCGACGAGCATCCCCCCTCACAACCTCGGCGAGGTCTGCCGGGCACTGGTCGCGCTCATCGACGACCCCGGCATCACCCTCGGTCAACTGCTCCAGATCGTGCCGGGCCCCGATTTTCCCACCGGCGGGATCGTGATGGGGCGCGAAGCGCTGGCCCGCGGCTACGCCACCGGCCGGAGCACGATCACCCTCCGGGCCCGGGCCACGGTCGAGGAGTTCGCCAAGAACCGCAACCGGATCGTGGTCACGGAAGTCCCCTACCAGCAGAGCCGGGACGCAATCGAGGAGAAGATCGCCGAGCTTGTCAATGAGGATCGGATCCGGGGGATCTCGGCGATCCGCAACGAGAGCGATCTGAAGGAACCGGTCCGGCTCGTGCTGGAGTTGAAGCGCGACGCCGACCCCGAGGTCGTGCTGAATCAGCTCTACCAGTTCTCCCCGCTCCAGACGACCTTCTCGCTCATCTTGCTGGCACTCGTCGACGGCAAGCCGCGGATCCTCACGCTCAAAAACATTCTCGAGGAGTTTCTGCGTCACCGCACGTCGGTCCTCCGCCGGCGCACCCAGCACCTCCTCCAAAAGGCCCGCAGCCGCAAGCACACCCTCGAGGGTTTGCTCGTGGCGCTGGCGAACCTCGACGAGGTGATCCGGATCATCCGCAGCTCCCGCTCCCAGGCCGAGGCGAAGGAACGGCTGACTAAGATCGAGGCTCCGGCGGCGCTCCTCGAGCGCGCCCTCGGTCCGGAGGGCTTCGCGGTGCTCCAAGAGGAGCGTGGGGTGTCGGAGGCCTATGGCCTCTCCACCGTCCAAGCCGACGCCATTCTCCGGCTCACCCTCGGGCAATTGGTCAATCTCGAACAGGAGAAACTCTCCGGCGAACACAGCGAACTGCTCGGCAAGATTGGCGACTTCCGCCGGCTCCTCGCCAGCGAGACGAACATCCGCGGCGTGATCCGCTCGGAGCTCGTCGAGCTCGCCGAAAAACATGGCGACGATCGGCGCACCGAGATCAGCGGCGAGGCGGGTGATATCCGCGATATGGCCGAGCTGATCACCGAAGCGACGATGGTCGTGACGATCAGCCGGGCCGGGTACGTGAAGCGTACTGCCGCCGACACCTACCGGGCCCAGCGCCGCGGGGGGAAGGGGCTGACCGGTGCCCGGAGCGACGAAGAGGATCCGATCGAGCACCTGTTCGTGGCCAGCACCCACGACTTCCTCCTCGTGTTCACGACGCACGGAAAGGTGTTCACGCTCCGCGTCTTCGAGTTGCCCGAGCTCGCCCGCGACGCCAAGGGGCGGGCCCTGGTCAACCTCCTCGAGTTTGAAAAGGGGGAGAAGGTGGCCGACTGCCGCGCGGTGTCGGGCTTCGAGGATTCGGGGCAGTTCCTCATGCTCGCCACTCGCAGCGGGGTCGTGAAGAAGACCCCGCTCGAGGAATACAAGCGGCGGCGCACGAAGGGGCTGATCGCCGTCAAGCTCCGCGACGGAGACGAGCTCGTCGACGCCGTGATCACGCGGCCGGGGGACGAGCTCGTCCTCTCCACCGCGAAGGGGATGGCGATCCGCTTCCCCGAATCCGACGCGCGCCCGATGGGGCGCGACACCAGCGGCGTGCGCGGGATCAAGCTGTCGTCGGGCGATCGGCTCGTGGGAATGGTGGTCGCCGACCCGGAGGCGACGCTGCTGACGGTCTGCACCCACGGCCACGGCAAGCGGACGCCGTTCGGGCCGGGCACGGAGCTCACCGGCCCGGGGCCCGAGGGGGATGGCGAAGAAGCCGTTACCGAAGCCGTCATCGAAGCTCTTCCCGAGGGCGAAGAGAGCGGCGGCGATGATGCCGGCGAGGGCGGGTCGAGTGGCATGCGCTACCGCACCCAGCACCGTGGCGGCAAGGGGGTGCGCGACATCAAGACAACGCAGCGCAATGGCGAGGTCGTCTCTGTGGTGGCCGTCAAGGATGGCGATCAGGTCTTGATGATGACCTCGCGCGGCAAGATCCAGCGGGTGAACGTCGCCGAGATCAAGTCCATCGGGCGCAACACCCAAGGGGTGAGGATCATGCGTCTGGATGATGGCGACACCCTGGCCGCCGTGGTGCCGGTGCCGCCGAGCGAGTTGGAGGATGGCGATCTCGCCGAGGGGGACGGGCCGATCGATGGCGGTGATGCGCCGGTGGTGGGCGGCGGCCCCACCGCCACCAAGCCAGACGCACCGGCGACCTGACGCGGGCGTGACGGAAGGCTCGATCGTTGCCGCGGGCCCGGCGTCTGCCGGCCGAGGCGCGCTTTTGACGGTGGCTGGATCAATCAACCGGACTCACTCGAGAGGTCGTCATGCGGATCGCGGTGGTGGGAACGGGCTACGTCGGGCTCGTTTCTGGAACCTGTTTCGCCGACAGCGGCAACGTCGTCACCTGCCTCGACATCAACGCCGACAAGATCGCCAGGCTCAATCGTGGCGACATTCCGATCTACGAGCCGGGCCTCGAAGAGCTCGTCTCACGCAACGTCCACGCCGGCCGTCTCCGGTTCACCACCGACGCCGCGGCGGCGATGAGTCGGGCGGAGATCGTCTTCCTCGCCGTCGGCACCCCTCCCGCGGCTGACGGCTCGGCCGATCTCACGGCCCTCTGGAAGGTGACCGAATCGATCGCTCCGCATCTCGACCCGGCGGCGCTGGTCGTCACGAAGAGCACCGTCCCGGTTGGGACCTGCGCTGGGATCGAGGCTCGCTTGCGGGCCGCCACCGGCCGGGTCTGCCGCGTGGCGAGCAATCCTGAGTTTCTCAAGGAGGGGGCCGCGATCGACGACTTCCAGCGGCCCGACCGGGTTGTCGTCGGGGTCCGCAATCCCGCCGACGGCGAACTGCTGCGGAATCTCTACGCCCCCTATCTCCGCACGGAGCATCCGTTCTTGGTGATGTCGCCGGAGAGCGCGGAGATGACGAAATATGTCGCCAACGCGCTGTTGTCGACGAAGATCAGCTTCATCAACGAGGTGGCGAATCTCTGCGAGCGGATCGATGCCGACATCGACGACGTCCGCCGCGGGATCGGTCATGATAACCGGATCGGTTTCGCCTTCCTCTTTCCGGGAGCCGGGTACGGCGGGAGTTGTTTCCCCAAGGATGTTCAGGCGCTGGCGGCGATGGCCCGGGCCCAAGGGCTCTCTCCGCGCGTCCTCTCCGCCGTCCATGACACGAACGTCGCCCAGAAGCTGGTGCTCGGTGCCAAACTCGACGCCCACTTCGGTGGGAAGCTCTCCGGCCGCCGGGTGGCGTTGTGGGGGCTGGCGTTCAAGCCCCGCACCGACGACATCCGTGACGCCCCGGCGCTCGATCTCATCGACCACCTCCTCGCCGGCGGAGCGACGGTCGCCGTCCATGATCCCGAGGCGATGGAGAACGTCCGGGCCCTCTACGGCGACCGCCTGACTTACGCGGAGCGCCCGATGGAAGCGCTCGACGGGGCCGATTGTCTCGTGATTGTGACCGAGTGGGGGGAGTTCCGCCGGCCCGACTTCGACGAGATGGCCGCGCGGCTCGGGGCGAAGGTCATCTTCGACGGCCGCAACCTCTACGCGCCGGCCGAGATGCGATCCCGTGGGTTCACCTACCATTGCATCGGCAAGGCGCCGATCCTCCCGGGCTGACGGATGCCAGCGAGAACGGGGGAAGCGTGAACGACCACGATCGAGCGGGGCAGGGGGTGGCCAGCCCTCCGGTGCGCTGGTCACAGCAGGCGACTTCGGATGGGGCCCGGGCCGGGACGCTCATCACCCCCCGGGGGGCGGTCCCCACGCCATTGTTCATGCCGGTGGCGACGGCGGCGACGGTCAAGGGGGTCGACATCGGGCGGGTCGCCGGCACCGGCGCGGGCATGGTGCTGGCCAATGCCTACCACCTTCATCTGCGTCCCGGCGAGGAGGTGGTCGGGGCGGCCGGCGGGGTCGCAGCGTTCATGGGGTGGGATGGGCCGATGCTCACCGACAGCGGTGGGTTTCAGGTTTTCAGCCTCGCCAAGCAGGTGAAGGTGACCGAGGAGGGGGCGTACTTCCGCTCGCACATCGATGGACGCGCCGTCGCGTTCACTCCCGAGGCTTCGATGCGGATCCAGGAGCGGATCGGCGCCGACGTCGCGATGCAACTCGACCATGTCATCGCCCTCCCCGCCGACCGCGACACCGTCGCCGACGCGATGGAACGCTCGATCCGCTGGGCGCGGCGCTGCCACATCGCCCATCAGCGCCCCGATCAGGCGCTGTTCGGGATCGTCCAGGGGGGGCTCGATGCCGATCTCCGCGCCGAGAGTGCCGACCGGCTCCAGGAGATCGGTTTCCCCGGGTATGCCGTCGGTGGGCTCTCCGTCGGCGAGGGCCCGGAGGCGATGGTGGCGACGCTGCGGGCCACCGTGCCGCGACTCCCGGCGGACTGCCCCCGCTATCTGATGGGGGTCGGGCAACCGGCCGACATCATCGAGGCGATCGGCACCGGGATCGACATGTTTGATTGCGTCCTCCCCACCCGCTGCGGGCGCAATTCGCTCGTCTACACCTTTGCCGGCCCGATCCGACTGCGCAACGCCTGCCATGCGCTCGACCGCCGTCCCCTCGAGGCCGATTGCCCCTGCCCCGCCTGCCGGCATGGGAGGGATTACCTCCGCCACCTGTTCCTCGCCGGGGAGATGCTCGGGCCGATCCTGGCGTCGATCCACAACCTCACCTTCTACCAGCGGCTCGTGGCGCGACTCCGAGAGGCGATCGTGGCAGGGCGTTTCGAGGCGGTTGCCCGGGAAATCCTCGACGGGCTGCGGTCGATGAAGGACCGGGGTTGAAATCGGTCGAGAGGGGGCCTTCCCGGTCCCTTGTCGGGGCCGGACGCCCCGTCGTCCGGCCGGGCCATCGGTCGCTCTTGTCGGTCGTGCGCCGGGGCCGATACATTTGCGGTTTTCCTCACGCTCCGTCGGCGGCCCCGCGCCCCGGCTGTGTCCGCCTGCAGGGTCCCCGCACCATCATGCCGTTCTTCCTCCCTTCCACCGCCGGCGCTTTGTTGTTCGGCCAGGGGCAGGCGCCGGCGACCCCGCAGCAACTCATCCTCCAGGTCTTGCCGTTCCTCCTCGTCGGCGTGGCGGCCTGGACGCTCCTCTACAAGCCGGAGCGCGAGCGGCTGAAGCGGCAACAAGATCTCCTCGCCGCCCTCAAGAAAAACGACCGCGTCCTGACGTCGGCCGGTATCTACGGCACCGTGGCCAACGTCGACCGGGACTCCGGTCGCGTGACCCTCAAGGTGGATGACGCCGCCAACGTGAAGATCCAGGTGGCCCTGTCGTCGATCGCGTCGGTGCTCGACGGATCGACAGAATCTGCCGCGTCGAGCGGGTGACGACCGCCCTCCCCGGACCCCGCCCCACCCCCCCCGAATCCCGTTCCGACCCGAAAGTGAGTCTGCGACCCATGCTTCCGTCCTTCGTCCTCCCCCTCGCCCAGGCTGCCGCTGCCGCCGCCCCCGATGTTGCCGCCGCCACTGCGGCCGCCGCCGCCCTCCCGTGGTGGCGGACGGGGGCCGGGCTCCTGCTGTCGGCGCTCCTCACGATCGCGGTTCCGACGATCCTCGCCTGGTTCCTCGCCAAGACGCTGCGCGTCTCCGACATGTGGGGGCGGCTGGCGACCGTGCTCACGGCGCTCTTCGCCGGCCTGGCGATCATCGCGCTGGGGTGGCCGCCGCGTCTTGGCATCGACCTCAAGGGGGGGGTGATCCTCGTCTATGAAGTCGATGCCTCGAAACAGGTCCGCGGGCAGGTCGAGGAGGCGATCGAGAAGATCGAAACGCTTCTGGACGACCGCGAGGGGCGCCTCGGCACGGCGACCCGCAAGCCCGACGGCCGGATCGCCGTTGCGCTGAAGACGACCGACAAAGCCGCGCGGCAGTCGTTCGTCGACGACGTCACGAAGCTCGATTTCGGCGGTGCGAAGGTCCGCTTGGCGAAGGCCCCGCTGGATGATGGCCAGTCGCTCGACCTCGAGTTCGAAGTTGAGGGGCGGCAGGCCGCGGTCGACATGGACAAACTCGTCGCGGCCGTGGCCCGGCGCGTCAATCCGGGCGGGCAGAAGGAAGTCACCGTCCGCCGCTACGGCCTCGATCAGCTCGAGGTGATCGTTCCGGAGGTCGACCAATCGGAGGTCGATTCCATCAAGAAGGTGGTCTCGAAGTCGGGCGTGCTCGAGTTCCGGATCACCGCCAATCGTGCCAATCCGAGTCACAATCGCGTCATCAAGTTGGCGGAGCAATCCGTCGGCGAGTCGGTCGTCGAAGGGGGCATTCCGGTCGGCCGCTGGATTCTCCTCAACACTGAAAAGTTCGACGAGGATGAACGGGGAAGGCTCGTGACCAGGCTGGCCTCCGACGGGAGCATCGAGGTCTTGGTCATCCTCGATCGCCTCAACGTCACCGGCGGCTACCTGACGAGGGCCTCGTCGAGCATCGACACGCAATCCCTCTCCCCGTGTGTGAATTTCGCGTTTAATGCCTCTGGAGCGAGCCTGTTCACCGAGCTCACCGGCAAAAATCTCCCCGATCCGGCCAACGGCCTGACCAGCAGCCTGGGGATCATTCTCGATGGCGAATTGCTCTCGGCCCCGGCGATCCGCAGCACGATCTCCTCCAACGGCCAGATCACCGGCAGTTTCCGGCAGCGGGACGTCGACGAGATCGTCGAGGTGCTCAATGCCGGGAGCCTGCCGACGGCGCTCTACAGCGATCCGGTCAGCGAGCAGCGGATCAGCCCGCAACTCGGGGCCGACACAATCCGCTCCGGCGCCCGGGCGATGCTCCTGGCGACGATCGTTGTCCTCGCCTTCATGCTCGCCTACTACCGCTTCTCCGGCTTCGTTGCCGACCTCGCGGTGGTGCTGAACATCATCCTCGTCGTCGCCCTCATGATCTCGGTCAAGGCCGCGTTCACCCTCGCGGGGCTCGCAGGGCTGGTGTTGTCGGTCGGGATGGCGGTCGACGCCAACGTGCTGATCTACGAGCGGATGCGCGAGGAGACCGACCGCGGGGCGGCGCTGCGGATGGCGATCCGCAACGGATTCCAGCGGGCCTTCTCCACGATCCTCGATTCCAACCTGACAACGGTGATCACCGGCATCGTCCTGTTCTTC
Source organism: Candidatus Kuenenia stuttgartensis (assembly GCA_945865325.1). GTDB lineage: Bacteria > Planctomycetota > Planctomycetia > Pirellulales > UBA1268 > QWOP01. The sequence goes on from CAMBFA010000069.1 coordinate 13,458, forward strand.
ATCGGCACCGATCAGCTGAAGGGGTTTGCGATCACGCTCATCCTCGGCCTGGTGCTGAACCTGTTCACGGCCGTGTTCTGCTCCCGTGTGATGTTCGATCTCGCCGAGCGCAAAGGCTGGATCCGCCGGCTCAACATGGCCCGGATCTTCGGCGTCACAAACTTCGAGTTCGTCCGCTGGATGAAGCCGGCGATCCTCGGCTCGACGCTCTTCATCCTCGCCGGCCTGGCCGCTTCGGCTCAGCGTGGGCAGGGGCTGTTTGACATCGACTTCACCGGTGGCACGAGTGTCCAGGTGGCGTTCAAGCCCGACAAGGGCCCCGACATCGCCGAGGTCCGGGCTGCGGTGAAGGCGCTCCCCGACACGGCGGTGAGCTCGGTGAGCGTCGACGGGGAGTCGCAGACGCGGTTCAAGGTCGACACGTCGCTGCGTGACACCGCGGAGGTCCAAAAGACGCTCCAGTCGGTGTTCCCCGACAGCCTTCTGACCTACGAGATGTCGTACGGAGACGTGGCCACCGTGCCGCCGGCCGAAGGGCAGGAGGCCGCGACGGCCCGGACGACCGCCAAGCTCACCTTTCCCTCGAAGATCAACCAGGCAACGCTCCGGGAAACGATCGAGACCACCCTCGCCGCTGAGGGGGTCGGGGCTGTCCCGTTCGCGGTTGAGGCGGAGGGCGCCGTCGCCCGCTCCAAGCCTTACGAGAGGTGGAGTCTCTCCGCGGGGATGGATGCCGAGACGACGACGCGGGTGCTGACGCGAATGAAGGCTGATCTCGCCGGCACGCCGGTCTACTACTCCGCCAACTCCATTGGTGGGAAAGTCGCCGGTAACACGAAGGTGACCGCGGTCTACGCGCTCCTGGCCAGCCTGGGGATCATCGTGCTCTATGTCTGGCTGCGGTTCCAGAATGTCGCCTTCGGCCTGGCGGCGGTCGTGGCCCTCCTCCACGACGTTCTCGTGGCGGTCGCCTGCCTGGCGATGTCGCACTACGTGGCGCCGTTCCTCGGCTGGGCCCTCGTCGACGACTTCAAGATCAGCCTCGACGTCGTCGCCGCGCTCCTCACGATCATCGGGTTCTCGATCAACGACACGATCGTGATCTTTGACCGGCTCCGCGAGCTGCGCGGCAAGGCCCAGTACGTCTCCGCTGCAATGATCGACAAGGCGGTCAATCAGACGCTCAGCCGCACCGTTCTGACCTCCGGCACGGCGCTCCTGGCGACCCTGATCCTGTTCCTGTTCGGGGGGACGGGGATCCATGCCTTCGCCTTCACGATGCTCGTGGGGATCATCACCGGTACCTACAGCACGATCTACATCGCCTCCCCGATCGTGCTCTGGCTGCAGCGTTGGTTCGGCGAGGTGCCATCGGGTGCCGGGGCTTCCCGTGCGGCCGGGGTTGCCTGACATCGGCCGGGCCGCGGGGGGCCGTCCCCCGCGGCCTGCGACTTTTCCGACCGTGCGGGTCGAGGCACCCCGGCCAACGGGGATTGAAGTCCCTTTGCGCCCCGGTCGGGCCACCTCCCGATCATCCACGGGCTAGAGTTTTTCCGGATGACTCGCTGACGGCACGAGGCCTCGGGGAAGCAGGATCGATGATGCGCACCGTAAGGTTCCTGACCGGATTGGTGATGGTCGTGACCGGGGTCTCGCTGGCCGCACCGATGGCCACGCGGCTCGTCGAGGCCCATCGGGGCGCGGCCAACGGCGTCGAATCGGAGCCACAGTCGGCTTCGGCGGGCCCGGCAGCCTGGGCGGGAGCGGGCCCGGTGTCCGCTCCGGGCCCCGCGCGGGCCGGTGGTTACTGCATTCCCGATGCCCGCTCCGCGGTCGTCGGCGCCCCCGACGGGGCCGCTCCCCAGGAGGCGGTCGGCCTTCCTCTCCCGGCCGACGATCTCCACGCCCCCTCGGCGGGCTATCAGCCGCCGCCACCTCCGGACGTGCTCCCGGCGTCGCCGACCGATCTGACGCTCGCCCCCCCCGCTTTCAACAGCACCTACCGCTCGACCCTCGACGTTCCCCCACCCCCTCTCCTGGATGTGTCAGCGCCGGCGCCGCTGGCGGTCAGCACCCCCACCCGTGACGGTCAGGCGATGTTGGCGATGGGGCAGATGTCGGGTGGGGGAATGATCCGCACCGTGTCGGCCGAGATCCATCCGGTGCCGCTCGACACGTCCTTTTCGCCGGGGGCCGGCAGCGTGCCGGTGGCGATAACGCCGGCGGCATCGGCCGCTCCCAGCCAATACACGATCCGGGACGGTGACGATCTGACCTCGATCGCAACCCGTCTCTACGGTCACCCCGGTGCTGCGGAGGCGATCTGGTCGGCGAACCGTGACCGGCTGGCCGATCCGGCAGTCCTGCCGATCGGGCTCTCGCTCCGCATTCCCCCCACCTGGGTTCCTCCCGCGGTCCGTCAGCGGGGGCTCGCCGGCGGGGGGGCGCCGATCGAGCCGGCAAGCCGCCCGGCTCGGGTCCGGGTCGCGCCGGGAGAGTCTCTCGAGAGCCTCGCGGAACGGTTCTATGGTGACCGTGCCATGGCCGCCCGGCTGTGGGAGGCCAATCGCGATCAGCTCCGCAGTCCGGCCCTCCTGGTGGCCGGAATGGACCTGCGCCTCCCCTGACGGCGGGGAGAGTTAGGCCAGCCACGGGGAAAATCGACCTGGATCGCGTTTCTCCCCGTCGGATTGGGTAGAATCCAACTGGGATTCCGCCCAAGCCCGTGAGGGGTCGGGCCGCTGACGCCGAGGGGGAAGCATGGCACGCCACATCACCGCAGATGGAGAGCCGGAAGGCCCCGACGACGGGGCGATGGAGACTGCCGCAATCCTGTCGCGCGACCTTCCGGCACTCGCTGCCAGCCTCGTGCTCCATGTCGTGCTCCTGCTCGTGCTGGCGCTGGCCGGTGTCGCCACGCCGCCGCCGACCCGTCCGTCCGTGACCGTCATCGAGACGCCGCTGGAGCGTGACGACGAGATCGATCTGGCGCCGCAGGAGATGATCGTCAGCGACATGCCGGAGGAGACCGGTGCCGCCGGCGAGGATCAGTCGGCTGATGTCGCCCAGTCGCTGGCCCCGGTCCTCGACACCGTTTCGATGACGCCCGTGGAGGCCATCCCGGAGCTCGTCGGCGACATTCAGGTCGACCCGCTCGATGCGCTCCCCACCGCCACCGAGATCGACCAAGCGATTGTTGTCCGGGGGGCGGTCGGGGCGACGACCAGCGGCGCTGCCGGGGCCGTCGACCGGTTGACTGCCGAGATCGACGCTTCGCTCCAGCAGCGGCCGACGGTCGTCGTGTGGGTGTTCGACCAGTCGGTCAGCCTCTCGGCCCAGCGGAAGGAGATCGCCAGCCGGCTGGAGCGGGTGTTCCAGGAGCTCGGGGCCGACCGCTCGCAGCGGCACCGTCCCGATCTCCAAAACCTCGTCGTCGCGTTCGGCAAGAACGTTTCGCTGGTCACCAAGAAGCCGACCGACGACGTGGCCGAGGTGATCCGGGCGATCGATTCGGTGCCGGTTGACGATTCCGGCGTCGAGATGACCTTCGCCGCGATCCGGGCCGCCGCCGACAGCGCGAGGATCTACCGCACCTCCGCACCGAAGAAGAATGTCATGATCGTCGCCTTCACCGACGAGGTGGGGAACGACCAGCAACTCGCCGATCAGACGGCACAGCACTGCCGCAAGCTCGGGATCCCCGTCTATGTCGTCGGCGTGCCGGCGCCGTTCGGAATGCGCGAGGTGCGGATGAAATACGTTGAGTTCGACCCCAAGTTTGATGCCGGGGAGGACGAGCAGTGGGCGGTCATCGAGCAGGGGCCCGAGACGCTTTTCCCCGAGGTGGTCCGTGTTCGCAGCGGGGCCCGCGAGGACGAGGCGATCGACTCGGGCTTTGGGCCTTTCAGCCTCTCCAAGCTGTGTGCGGAGACCGGCGGGATCTATTTTCGCGTTCATCCCAACAGCGGCGAGCGCGGCCGGGTCACCAACCAGATGGTGGCGCCGATGGCAGCGCAGATCCGCTACTTCTTCGACCCCGACGTGATGCAGACCTATCAGCCCGATTACGTCTCAGCGGCGAAGCTCCAGCAGGACATCGCCGCTAACGAGGCCAAGCGTGCGCTCGTCGAGGCGGCCCGATCGACCGAGATCCAGCCGATGGAGTCGCCGGTGATGACGTTCCCCAGGCGCGACGAGCCGTCCCTGGCAGGGCTCCTCTCCGAGGCCCAGAAGGCGGCCGCGAAGGCCCAGCCGCGGATCGATGCGATCCATGCCACGTTGACGGCCGGTGCCGCGGGGCGCGAGGCGATCAAGGAGCGACGGTGGCAGGCGGGCTACGACCTGGCACTCGGGAGGGTGCTCGCGGCGAAGGTCCGCACCGATGCCTATAACCAGATGCTTGCCCAGGCCAAGCTGGGGATGAAGTTCCAGGACGAGAAGAGCGACACCTGGCAGTTGGAGCCGAGCGATGAAGTCACCGTCGGCTCGCAGACGGAGAAACTCGCCAAGCAGGCCTCCGAACTCCTCGAGCGCGTGGTCCACGACCACGCCGGCACGCCGTGGGCCCAACTCGCCGCCACGGAATTGCGGACGCCGTTGGGCTATCGGTGGACGGAGCGGTTCACCGGGGTGAACACGCCGCAGATGGCCGATGCCGGCAATAACAACAACGTCCCCGCTCCCCCCACCGACGACCAGAAGCGGAAGCTCGGGCCCCCCAAGCCGAAGCGGAATCTCAAGAACCTCTGACCGCTCGGCGGTGGCGTTTGCACGCCCCCAAGTCTTTCGGTGCCGGCTGTCGGGGCAGCCGGTTGGAGGCCATGGATGGCTTGGGCCACGTGAAGTCAGAAAGTAAGATTGCCGTCGGCGAAGCTTTCGCGGCTGTCGTAGGCGTGGAAGTTGCGCGAGATCCGCTGGGAGAGGATCTGGAGGAACATGGCGCGAAACTGCGCCTCGGAGCGATCGCTGACCGGCATGGCGCCGTCGGTCGGAAAGCTAAAGTCGTCGTAGCGCTTCGTGAACACGACCTTCTTCTCGGCGACGTCGAACACCCTTACGGTGAAGCTCGCGCGGCCCCGGTAGAGCGTCGAGCCCTCGTGCATGCGGAACGATTCCAGATCGATCCCCACCACCATGTCGGCGTCGAGCGACTTCCCGACGGTGGGGTAGTCGATCCAGGAGTTCTCGTCGATCCACCGGGCGACCTCGTCCTGACTGATGACGCGGGTCTTGCGGACGTTTTTCTCGATCAGGGCGCCGACGGTGCCGGCCAACTCCCGAGAGGATCCGGCATCGCTGAACTCGAGCTCGACGATCGGCTTGCAGATCACCGCGACATGCTTCCCTTTGAGTCCCTTATATTCCGCCGGGGTGTCCTGCGGGGCGATGAGATAAGCCGCCGTGAGGAGCGTTGAGCAGCCGGACGCCACCGGCAAGAGCAACGCGACGGCCAGGCCGACGCCAGCCAGAAGCGGGCGACGCGATGACCGGGAACCGGCTTCAGCGACGGCACGGGCGGGGCACATGCGAGATCCCTCGGGGGTGGACTCCGGAGCAGCCGCTCGGAGGGCGGCCGGGCCGGGTGGGACGGGACTCTAGCCACGAGAGGGCCGTGGCGAAAGGTCGCCTTCCCCCACGTTGACGCCGGCTTTCGGGGGCCCGATGGCGGCAGGCCGTGCCGCGGCGGCAAAATGGGAAGGCATGGCAGATTCCCCGTACGACCGATCGGATCAAGACCTTGCGGAGACGCTCGCTGCAGCGCTGCCGCAGCAGGGATTCTGGGAGTGGCCGGCGGTCGTCGGCGTCTCCGGTGGGGCCGACAGTGTCGCGCTGTTGGTGGCGTTGGTGACGCTCGCCCGGCGGAAGGGGACGACGGAACGGATCCTCGTCGCCCATGCGCACCACGGCCTGCGGCCCGAGGCCGATGACGATCTCCGCTTCGTCGCGGCCCTCGCCGCCGAGCTCGGCGTGGCGCTCGTGACGGAGCGGCTCGAGATCGGGGGGGCCATGGGGAACGGCGGCGAGGGGCTCGAGGCCCGCGCCCGGCGCCTCCGGTACGACTGGCTCGGAAGGGTCGCCCACGAGCGTGGCGCGCGGCATCTGCTCGTGGCGCACACGGCCGACGATCAGGCCGAGACGATCCTCCACCGAGCGCTGCGCGGGACGGGGGTGGCTGGATTGGCGGGGATGAAGTCGGCTCGGCGGCTGGTCGATGGCGTGGCCCTTCTGCGTCCCCTGCTCGGGGTGCGCCGGGCCCGTCTGCGCCGGTTTCTCGTCGATCTGGGGCTCGCGTGGCGTGAGGATGCCTCCAACGCCGATCCGCGCTTCTCCCGGGCGTTCCTCCGGCACCAAGTGTTGCCGCGTCTCGAGGCGGGGGCCTGGCCGGCGGCCACCACCGCGCTCGTCCGCCTCGGGCATCAGGCGGGGCTCGTTTCGAAAGCCCTCGATAGCGCGGCCGGACATCTCCTCGACCGACATGCCCGCCGGTTGGCCGACGGCGCCGTCAGCCTCGATGCCGCTAGCTTGGCAGGCCTCGATCCCCATCTCCT
>CAMBFA010000070.1 GCA_945865325.1 Candidatus Kuenenia stuttgartensis
AATCCGCGCATCCCGTAGTAGCTGAAGCGCTCCCACATCTCGACGAGGAAGAGGAGAAACAGCCCCGGCGGATGGCCGAGGATCGTTCCCTCGTCCGGCTTGGCCACGTGCCCCGGCTGAAACTCTCGCTGGTTGTCGCGGCTCATCAAGTCTCCCTCCGGTCGTGGCGGCCACCGCGGCGGGTGGCGATTCAGGGCCGACTGCAAGGATACCCGCGGGGAGTCGTTCGACCGAGGGCACAACCCGCTCGACCTTGGCCGTCGAGCCAGCGGCGCTGGTGCGCGCCGCTTCGGCACAACCGTCCCGCCCGGTCGGATGGTTGACGTCCGTCGCGGCCGACGGCTAGATTCCGCCTCCAGGGGCCCGCGCGACACCCGCCCGCCTTCCTCCCGCCCCACCTCCCCCGGACCTGCCACCGATGAGCCATGAGGCCGTGCCGTCCCGCCGTGCCGACCGCGAGCGGCTGCTGACGCTCGTCCAGCCCGGCACCACCCATGTCGGCACCGGAGTTTTCGCCCGCCGCCGGCTGAAATCGGGGATGGTGCTCGGGGAGATCTTCGGCCAGGTGTGCGACGATCACCCCGCCGACCCGAGCTACTGCATGGAGCTGCCCAGCGGCAAGGTGCTCGAGCCCTCCGCCCCGCTCCGCTTCCTGAATCACAGTTGCGATCCGAACTGCGAACTCTTCTATTGGTTCGACGAGGACGAGCCACAGGTCGTCGTCGAGGACCGTCTCTGGCTCCAGACGATCCGCGACATCGAGCCGGGCGGGGAACTCCTCATTGATTACTGCTGGCCGGCCGATGCCTCGATCCGCTGCCGCTGCGGCGCGGCCAATTGCCGGGGATGGATCGTCGATCCGGATGAGCTCCACCTCCTGAAGGACCGCGACCCATGCCGGGAGGAGACCGAGGTGACCCCGACCCGGGCTGGCGACGCCGGGTGATCCTGGCGACCGTCGTCTGCTCTCTCCTCGCCGCCGTGGGGCTCTCCCGGCTGCGGATCGACGACGATCTCCGGTCGCTCCTTCGCAACGGCAGCGACGACTTCGTCGTCATCGACGAGATCGCCGCGCGCTTCGGGGCCCCCGATCGCGACTGCATTGTCCGCGTCCGCCCCACGACGGGCCCGCTCTTCGCCCCGGTCACCCTCGGGAACCTGCGCGACCTCGTCGATGACCTGGCGCGGATCGACGGCGTCGAGGGGGTGCGCTCGATGTTCGATGTCCGGCGGCAGGGAATGGCCGGCGCCCTCCTCCCGGTCATCCCCCGGGTGTCCGGGCCGCTCGACGAGGAGGCCTGTGCTGCGGCGCTTGCGCGCTGCTCGAGGCATCCGCTCATCGCCGGCCACCTCCTCTCGGCCGATGCCGCCAGCGCTCTGATCCTCGTCCGGCTCCTCCCCGGACGCGACACCCCGGCGGCGGCCGAGGGGGTCCTGGCGGGGATCTCGGGGGCGCTGGCGGACCGCGACGGGCTCGAGGCAGAGCTCACTGGCCTCCCCGCCCTCCGGGCCGAGGCGTCGCAGGCACTCCGCCGCGACATGCTCGTCTTCAACGCGCTGGGGATGTCGCTGGCCCTGATCCTCTCGGCGAGCGTGGCGCGGAGCTTCTCCTCGACGGTCGTCGCCTGCGTTCCGCCGCTGGTCGGCGCGGTGTGGGCGATGGGGGTGCTGGGCCTGTGCGGCGCGAAGATCAACATCCTCACCAGCGTCGTGCCGTCGCTGGCCCTCGTCGTGGGGACGTGTGACTCGATCCACTTCATCGAGGACATGCGTCGCAGCGCCCGCCGGGGGATCGGGGCGTCGGCCGCCTCGGCCGGGGCGATCCGGCGCGTCGGCACGGCCTGCGGCCTGACGAGCCTGGTGACGGCGATCGGCTTTGCGTCGCTGGCCGCGGCGCGGATCGAGGCGGTGCGCACCTTCGGCGTCGCCGCGGCGGCGGGGGCACTGGCGAGCTTCACCGCGGTGACGCTCCTCACCCCCCTTCTCGCCTCCCTCCCGGCCTTCCGGGGCATGCGGCTGGGCCGGTCGTCGCGCAGGGCCTCGCGGCTGGCGGCTTTCCTCGCCGGCTGGTCGGTGCGCCACGCTCGGGGGATCGCCGCAGTGGGCCTCCTCGCCACGCTCGGCCTCGGCCTCCTCTCCGCCGGGCTCGATGCCGACAACCGGGTCGCCGATGCCCTACCGCGCGGCGCCGCCTCGTCGCGGGCCCTGCTCCATGTCGACGAGGAGTTCGGTGGCGCCTTCGGGGCCGATGTCGTCGTCCGCTGGCCGGAGGGGCTCGACTGGCGGGAGCCGGGGGTGCTCGACGGGATCGCGGCCGTGCACGGCGTTCTCGAGGCGGCTGACCCGGCGATCCGGGCCGTGTCGCTCTCGACGGTGGCCGGGACGATCGGCGAGCGGGCGCGGCGCCGACTCGACGCCGCGGACTTCACGGGCTTCGTCGACCAGACGGCGCGGGTGGCGGTGGTGCGGGCGCGGATCCGTGACATCGGCTCGCGGACTCTCGAGCGGGTCTATGACCGGATCGATGCCGGGCTCGTCGGCCTCGAGGCCTCCCATCCGGGGTGGCGATTCCAGCTCGCCGGGATGTCGGTCCTCTCGGCGCGGAATGTTCGGCAATTGGTCCGCGATCTCGGCTCGAGCCTGGCCCTCGAGGTCGTCGTGATCGGGACGATCCTGGGGCTGGCCTTCCGTTCCCCGCTGGCGGGTCTGGTCAGCCTCATCCCCAACGTCTTTCCCCTGGCGGTGATCGGCGGAGTGATGGTCGCCACCGGCAGGCACCTCGACCCGGCGACGGTGATCGTCTTCAACGTCTGCCTCGGCCTCGCCGTCGATGACACCGTCCACGTCCTCACGGCACTCCAGCGACAGCGCCGGCCAGGGCTTTCGATCGAGTCGGCGATCCGCCGCGGGGTGGCCGAGACGGGCAACGCGATCATCCTCGGCGGCGTCGTGCTCACGATCGGCTTCGCCGCGGTCACCGTCTCGCGAGTGCCTTCGCTGGCGAGCTTCGGGATCCTCGCCTGCGCGGCAGTGGCCGCCGCCACGGTGGCCGAGCTCGTCATGCTGCCGGCGCTCCTGGTCGTCACCGACCGGATCGTCCGCCGCTTCCCGCCCCCCTGGCAGGACGGCATCTTTGCCGACCGTGGTCAAAGCCATCCATGGCCTTTGTCCACTCGGGACACCGGCGAAAAAGCCGAGGTTTTCCCCCCGTGTCGGCCGTCGCATCCAGCGGCGGAGCCGTGATCCACAGACCTTCGGATCCCTTGCCCGCCCCGCCGATCAGCCGATGAGCCGAGTGGCCATTGGCACAACCTCCGCAAGCGCCTCCACGGTGCGCACGATCTGATCCTCGCTGTGCTCGGCGGTGAGGAAGAACCGGACCCGGGCCGCCGACTCACGGACGGCCGGATAGAGGATCGGCTGGGCATTGATGCCCCGTTCGAGGAGCAATTGCGAGACGAGGATCGCCCGGTTCGAGCCGCCGACGATGACCGGGATGACGGGCGTGTCGCCACTGGAGCCGGTGTCGAGATCGCAGTCGGCGGCGAGCTTCAGGAACAGCTCCGACCGCTCCCGCAGCCGCGTCACGCGCCACGGCTCGCGCTGGATGACTTTGAGCCCCTCGAGGGCCGCCGCCACGTTCGGCGGCGAGCAGGCCGTGGAGAAGACGAACGACGGCGTCGTGTAGCCGAGGTAGCGGATGAGCCGCTTGTTGCCGGCGAGGTAGCCGCCGCCGGCGCCCAGAGCCTTGCTGATCGTTCCCATCCACAGATCCCCCTCGGAGGGATCGACGCCAAAGTGGTCGCAGATCCCGCGCCCCCCCGGCCCCATCGTGCCCACCGAATGGGCCTCATCGACGTAGAGCATCGCGTCGTGACGACGCTTGACCTCAAGGAACCGCGGCAGATCGGGGTAATCGCCATCCATGCTGTAGACCCCCTCGATCGCCACGACGACGCGCCGGTATTTCGGGCGGAGGTCGCGCAGCAAGGCGTCGAGCTGGTCGTGATCGTTGTGGCGGAACGAACGCTTCCCCGCCTTCGAGGCCCCCGCCCCCTGGACCATGCTGTTGTGGGCCAGCTCGTCATAGAGGATCAGATCCTCCGCCCCGAAGAGGTGGGCGAAGACCGAAGCGTTCGTGCCGTAGCCGCAAGGGAAGACCGTGGCAGACTCGGTGCCGAGGAACGACGCCAGTTCCCGATCGAGGTCGTCGAGGAGGGTGTTGTTGCCGCCGACCATCCGGCTCGCCGAGGCGCTGCAGCCGAAGCGGTCGATGGCGGCCTTCGCCGCCCGCGTCACGTCCGGATGGCCGGTGAGCCCGAGGTAGTCGAAGCTCGTGAAGCTGATGACATCTTGCCCGCCGATCCGTGCCGTGCGCCCGCGGACGCGCTCATTGGCCCGGAGGAAGGGATTGGCCAGTCCCGCCTGCTCGAGGCCACGCAGCCGCGCCTCGAGGGCGCCGATTTCCGGGAACGGATCGGCCCCGGTGGGAGGGGGCGTCGTCGGCGTGTGGACGGGGCGCTCGCCACCGCTGGCCGGCGGCTCGGCGGAGGTATCGGGATCACCGGCATCGACCATGTGGCGGGCAATGCAGTCGACGAGATCGCCGCAGGTCTGGATGCCGCGGAGCCAATCGTCGCGGAAGCGCATCTCGTAGCGCCCCTCGATCCGGTTGACGACGTCGAGGAAGGCCGCATCGTCGAGGCCGGCGTCAGCGAGGGTCGAGCGGTCGGAGAAGCCGGCGCGCCGACCGCGCGGCTGGAAGCGCGCGAGCTCCTCGATCACCAGACGCGTGATCGCCGTCTTCGAGCGCGAGCGGACGAAGGCCTCCGCCCCCGGCCGCAGTGCCGCACCGATCGCCACGCCCCGCCCGCCGTGCTCCGGCGAAAACTCCATGATCACGCTCTTCGACTCCCTACGCGGGCGGACGCGTCGCGTTCCGGCACGCCGGATTCTCTCCGGCGCCATCGACGATGCGTCTCCCACGCGCCGCCTGCCGTGACCGCCTCACAGCACGCGTTACTGTACAGGAACGACTCCGTTCCGCACCCCCCTCGCACCCACCTTTTGTCGGTGCCCCGGCCGCGCCGCGCCAGCGCACGGCTGCGGCGCCCGGACGAAACAGCCGAGCGGGAATCCGTGCGCATGACGGCACGGCTGCCGATCAAAACGATCGAACCGATCGCGGAATCATTCCGGCCCCGTTGTTTCCCGCTTCTGCAGGCGACGCTCAGGTGGCGAGCAATTTCCGCAGCACAAACGGCAGGATGCCGCCGGAGCGGAATTGGTCGAGCTCGACCGGGGTGTCGATCCGGGCGAGGCAGTTGATCGTCAGCTTCGAGCCATCGGGGCGCGTCGCCACGACCGGCACGGACGCTCTGGGCGTGAGCCCCTCAAACGGCACGTCGAACGTCTCCTCGCCGGTCAGCCCGAGCTCCTGCCACGGCTTGGGGAGGACCAGCGGCAGGACCCCCATCCCGACGAGATTCGAGCGGTGGATCCGCTCGAAACTCGCCGCCAGGACCACCCGGACGCCGAGGAGCATCGTTCCCTTGGCGGCCCAGTCGCGCGAGCTGCCGGTGCCGTATTCAGTGCCGGCCAGGACCACCAGTGGCGTCCCGTCGGCCCGGTACTTCATCGCCGCGTCATAGACCGGCATCACCTCGGTGCCGGGGAGGAGCCGGGTGATCCCCCCTTCCGTCCCGGGGAGGAGAAGATTGCGGAGGCGGATATTGGCAAACGTCCCTCGGGTCATGACCCGGTCGTTGCCGCGGCGGGCCCCGTAGCTGTTGAAGTCGACGGGGGGGACACCATGCTCGACGAGGTAGTGGCCCGCCGGGCTCACCTTGGCGATGCTCCCCGCGGGGGAGATATGGTCGGTGGTGACGCTGTCCCCCAGAGCGAGGAGGACGCGGGCACCCTTCACGCTCTGCGGTGGCTTCAGCTCGTGCGTCAGGTCGGAGAGGAACGGCGGCTCTTGGATGTAGGTGCTCTTGGCATCCCAGTCGTAGAGCTCGCCGGTGCTCGTCGGCACGGCGTTCCAGCGCGGGTTGGACTCCCACACGTTGTCGTAGCGCTTTTGGAACTGCGCCGGCTCGACGGCCGCTTCGACCGTCTTCCGCACCTCTTCAGCCGTTGGCCAGATCTCCCGCAGATAGACCGGCTTGCCGTCGGAGCCGGTACCGATCGGCTCATGGTCGAGATCGATGTCGGTCGTGCCGGCCAGGGCGTAAGCGACGACCAGCGGGGGGCTGGCGAGCCAGTTGGCCTTCACGAGCGGATTGACTCGGCCCTCAAAATTACGATTGCCGGAGAGGACCGCCGCGGCGACGAGATCCCCCTCCTGCACGGCCTTGGCGACATGCTCCGGGAGGGGCCCGGAGTTGCCGATGCAGGTCGTGCAGCCGTAGCCGACAGTCTCGAAGCCGAGCGTGTCGAGATCGGTGGCCAGCCCCGACTTCTCGAGGTAGTCGGTGACGACGCGCGATCCCGGTGCGAGGCTCGTCTTCACCCACGGCTTGACGGTGAGCCCGCGGGCCACCGCCTTCCGCGCCACGAGCCCCGCGGCGACCATCACGCTCGGGTTGCTCGTGTTGGTGCAGCTGGTGATCGCGGCGATCACGACGGCGCCATGGTGGATCGTCGAGCTGTGGCCTTTCTCTGTCACCGTGCCGGTCTTCGCCAGGGCAGCGGCATCAAGCGCGAAGCCACGCTTCGCCGTCGGGGCGGTGAGCGATTCGGCAAACGTCTTCTTGACCGCCCCGAGCACCACCCGGTCCTGCGGCCGCTTCGGGCCGGCAAGACAGGGGACAACCGTGGAAAGATCGAGCGACAACGTCGACGTGAACTCGGGCGTCGGAGCGGAGGGGGTGCGGAACAGCCCCTGCTCCTTCATGTAGCGTTCGACGAGCTCGACGGTCGCGTCCGGCCGGCCGGTGAGCCGGAGGTAGGCGAGCGTCTCGTCGTCGATCGGGAAGAAGCCCATCGTGGCCCCATATTCCGGCGCCATGTTGGCAATCGTCGCCCGGTCGGCGAGCGACATCCCGGCCAGCCCCGCCCCGTAAAACTCGACGAACTTCCCCACCACGCCCGCCTTGCGGAGGATCTCGGTGACCGTCAGGACGAGGTCGGTGGCGGTGGCGCCGGAGGGGAGCCGGCCGGTGAGCTCAAAGCCGACCACCTCGGGAAGGAGGAGCGACAGCGCCTGGCCGAGCATCACCGCCTCCGCCTCGATGCCGCCGACGCCCCAGCCGACAACCCCCAGGCCGTTGATCATCGTCGTGTGGCTGTCGGTGCCGACGAGGGTATCGGGAACGGCGACGGGGAGCTTTTTCGTACCCGTGGCCGCCGGATCATCGCGGAGAAACACGCAGCCGGCGAGGTATTCGAGGTTCACCTGATGAACGATCCCGATCGCCGGCGGAACGACGCGGAAGTTCTGGAATGCCTGCTGCCCCCAGCGGAGGAAGGCGTAGCGCTCGGCGTTGCGCTCGAACTCGATGGCGATGTTCTCCTCCAGCGCCCGGTGGGTGCCGAAGTGGTCGACCTGAACGGAGTGATCGATGACCAGATCGACCGGCACCAGCGGGTTGATCTTTCGCGGGTCTCCCCCCAGCCGCTCCATCGCCGCGCGCATCGCCGCGAGATCGACGACGCACGGCACGCCGGTGAAGTCCTGGAGGACGACACGCGCGGGCTTGAAAGGAATCTCCGACTCTGCCGGCTTGACGGCGTTCCATGTTGCCAGCGCCCGGACGTCGGCCTCGGTCACCTCGTAGTCGTCGCAGGTTCGCAGCAGCGCCTCGAGGACCATCCGGATTGAATAGGGAAGCCGGGAGGTGTTGGTCACACCCGCGTCGTCCAGCGCCCGCAGCCGGTAGAGCGTGGCCGGCCCAGAGCCGGTCTCGAACGTGCCACGGGCGGAGAACGGATCGACGGGGCGGGCGGCCATTGGCGGGGCTCCGGTGCAGTGAGGCGGTGAATCGGGGGGAGGTGCCCAATGTATCGGCCACGCTACCCCGCGGCGAAGACCCCGCTTCTGCAGCCACGCCGGGAGGATTGTGAGAATTGTGCAAGAAATCCGTGCCGGCAGGAAAAACCCTGCATTACGTGGTGAAAAAAGTGTTCGACACGGGGACGCCAGTCGGCTATAGTCTGGAAGTCGCGAGCGCCGTCCGGCAGCCCGCCACACCGTCCAAGTGCTTCTCTTCAGCGGCTGTTCCCCCCCAAAGACCCTCACTTCGATAGCCGCTTCTGGGCCCGTGGTTTCCCCAACCGCGGGCCCTTTTCTTTTTTATAGCCCCCATTTTTTGGCGGGCTGGCCTTCCGAGGCCTTTCTTCCGCTCCCATCGGCCCCCGTCATGCCCGACGAAGCCCCGTCCCCGGTCGAGCCCGACGAGCCCGACTTCACCGTCGAGCAGGGCTACGTCGTCTTCACCGCGGCTTTTCACCGCCGGCGCGGCCAGTGCTGCGGGAGCGGTTGCCGGCACTGCCCCTTTTTCCCCCGCCACCACCAGGGGTCGACCAGGCTCGCCCCCGCCGGGCCGCCGCAACCGGGGCGTTGAGCCGGAGGGCTCACCAGAGCCACGCTGGTGGGCTACAGTGTGCTCTCGGACTTTCCGTCGTTTTTCTCCGGGGGCTTCCATGAACACACGCTTCTTCCGCGCTACGGCCATCGGCGCCGCGATCCTCTGCCTCGCTCCGCTGATGGCGCTGGCCCAGACCGTGGCCGACACGAAGGAGGAGGCTACAAAGAAGGACCATCTGGCGATCGAGGGAACTTGGCGGGCGATCTCGCTGGAGGTCAACGGCAACCCCGTGGGGGCCGACGACGTCAAGAAGATCACGACCGAGAACGGCCGTGACGGCGAATGGACACTCCTTGTCGACGGAAAAGACGTGGCCGAGGGGACGAGCACGATCGATCCCACCGTCACCCCGAAGACGATCGACTTCAAGACCACCAAGGGAAACAATGCCGGCCAGACCGCGTTTGGCATTTACGAAATGAGCGGCAAGATCCGCAAGCTGTGCATCGCCGAACAGGGGAAGCCTCGCCCCGCCGACTTCTCCGCCACGGCGGGGAGCGGAAGGATGCTCGTCGTTTTCGAACGGGTCGACCCGACGAAATAGGACGCTTCCGGAGGACGGAACCTTGTTTGCACCCCACCGCTCCCCCGATCGCCGCGGCGTGTCGCTTGTCGAGTTGCTCGTCTGCTTGGCGATCATCGGGCTGATGATCTCGATGCTCATGCCGGCGATCCACGCGGTGCGGATGTCGTCGCAGCGGACGGTGTGTGTCAACCATAAATCACAGATCAACCTCAGCCTCCAGATGTACGCCGACGCAAACAAGGCGCTCCCCCCTTCCCCGCGCCCCGGGTTTCCCAGCGGCTGGACATGGGAGATCCTGCCTTTCATGGAGGAAGGGGCGATGCAGGCGACGCTTCAGCCCGGCCAACCGATCGGCGCCGCCGTCAATGCCACCGCGGCAAGGTCGCGCCCGCCGCTCTACCGCTGCGCGTTCGCATCGTCGTGGCGATCGTCCGACGTGGCCGGTGTGCTCCCGTCAGACTTCCTCGCGGTCGTCTCGGAAAGCAAGCCGGGCTCACGGAAGCGCAACGACATTTCCCTCTCGATTGTTCACGCCCCGGAGACCAACACCCTCCCCTGGCCGGTGGCAGCGGAGATCTCCTGGGAAGAGTATGGCCGGCTCCGTGGCCAAGGGGCTTGGAAGGTCTGGCATCCGGCGGCGTCCGGCACCGGCTTGAGCGGCCTCATCGACGGCGACGGCGCCGACTAACCCGCCCCCATCGGGGCACACAACTCCCTACTGACCCATGACTCCCACCGAAGCCCCCACCCAAGCAGCTCCCCACCGGCATCGTCGCGTTCCCCCACTGGCGCCCCTTGGCGACCTGGGAGGGATGAATGTCGCCGGGTTTTGCGCCGACATCGAGCGGCTCAAGGCCGACACCTACCGACAGATCGGCCCGGCCGATTTTGCCCACCTGCGGCGGATTGAAACGTACGGCAAGCTCGCCACCTTGCTTGGGTATTCCACCGCTTGGATCTTTCCCAATCCCCTCACGGCCTTTGCCCTGAGCCTCGGGCAAATGACCCGCTGGCTGCTGGCGCACCACATCACCCACCGCGGCTACGACCGGGTGCCGGGGATCCCCCCCCGCTACACCAGCCGGGTGTTCGCCCGCGGCTGGCGGCGGTTTGTCGACTGGTTCGACTGGCTCCTCCCCGCGGCCTGGGATCATGAGCACAACTTCCTCCACCACTATCACACCGGCGAGGATGCCGACCCAGACGTGGCCGAGCGGAACATGGAATCGCTTCGCGCCATGCCCCTGCCGAACTGGATGAAACTCGCCGTGATCGCGGTCTTGGCTTGCACCTGGAAAATCATCTACTACGCCCCCAACTCGCTGAGCGTGCTCGACCCCGACAGCCGAAAGCGGCTGCGGCACGAGCACATCACCCGTCTTTCGATCCGGAATCTCGTCGACTTCCGCCGTCGGTCGGTGCGGCGGTTGTGGCTGAGTTGTTACCTCCCGTATGGACTCTTCCACTTCGGGCTGGTGCCGCTG
This sequence comes from Candidatus Kuenenia stuttgartensis, assembly GCA_945865325.1. GTDB lineage: Bacteria > Planctomycetota > Planctomycetia > Pirellulales > UBA1268 > QWOP01. The sequence continues at coordinate 10,599 of CAMBFA010000070.1, forward strand.
GCATTCCTCCCCCTGGGAACGACCGCGGCTTGGTACGTGCTTTTCAACAAACTCCTCGCCGAGGCGTTCACCAACGTTCATGCCTTCCTCGTGATTGCCCCCAATCACACCGCTGACGATCTCTACCGCTTCTCCTTCCACTACGACCGCAAGGAGGAGTTTTATGTCACCCAGGTGATGGGCTCGGCCAACTACCACTGCGGCGGAGAGTTCACCGACTACATGAGCTGCTGGCTCAACTACCAGATCGAGCACCACCTCTTCCCCGATCTGCCGATGCGGCAATACTCCCGCATCCAGCCAGAGGTGAAGGCGCTGTGCGAGAAGCATGGCATCCCCTACCGGCAGGAGAGCGTCTTCCGCCGTTTCGGGCGGCTCCTCGACGTGGCGGTTGGCAAGACGAGCATGCGGCAGCTCCAGGCTTTCCCACGACCAGCACTGGCCGCCGACGCCGTCCCCAGCGACTGACATTCACCCCCCTGCGGCCTCGACCTCATCGGCTGCCGCACTGATCCCGTCGCCGCCGGCAAACCGGTCAGCCACGGCGCGGCAGCGGTCGGCGACAGCCTGATCGGCGAGGAGCTTTCCGAGGAGGCGCGCTAGGGCGGGGCCGCGGAAGGCCTTCCGAGCGAGCGCCTGGCCGACGCCGAGGCGCTCGATCCGGGCGGCATTGTCGAATTGGTCAAAGCCCATCGGCATCACGATCTGCGGCACGCCGCCGGCGAGCCCCTGCGAGAGGGTGCCGATGCCGCCATGATGGACCAGCGCCGCCGCGCGCGGCACGAGCCAGCGGAAGGGGACGAACGCGGCGTGGCGCACGCCAGCGGGGAGCGCCCTGGGGATCTGGTCGGGAAACCTCGTGAGGAGGAGCCCGCGTTGGCCGAGCAGCCGACAGGCGGCCGCGGCGGCGGCGAAGAACTCGTGGCCGTGGAGGTGGGCACTGCCGGGAGTGAAGAGGATCGGGGGCGAGCCCTCGTCCATCCAAGCTTTCATCTGGTCGTCGGCATCGCTCACCCCCTCCTCGCTGTAGAGGGGAAAGCCGGTCAGCCGCACCTGCCGCGGCCACTGCGGCTGCGGCGCGGCAAACCAATCCGGAAAGAGCCCGAGGGTCCGCTGCGGCGAATGGATCCAATCACGCAGCAGCCCGCGGGCCGGTGGCAGGCCGAGGGAGGCGCGGAAGGGATTGAGCCAGCGGCCGATGATGGGATCGATGAGAAGCCGGTCGGCAAGGGCCCACTGGAGCGTGCGGAACCAATGCGGGCCGCGGTGGACAAAGATCCCGGGCACTCGCGGGGCGTCATCGAGGCTGCGAAACAACAACGGCGCAAGGTGCGCGGTGACCAGCGCTACGCCGAGGCGCTCCTGGGCGACGCGGGCCCCGAAGGCGAGGCTCGAAGCGACGACGACCGTGGCTTCGCCGGCAACAGCATCGGCAGCAAGCGCCCGCTCGATCACCCGGTAGACCGGCTCGAGGAGGGGGCGCACAAAGATCTCGAGGATCACCGGAGTGCCGCGGAGTGGGTCCCAGATCCGCTCGTCCTCGATCGACGCGACGAAGTCGAGCTCGGGGAGCGGGTCGATAAACTCAAGGCCCGCCTTCTCGGCCACCTCGCGAAACCACCCGGCAGCGACCAGCGTGACGCGCATCCCGCGACGGCGCAATTCCCGGCCGATCCCAATGAAGGGATGGACATCGCCCGAGCTTCCCAGGGCGACGAGGATGGCGTGCGTTTTTTTGGGGGGAAGCGTCACGGGCGGGGCCAGAAGGGGGTGGGGCCTATCGCAGGGGGGCGGGCGTTGCGAAGCAGCGGGCGTTGCCAAGCAGCGGCCGCTTCCATCATGCCCGGTGGCGTCGAATCCGTCGCCGGCAGCGCCTCGAGTCGCCCGTTTTCGCCCTCTCACGAGCGTCAAGAAGAGTCGGTCGACGCGGGCTCTTCAAGGGTGCGAAGCGGGGGGGACCGGGCAACGAGGTTCCGGCGGCCAATTGTCCGGGGGAAAAAGGACCATGGTCTGCGGGGCGCTTGCCGCCGGCCGGCGGAGCGGGCTTGCCCACGGCGCCTAGAATCGTGGCAGGAAACGAAGCCGTCGGGGCCGCTTGTGCGGCCGTCGGCGGGTCGCTTTCGCCACGGAGGGCCTGTCATGAAAACCGTTCCCTGGAACACCGCCATCCAAGCCTTGGTGCTTGTCCGCATCGGCCAAGAGCTCGGCACGCAGAGCCAGTTTGCCCGGGCTGTCCACGACCTCGTCAGCGCCGTCCTCGCCTTCGGGATGTGAGGGGGCCGGGGCGAAAAACTCTCCCCGAGCCGCGCCCGGGCCCCCGTGAGCGGATGGGCCGGTGGCGTCGCCCGTCCCGCTCCCGCCCCGATTTCCCTTGCATTTTCGGAGCGCCGCTCCGAAAATGCAAGGATGATTTCCCGCCCAACCTCTCTAAAAGCCGTTGAAACGGCCCTGACGCGATCGCCCGTCTGCGGACTGATGGGCCCGCGCCAATCGGGCAAGTCGACCCTCGCCCGGGAGATCGCCGCGGCGGCAACGAGCCATTATTTCGATCTCGAATCCCCCCGCGATCAGCTCCGCCTCCAGAATCCGCAGCTGGCCCTGGAGGGGCTTTCGGGCCTGGTGGTCCTCGACGAGATCCAGACGCGCCCCGATCTTTTCCCGCTGCTGCGGGTGCTGGCCGACCGCCCCTCGGCTCCGGCCAGGTTCCTGATTCTCGGCAGCGCGTCTCCCGAGCTCGTGGCACACTCTGCTGAATCGCTCGCCGGGCGCATCGAGTATGTCGATCTCCACGGCTTCGACCTCACCGAGACTGGCCCAGACTCGAGCGCTCGCCTCTGGCTCCGTGGCGGATTCCCCCGCGCCTACCTCGCCGCATCGGAGCCCGACAGCGTCGCCTGGCGGGAGGGCTTCGTGCGCACGTTTCTCGAGCGCGATCTCCCGCAATTCGGGATCCGTGTCGGCTCCACGGCGATGCGCCGTTTCTGGACGATGCTCGCTCACGTTCACGGGCAGGTGTGGAACGCCTCGGAGCTCGGCAGGGCGATGGGGCTCTCCGACAAGACCGTGAGGGGCTATCTCGACGAGCTCGACCAAACCTTCATGGTTCGGCAGCTCCAGCCGTGGTTTGAAAACATCGGCAAGCGTCAGATCAAGTCCCCGAAGGTCTATCTCCGCGACTCCGGGCTCCTCCATCATCTCCTTGGCCTGGGCACGGCCGCCCAGCTCCATTCGCACCCCAAAGTCGGCAGCTCCTGGGAGGGATTCGCCCTCGAGCAGGTCCTCCGGCAGACGCGCCCGCATCAGGCCTTTTTCTGGGGCACTCAGGGCGGGGCCGAGCTCGATCTCCTCCTCTTCCACGAGGGGCGGCGGGTGGGGTACGAGTTTAAGTATGCCGAACAGCCGCGCCTCACCCGCTCGATGCGCGTCGCCATGGAAGACCTGCGGCTCGACGCCCTGTTCGTGATCTGCCCCGGCTCGGTCCGTGCCCCGCTCGCCCCGGGCGTCGAGGTGGTGGGGATCGAGGCCTTCGCCGAGCGGCCGGTTGGCGGCGTTTGAAGAGGCACGCTCCGCCCTGGAACGAGGTGGGATGACCGACAGGACCGATCTCGATGTTCGATCCGGGGATCGAGCTCGTTCGCGTGCCCGCCGTCATGGACGCCATTCGGCTCCGGCTCGCCGACGACCAATCAACGGCGCGACGATCGTCGCCACGCCCCACCGATTGGGGTAACATCAAAATACAATGTTGCGGCGGCCAGCCGCCCGGTTCAATCCGAGCCGGGACAGGTCATCCGAAACCAGAGCCAACCTCGCGACACTCCTCATCTCAAGGCGTCTGATGAGCACCGAATCTCCTCCCGTTCCCGTGGTCATTCTTGTCAACGGGCCGAGCTCATCGGGAAAATCAACGCTCTGTCGAGCCTTACAGGAACGGCTCACCGATCTCGCAGACGGTGACCTCACGGCCACCTTTGCGTCGGTCGCATTTGACGACAAGTTTCGATTGATCTCCGACAAGCTCTATTCCATCGATTTCGTGAAATGCTCGGGTGGCGACCTCAACCGACTTGCCTCCCGCGTGCCGAACGACGGTCGTGCCGCGTGGGAATACATCGATGACGGCAAGGCAGAGGGGACGCACGGGGGGAATCCCCGCATCCGGCTCGCCCTCAACCCTCACACCCGGCGATTGCTGACGGGAATCCACCGCGGCTGGGGTGAACATCTCAAACTCGGCACGAATCTGATCATCGATCATTTTCTGCAGGAGAGGGAGTGGTGCGAAGAGCTGTTTGGGGTCCTGAAGGATTCCGGGGCGCGGATTTTCCTGGTGGGTGTTCACTGCTCCCTGCAGGAGCTCGAGCGGCGCGAAACCTCCCGCGCCGACGGGCGATTGGAGGGCCGCCCGCTGGGAATGGCACGCAGAAGCGATGAGATCTGCCACACGCATGGCCTGCAGTACGACGCGACGGTCCGGACCGATCAGCAGACCACAGCCGAATCGGTCGATACGATCGTTGCCGCGCTCCGGGCCGCCGATTGCCTGCCGGGAAACCCGGCGGCCTAGTCGGCGCTGTCAGGAGGGGGGCGGCAGTGGCGCTCGAGGAGGCTCGCGATCAGGGCCGAGCGGGTGTCTCAAAGTCATTGACACGTTCCGGGAGACAACGCCAAAGGGAACCGTCAGCGGCCGTACCGCCGTCGTTCCAGTAACCCAAGTCCACCGGCGAGCAACCCCAACACGGCACTCAAACCGTTTGGGTCGATCTCGGGGACGCCGGAGGGGCCGCTGACCGGACTTGCGAGCCGAAAACCGATGGCGTCGTCCCCGGCCGACGGGTCGAGCGAGAAGCCGTAGGAGGACGACAGACCGAACGCATCGCCGCTCCAACGGCCGCCCCGCACCCCACGAAACGAGCCGTCAGCACCCGTGAGGTCGTTCCATTCATTCACGTTGCCGCTCATGTCAAACGCCCCGTAGAAGCTCGGGCCGCCGTTGGTCCCCACCGTCGTCACGTTGCCATCTTGGCTATTCCAATCAGCGGTAGCGGCGTAGTTCGCGAAGTTGCCAGTGCTGCCAGCAGAGCCGATTCCTGTCGAATCCGCCGTCACCGCCGTCGGTGCCGAATCGTTCTGCGTGGCGTAATCCCAGTAGCCGGCGCTGGTGCCTCCGCCCTTGTAGTACGCCGCCTTGTACCACTGGTCTTCCGTCGGGACGTAGAACGTCGCCCCCGAGTTCACCGCCGGGGCCGTGCCGGTGGTCTGGCCACCGACGAGCGTATACGCCCCATCCTCTGTGCTCGACGAGGGCGTGGCACCGTTCTGATACCAGTTGGACACCCGTGCCGCATCGAACCAACTCACGAAAATCACCGGCTTGTCGCCCATGTCGGTCTTTACCGCATAGCGGCTGCCGTTCGTCGAACCGGTGTTCGTGATTCCACCGAGGGCGTTGCTGCCCATGCTCGTGTTGTAGACGGAATAGGGATTGTTGCCGCTTGAATCGACGGAGTTCAGGAAGTCGGTGTAAAGCTGGTTCGTGAACTCATACTTCGCAATCCGGAATGAAGCGGCCACGGCACCGAAGCCCGCAGGAGCGGTATCAGCCGCATTCCCCGGATCCCCGACCGTCACCCACTCGATGATTCCGGCGTCTGAAACGGAGACCAAAGGCAGGCAGGCGAGCACCGCGGCGAGGCCGACAGAAAAGGTCTTTGAAGCAAATAGTTTCACGAGCGAGCTCCTTGGCTAGGTTTCTGGCGATATCTACGAGCGAGACGGGGCGTCTTTGATTCGAAGATCGAATGCCGCCGATGAGAGTCCCGCTACCAAGGCGTTCGATCTCCCCCAAACCGGACAGAAAATTTCCTTACCCCGTTTTTTCCTGTTTTTTTGCTGTCCGCGCGCAGCAAGGTCACCTGCGGGGGGCTACGGGGGAGCGGGGGGCGCGAGGGGGCTGCTCCCCACCACGTCTCGATCTGCGGCAGGGGCGCCCGGCGGTCTTTTTTGAGCCGACGGCCGGCGGCGGCGGCAACCCGCCCGCCTCGCAGCGATACGGTCCGCCGCACAAGCGGCAAGCGCCCACCGTCGCCTGCGACGCGATGGACGACGCGTCGCCAGCCGGCTCAGGCGGCCCGCCGCCGTGCGGCCCTTTCCAGCCCCCTACCCCACCGTGCCGCGGTCGAGGAGGCTCGCGATCAGGGCCGAGCGGGTGTCTCAAAGTCATTGACACGTTCCACTGGACGATCTCGTCGTTCTAGCTCCGTTTTGATGCTTCTCCGCAGACTCCGTGAGCGCAGACCGGTTTGAGAGAAGTCCTGCTTCGGGCTGCAACAGAGCCGCCACCGTGGCCCGCTGGCAGCCATGGCCGGTCAAGACCATGACCCGTCGAGCCGCGGTGGCGGCATCTGTGCATTTCCCCGGGCGTTTTTCCCAGAGGGGACAACGCCAAAGGGAACCGTCAGCGGCCGTACCGCCGTCGTTCCAGTAATCCCAGTCCGCCGACGATCAGCCCCAACACGGCACTCAAACCGTTCGGGTCAATCTCGGGGACTGCGGAGCCGCTGAGCGGACTTGCGAGACGAAAACCTATCGTGGTGGACTCTTGGGTCGGAGCGTAGTCAACGCTGTGGGAGGACGACAGATCGTCTGCAACGCCGTTCCAACTTCCTCCCCAGATCCCGCGATAAAGGCCAGTGGTTATTCCGTCGTAATCGTTCCACTCGTTGATATTACCGCTCATATCAAACGTGCCGTATGCTCCTAGGCCGCCATTTGTACCGATCGTTGTCACGTCGCCCGTGAGCCCATTCCATCCCGCAGCGGCGGCATAATTCGCATAATTTCCGGTACTTCCGGCAGATCCGATCCCAGTCGCACCTGCGCTCACTGACGTTGGAGCTGTGTCGCTCTGAGTAGCGTAGTTCCAGTAGCCGGCATCCGTGCCTCCGCCCTTATAGAAAGCGGCTTTATACCACTGATCGACCGTCGGAATGAAAAACGTTGCACCTGAGTTCACGGCCACAGGCTGACCGTTGACGTTCCCACTGAGGGTGTAGGCTCCAGTCTCTGTACTCGATGTACCTGCGGCACCGTTTTGATACCAGTTAGCAACCCTCGCTGCGTCAAACCAGCTTACGCAGATCACTGGCTTATCCCCCATATTCGTTTTCACGGCGTAGCTGAAGGTCCCCGAGAGTCCTCTTTGTACAATCCCGCCGCGGTCACTGCTAGCCATTCTTGAGTTGTAAAGCGCGTAGGTGTCGGTTGCTGCTACCGCGCTCAGGAAGTCTGCATACTGCTGGTTCGTAAACTCATACCTCATGATCTGGAATGACGCGGCCACGGCACCAAAGCCAGCAGGATCGGTATCAGCCGTGTTCCCCGGGTCGCCGACCGTCACCCACTGGATCGGTTCGGCGTTGACGACAGAGCCCAACGGGAGGCAGGCCAAGGCAGCCAGCCAAAGATAAAAGGCTTTCAAAGAAAAGTACGGCATACGATCGATCCTCCTCGGCTGGGGTTCTGGCGATATCTACGAGCGAGACGGGGCGTTTTCGATTCGAAGATCGAATGACGCCGATGAGAGTCCCGCTACTAAGGCGTTCGATCTCCCCCAAACCGGACAGAACATGTTGTCACCCCGTTTTTTTGCTGTTTTTATGCTGTCCGCGCGCAGCAAGGTCACCTGCGGGGGGCTACGGGGGTGCCGGGGGGCGCGGAGGGGCTGCTCCCCACCACGTCTCGATCTGCGGCAGGGGCGCCCGGCGGTCTTTTTTGAGCCGACGGCCGGCAGCGGCACTCCGGTCCGCTCCGGTCCGCTCCGGTCCGCTCCGGTCCGCCGCACAAGCCGCAAGCGCCACCGTCGCCCGCGACGCGATGGACGACGCGTCGCCAGCCGGCTCGTGCGGCTCACCCCGCCGTGCGGCCGGCCCGCCCCCTACCCCACCGTGCCGCGGTCGAGGAGGCTCGCGATCAGGGCTGAGCGGGTGTCGATCGGGACAAGCGCCCTCTTCGCCTGCGGCTTCTCGAGAATCGCCTGGAGCTTCGGCAGTCGGCGGCCGCGCGACTGGGCGTCGTAGCTGTTGAAGGCGATTTTGAACCGGCGGGCGGGATCGATTTGGGCCCCGTCGCGCTCGAGCCCTCCCGGCCGCCCGGCCGAGTCCTTCACCACTGTGAATGGCCAGAGCGTTCGGTCGCTCCGCTGATCGCCGCCATCTTCGGCCACCACCTCGACAAGCTCCGCCCCGGAGAGCTCCGCGACGACGAGGAGATTTTCATAGGGAATGAGCTTCCAGCAATCGGCCACCGTGAGCGGGCCGGCCGGCAGATCGCCGCTTAAAAACGTCCCGTGGAAGACGCCGTCGACCGGCGTGCCGTGCTTCGCCAGCGCCGCGGCGAACGACTCGCAGAAGATCGCCCCCAGCCGGCTCCCCCGCCCCTTCCCCTTGATCGGCGCCGTCACTGTCGCCACCGGGCGGGCGAGTTGCTCATCGGCCGTAGCGAGATCGGGGCGGGCCAGCTCCATCACCTCCGGGTCGAGGGCGTAACGATCGTCCATCAGCAGCGTGAACACGCGCCGATCGACGAGCTTGCGGGCGTCGAGATCAAACGTCAGATCGACGCGGCCACAGTGGACCCCGTAATAGCTCGCCTGCGTGCAGAGGACATCGTCGACGAACCAGGCCGGCTTGTTTTGATGGGAGTGGCCGGCGAGATAGACGTCGACCCCCTTCATGCCAGTGAGGATCCCGCGGACCGGGTTGGCGTAGTCGTCCTCGAAGCGCCAGCCCATGTGGCCAAGCACGACGACCGCCTCGGCCCCGGCATCGCGGCACTCGGCCACCGCCCGCATGAGCGCCGGGCCGGGATCGGTGGCGGCGGTGCCGCCGAGGGTTTCGGGATCGAGCCAGGAGGCGAGGCCGGGCGTGATCAGGCCGACCAGGCCGATCCGAAAGCCGCCGACCTCGCGGATCGTCCATGGCGCGACCTTCTCCCACACGCCGTCGAAGGCTCCCGCGGCCTTCCCGCCGCGCTCGAGATTCGCCGTCAGGACGGCGGCTTTGGAGAGGGCAAGATTCGCCTCGAGCTTCTCCGGGCCCCAGTCG
>CAMBFA010000071.1 GCA_945865325.1 Candidatus Kuenenia stuttgartensis
CGCTGGCGTGCCCCTCGCGCTGGTTGAGCAGGGATGGCGAACGGTGCTTGTGAAGGTGGTCAACCCCCAGGAACTGCGGGCGCGACTGCGCGTCGGGAGTCCCCAGGGCCGTCCCCTTCCCCACGCCCCCGCAGCCGACGTCGCCAACCGCTTTCTCGGTCTTTCGGCCTTCGAGGGGCAGCCGTTCACGCCGACGCTGTCGGGGTTGCCGCTGGAATACCGGATCGTGGAACTGTGGGCCAAGACCGCGGGTGATCGCACCGCCACGCTCGAGTTTTCCACCCCGCCGACCGACGGCGTCGTCGCTCCCCCGGGCACGACCTCGATCGTCGCCGCCTGGCGGTTTACCGACGGAGTTGCGGGGTGGGACTCGACCACGAATCAGGTGAACCTCGAGGCCCGTGATGGCTCGCTCTATGTCGAGGGGACCGGCAACGATCCCTTCCTCGGGGCGACCTTCTCCGCGCCGTCGAAACCGGCTGGCCTCGTGCTCCGGTTCTGGGCGAAGGCGGAGGAAGCGGGCATCGGGCAGGTGTTCTGGTGGACGGAGGAGCGGCCGCGACCGGATGGGGGGCATGTCGTCACCTTCAATGTCGAGCCGGGGCGGGAGATGCTCTACGAGATCCCGATCCCTGCCGACGGGCATGTTGTCGGCGTTCGGATCGATCCCAACGGCATGCCCTGCCGGATGCGGATCGACTGGATCGAAGTCGCCTCGGCCGATCGGGGGAGCGAGTGGGCCGGGACCGACGTGGCTTGCCGGGTCGCGCCGTCGAACGATGTGACCTTCCGCGTCGAGGACGAGGCGGGGCTTCCGGCGGTGGCGTGCTTCGAGATCCTCGACGAGCAGGGGCGCGTCTATCCACCGCAATCGAAGCGGCTGGCCCCCGATTTTTTCTTCCAGCGGCAGATCTACCGTGAGGATGGGGAGACCGTCCGGCTCCCGCCGGGCCGCTACTCGGTGCGCTGCTCGCGCGGGCCGGAGAGCGTTCCAGAGGATCAGACGCTCGTCGTGGGGAATGGGCCTGCCGAGCTGCGCTATGCCGTCCGGCGCTGGGTCGACCCGTCGCGCCGCGGCTATTGGTCGGGCGATCACCACATCCACGCCGCCGGCTGCGCCCATTACGAGAGCCCCACCGAGGGGGTGATGCCGGCCGACATGCTCCGCCACTGCATGGGGGAAGACCTGAAGGTCGGCTGCTGCCTCACCTGGGGCCCGTGCTTCGATTTCCAGAAACGGTTTTTCTCAGGGAAGCCTGACGATGTCAGCCGGCCCCCGTACCTCCTCCGCTACGACATCGAGGTATCGGGCTTCGGGTCGCATGCCTCCGGCCACTTGAATCTCCTCCGGCTCACCGAGCAGATTCCCCCCGGCGGGGATTCGATGCAGCACTGGCCGACCCTCGGGCTCAACACGCTCCGCTGGGCGAAGCGGCAGGGCGCCGTCTGCGGCCCGGCCCACTCGGCCAGTGGGCTGACGCGCGTCGTCGGCCGCGTCCCGGGGACGGAGGGGGGCGACGGCCCCGGAGGTCTACCGACGTTCGACATCCCCGCCTTCGATGGCATCGGCGCCAATGAGTTCATCATGGATGTGGCGCACGTCGTCCCGGGCCCGGACGGTCGTCCCGTCCCTGCCGTCGACTTCCTCTCGATGATGAACACCGACCGGCGGGCGGAATGGAATCTGTGGTACCACGTTCTCAACTGCGGCCTGACGGTGCGGGCCAGCGGCGAGACCGACTTCCCCTGCATGACCGGCGAGCGGGTCGGGATCGGACGCGTCTATGCCCGTCTCGACGGGCCCCTCGACTTCGATGCCTGGTGCGACGCGATCGCGGCAGGGCGGAGCTATGTCAGCGATGGCCGGACCCATCTGATGGAGTTCACGGCCACAGCGGCCGATGGAGCGCCGCTCGAAATCGGCACGCGCGACAGTACCCTCAGCTTGCCGGCGCCGGGCGGCGTCACGTTCCGGGCCATCGTGGCAGCGCTGCGAAGCCCGGCGACGGATGCCCCGGCCACCGTCCCTGTGGAACTGGTCGTCAACGGCTTCCCGGTGGAGCGGAGCGAGGTGCCTGCCGATGGCCGGGAGCACCCGGTGGCCTTCACCTCCCGGGTGGAGCAGAGCTCCTGGGCCGCGATCCGCATGTTTCCCGGAGCGCACACCAATCCCGTCTTCCTGAGGGTGGCGGGAGCCCCGATCCGCCCCAACCGCGACAGCGCCCGCTGGTGTCTGGCGTGCGTCGAGCAGTGCTGGCGGGAGAAGGCGGTCACCTACCACGAAAGGGAGCGGGCGACGGCCGAGGCCGACTATGCTGTGGCGAGGGAGTTTTTCAGCCGACTGGCCGAGTGACGGAGGGGGCGATGGGAGCGGGGAGCCACCCAACACAACCGACACGCCCCCACCCCCTGGTGGGTCTGATGGCCGTCGTGCTGCTTGCGTCCCTTTCCTGCGGAAGCGCCGCGGCGGATGAGACCGCGCTGGCAGGCCGGGTCGAAACGCTCCTGGCGGTGCGCTGCCTGGAGTGCCATGCGGGGCACGATGCGGGGCCCGATCCGCAGGGGGGGCTGGCGCTTGATGACGCTGCGGCCTTCGCTCGCGGGGGGCAGACCGGCCCGGCGGTCGTGCCGGGGGATGCCGACGCCAGCCTCCTGGTCCGTGCCGTCCGCCGGCAGGATCCGGCCGTGGCCCCGATGCCGCCGGACGAGCCGCTGACCGGGGACGAGATCGCGCTGATCGAGGCGTGGGTCGCCGCGGGGGCGCCATGGCCGGGCGCGGCGCCGGCGGAGGACGACGATGGCAGCCCGGTGGGCTCGGCCTGGGAGGATCCGCGCAATCCGGTAACGAGGCGCTGGCGCGGGGAGCGGATCGATCTGTGGTCGTTCCAGCCGCTCGAGCGTTCTGCCGTGCCAAGCTTGCGTGGCGATGAGGGGCACGGGACGCACCCCGACGGCGTCCCCGCGGTCATAGACGCCTTCCTCAACGACCGGCTCGCCGCGGCGGGAATCGGGCCCCTCCCCCGCGCCGACCGGCGCACGCTCGTGCGTCGGATGACGTTCGATGTCACGGGGCTCCCTCCGACCCCCGACGAGGTGGAGGCCTTCGTCGCCGACGAGGCCCCCGACGCGGTCGAGCGGCTTGTCGACCGGCTCCTCGCCAGCTCCGCCTATGGCGAGCATCTTGCCATCACCTGGCTCGATGCCGTTCGCTACGCCGATACCAATGGCTTCGAGCGCGACGAACTGCGGCCGCAGATCTGGCGCTATCGCGATTGGTGCATCGACGCCTTCAATGCCGACATGCCGTATGACCGATTCCTCACCGAGCAACTCGCCGGCGATGAATTGGCGGCCGACCCACCCGCCGACGAAACCGGGGCCGGGGCCCTTGTCGCCACCGGCTACCTCCGGCTCGGTCCCTTCGACAGCACGGCGCCGATCTTCCAGGAAGCGGAGCGGCACCGGGCCGAGCTCCTCGCCGAGATCGTCTCCACCACCGGCTCGGCCGTCCTCGGGCTCTCGATGAGCTGCTGCAATTGTCACGACCACAAATCCGACCCGCTCCTCCAATCGGACTTCTTCCGGATCCAGGCCTGTTTTCAGGGGACCGACGCCCGCGAGATGGCGATCGACCCGGCCCCGGTTGCCGCCGAGATCGCGGCCCACAATGAGCCGATTCAAGCGGAGATCGCGGCAGCCGAGTCGGCCGGAGCGATGGCCACGGCGCGGCTCGACAGCCTCCTCGCCGCGGCGGCGGCCGAGGGAGAAGCGGAAGTGCCGAGCGTCGTCGGGCTGAGGGATGCGCTCACCAACGAGATCGTGGCTCTCGAGGAACGGGTGGCCGAGCTCAAGTCGACCCACCGTAGTGCGACCCTTGCCGAGGTCGTCAGCGAGGTGTCGGAGATCCCGGCCACTCACGTGCTCTCCCAGGGGAGCCACCGCGAACCACGCCAGGAGGTGGTACCCGGCGTCTTGGCTGCGTTCGATCCCGCAGCGCTGGCGGTCGCGCCGCCGCCCGGAGGACGCACGAGTGGCCGGCGGCTGGCCCTGGCTCGGTGGCTGGCCTCCGCTGGCAATCCGCTCACGGCGCGGGTGATCGTCAACCGCGTCTGGCAACGGCTCTTTGGCCGGGGGATCGTCGCCACGCCGAACGATTTCGGATTTCGTGGTGCCCCCCCGACCCATCCCGAGCTCCTCGACTGGCTCGCCTGCGAGTTCCGCGACGGGGGATCGTCGCTGAAGTCGCTCCACCGCGCGATCCTCCTCACGGATGCCTATCAGCGGTCCTCCATCGCCGCCGGCCCGTCTCCCGCCCACCAGGCCGATCCCGACAACCGGCTGCTGTGGCGGCAGCAGCCGCGTCGACTCGGGGCGGAGGCGATCCGGGATGCGCTTCTGGCGGTGGCGGGGCTGCTCCGCGGGGAGCGCGGGGGGCCGCCGCGCTGGCCGCCGGTGGCCGAGGAGATCCTCCACGCCAATCCCGCCATCATCGAGTTTGTCAAGGAGGGGGCCGACGGACGCCCGCAGGGGTGGTATGCCCAGCCGGTCGAGGAGACGTTCGTTCGCAGTCTCTACCTCGTCCGCAAGCGATCGCTCCCCCTCCCCTTCCTCCAGCCTTTCGACCTCCCCGATGGCGTCAGTCCATGCGGTCGCCGCGACGTGACGACCGTTGCCCCGCAGTCGCTCAATCTCCTCAATGACGACCTCGTCGTCCACGCGGCGGCGGGGCTCGCTGACCGCGTGGTGGCGGCCGCCGGCGCCGACATCGACGCCTGGCCGGCGGCGGTCGTCCGGCTCGCACTCGGTCGCCCCATCGAGCCGGAGGAGCGGACGGCCGCCGCCGAGCTCCTCGGCCGCCACATCGTGATCCATTCGTCGCCCCCTGACGGGGCAGCGGCAGACATCGGAGGGGATGGGGCAGCGGCCCGGCGGGCCCTCGTCGATCTCTGCCGGGCGGTGCTGAATGTCTCCGAGTTTCTCCACGTCGACTGAAGGAAACGCCCGGACGCATCCCATGGCCGCACGCCCCCGATCGCCGCTTCCCCCCCCTGCCCCGCCGTCGCGGCGGGAGATTCTCTGCCGCTCGGCCCTCGGGATCGGTGGCATCGCGGCGGCGCTCCTCGCGGCCGGTGAGCCGGCAACCGCTGAGTCGCCAGCGTTGCTGTCGATCGATCCGCTCCGGCCACTCGCCCCCCGGCCACCGCACCGATCGGGGAAGGCGAAAAACCTCATCGTCCTTTACCAGTACGGCGGCCCGAGTCAGGTCGATCTGTTCGACCGCAAGCCGCTCCTCGAGACGCTCGCCGGGCAGCCGGTTCCTGACTCGATCAAGGGGATCTCCGACCAGGTCGGGGGTGTCATCAACCACTGCAAGGATTCGCTTCTCTGCCCCCCCTGGTCGTGGCGGCAGTACGGGGAGAGCGGCCTGTGGGTCTCCGACCGGATGCCGGCCACGGCGGAGCATGCCGATCGGTTGTGCGTCGTGCGGTCGATGCACGGCGACTCCTCGAATCACGCCCCTGCCACCTACCAGATGAACACCGGATCGATCCTCGGAGGGAAGCCGAGCTTGGGAAGCTGGCTGACGTACGGCCTGGGAAGCGAGAACGCCAACCTCCCCGGCTATGTCATGCTCTTCGAGGTGGGGGGCCTCGGCGGGAGCGCGAATTGGTCGAATGCGTTTCTCCCGGCGGCGTATCAGGGGACACGCTTCCGTCACGATGGCCCGGCGCTTGCCAATCTCGAGCCACCCCCCGGCTTCGCACCGGTGCAGCGCTCGACGCTCGATCTCACCCAGGCTTTCAACCGCGGCCATCTCGCGGCCCGGCCCGGGCAGGCCGATCTCGAGGGGAGGATCGCGACCTACGAGCTGGCCTACCGGATGCAGGCGGAAGCCGCCGATGTCGGCGACCTCACGGATGAGTCGGCCGAGACCCTCGCCCTCTACGGTGTCGACGATCCGCATCGCCCCACCGCCTCCTACGGACGGATGTGCCTGCTCGCGCGGCGGCTCGTCGAGCGCGGCGTGCGCGTTGTCCAGCTCTACAACGCCGTCGATAAATATGGCTGGGATGGTCACGACAAGAGCCACGAGTTCCACGAGCGCAACTCACGGCAGACTGACGGGCCGACCGCCGCGCTCCTCGCCGACCTCTCTCGCCGCGGTCTCCTCGACGAGACCCTCGTGGTCTGGGGGGGCGAGTTCGGCCGGACCCCGATGGAGCAGGGGGATGGCGGCAGGAACCACAATCCCTACGGCTTCACCGTCTGGCTGGCCGGTGGCGGCGTCAACGGCGGCCGTGTGATCGGCGCCACCGATGAGATCGGCCTCCGGGCCGTGGAGGATAGGCAGCACGTCCGCGATCTCCACGCCACGATCCTCGCCGCCTTCGGACTCGACCACGAGCGGCTCGTTTTCCCGCACGACGGCCGTGACGAGCGGTTGACGGGCGTCCTCGGAGCCGCCCGGCCGATCGCCGGTGTGCTGGGGTGAGGGGCCGGTTGCAGCGGATCAGCGCACAAACGATCCAGGGCCGACCTCAGAGACGAGCTCCTGCGGGCAGGGAATCGTCTGGATCTCCCCCGCGTATGGCACAAGCGTGCCGTCGGCCGCCATTCCATGCGTCGACATCGGCGGGCAGGGGCCCTCGGAGATCGCGCCGGCGTGGGCCACGGTGTCGCTGATCAGGACCGCGCCGGGAGGGAGCGAGGTCACGCTGCCGGGCAGCATGGTCGCGCCGGCCGGCAGGCTGCCCGGTGGCAACGCTCCGGCCGGGATCGATCCTGCCACGACAGCGCCGGGAGGGAGTGTGGCCACGACGGCGCCGGGAGGGAGTGGGGCCACCGCGGCCGGCATGACGGCCTGTCCGGCGGCAGGATTGATCGCCGGCGTCGCGTAGCCGGCCGGCTGGGTGTAGACCGGCGAAGCGGTCGGATAGGCGTAGGCGTACTGGTCCTTCGTGTGGGCGCAGCCCGCCACGATCATCGAGGCGGGAACGAGCAGCAGTTGGAGCGTCGATCGGCGCATGGCGCGGGCTCCTGGGAGTGGCGGCATGCGACGGTAGGAGCCGCGGGCGGCGGCGGTCAAGACCGATCCCCCCAAGGGGGCCGGGGTGACGGGCTAGGCCGCGGGCGGCGGGCCAGGACCGGCCGTCAGGCCCCCTCGACCAGGGCGATGCTGGCGGTGAATCCGTGGAGGAAATTGCGCTTCCCGATCGGTCCGATCTCCCCCTGGGCGAAGAACCCGGCGGTCGGGACCGGCCCGAGCGCGTCCTGGAGGCAACGGGCGTCGTGATGGGCCGCAGGGAAGAGCCGCGTACCACGGCCGTTGCAGGTGAACACGAGCGCTCCCGCAGGGGGCGACTCACTCGGCCCGAGCGTGAGGAGGTGGAGGAGATCCTCGTGAGCGGTGTCGGCGTCGCGGACATGGAATTGCACCGTCTGGCCGGTTCGGACGAGGTCGCCGACGGCGATCATGCCCGATTCCGGATCGGCGCCGACGACATTCCGGACGAGAAAGTCGCCCCGCTGAAAACGATCCTGATACTCGCTCGCGACGCGACCGACGTGGAGCGAGGAGCGGACGAGCTGGCGGTCGGCCTCGCTCAATTCGCCGTACACCTCGCGGAGCCGTTCGAGGGCGGGCCGCCCCCCCAGCTCGACGATGACGTTCTCCTCGGCACGCGTGATCACCATCGGCCGCCCGATCGGACGGCAGCCCTGGGAGACCACCGGCCGGAGCCGGGCGCTGCCGCCGACGACCACCCCGACGGCCCCGCAATCGGAGAGATGGCGCCCCGCGACGAGCGTATTGCTGCCGGGCACCCGGCCACCGCTGGCCATGCCACCGATGATCGGCACGCCGGGATGATCCTGCTCCATCCCCGAGATGAAGCTGTCGACGGGGAACGAAAACGGATCGGCCAGAAGGAGCATCCCGGCTCCCTCCGGCCACCCCCCTTCGAGCTCCGCCGGCCAGCCGATGAAACTTCCGCCGTCGGGGTTGCCGACGTATTCCAGGGCGAAGATCTCCACGACCGCCCCCGGCAGCCGCGCCAGCCAGACGGCCACCGCCGGCCCCGACTCATGTTCGGTGTCGCCGGCCAAGACTCCTTCCGCCGTCGTCGCGATCACTCCATCGATGCCGAGAGTGTCGGCCAGGCCGTCGAGGGCCGGCCTGATCGCCTCCCCGTAGGCCGCCGAGACAAACACGACCGCGAGCGTCGCGCCCGCCTCGCCTCCGTCGCCCGCCAGCTCAGCCTGGGCCCGTGTGACGGCCTCGCGGAGCGCCGTTTCGAGCTCGGGATGCGTCGAAGAACTGACCGCGCAGCGGGCTGGCGGCATGGCGGCAGGGGGGAGATTCTGCTCGGGCATCGGTCGGCCATCCACGTTAGGTGACGATCTGGGCAAAGGTCGTCACCACCGGGTGGTCGAAGACGCTCGAGGCGGGGGGGTTTCCGGGGCGGTCGGCGAGGGCTGTCTGCAGGCCGGCCTGGCGGGCGGCATCGAGCTCCTGGCCGACGTCGCTGACAAACAGGATCTGCCGCGGCGGGAGCCCCATGTCGGCTGCGATCGCCGCATAGCTGGAGGCCTCGCGCTTTGGCCCGATGGCCGTGTCGTAATGGCCGCGGAAGTGGCCGGTGAGGTCGCCGTGAGCCGTGTGGCCGAAGAACAGCTTTTGCGCCTCGACCGATCCCGACGAGTAGATCCTCACGTCGAGCCCCGATCCGCTCCACAGCTCGAGGGCCGGCGGCACGTCGTCGAAGACATCGGCCACGAGGCTCCGATCCTCGAAGCCGCGCCGCCAGATCTGCCCCTGAAGATTTTTCAGCGGGCCAAACTTCGCGTCTCGACGGATCAATTCGACAACCGCGGCGGTGCTGCGAGGAACGAACGACGCCGGATCGTCGCCGCCCGTCCAGGGATCGCCGGCCTCGGCCAAGATCGCGAGGGAGAGGGGGCGGATCGCGTCGTCGTCGCGGTGGGTGGCGAGGAACTCACCGGCCCGGTCACGCGCGTACGTGAACAGGACGTCGACCACGAATGAGATCGATGAGGTCGTCCCCTCGACATCGAGGACGATTCCGCGGCCGTCAAAGAGGATCACGTCGCGCCCCCTCGACTACCGGACACCCATGCCGGTCCGAGGCAGAGCGGTTCATAGGCCCCGTGAACGCCCTCTTCGACGTAATGCGGGGTCCAGCCGCTCATGTCCTGGAAGAGTCGGATCGCCCGGATGCGCCGGTCGTCGCAGAGATCGAACCAATGGCGCGTGTCGACCGGCACACTGATCAGGTCGCCCGCCCCGACCTCGATCGCGAACACCGTGTCGGTGCCGTCGGCTGCGGGGGCATGGACGTGGAACACCCCGCGGCCCTGAAGAATGAAGCGGACCTCATCCTCCGAGTGCGTGTGTTCCTTGGAGAACTTCGCGAGCATCGTGTCGAGGTTCGGTGTCTCCGGCCGGACGTCGATGACGTCGGCCGTGACGAATCCCCCCTTGTGTTTGAGGACCTCGATCTCGGGGGCGTACGCGGCGAGGATCGCTTCGGCCGGTGCCGCGGGATCGACCCGGTCCTCGAGGGGCCAGATCTCGTGGTCGATGCCGAATCCGGCGAGGAACGTCTTCACGTCGTCCAAGCCGGTGATGCGCCGGGCGGTGGCGGGAACGGTGACGATGGCCATGAATAGAATCTCCGGGATCGCTGCGGGGCACTTGGGCCGGTGGAGGGGGCGGGGAGCCGGCGAGGCCGCTCCCGGATCACCCCCAAGGTCATTGCTGGTGTCGTTGGGCGGTCTGCTGCGAACGGTCGATCGACGGGGCGGGGCGTCCGGTGCCCTCCTGGCCCGTTGCCCCCTGGCCCGACTGCGGCTGGTCGGTCAGCGCCGTCGCGACCGCGCCGGCGGGGAAGGAGCGGGTGCGGGCGACGACCTCAAAGAGGAACTCGTGGATCTCGATCTGGCGCCGGGCCTCGGCGAGGTCGCGGCCCCACGTGTAAAGGCCGTGACCGGAGAGAAGGAATCCGTGAAACGGCGGACGTTTCGGATCGCTCCAGTCGGCGGCCACCAACCGGGCCCGGATCCGGGCGGCGAGCTCCGGCATCGCCTGAGCATTGGCGAAGATCGGCACCTCTTCGCAGGTGTCGTGGGTGACGATGCCATCGAGGCCCTTGAGCATCTCGTAGCCCTCGATCCGCACGGCGCCGCGCGCAACATCGGCGCGGGAGAGGATCGTCGACCAGACCGAATGGGTGTGGAGCACGGCGCCGACGGAGGGGACCAGTTCGGCGACGAGGCAGTGGAGGAGGGTCTCGGCGGAGGACTTCCTCCCCGAGCCGTCGCACGGGACTCCCGCGGCATCGACGCGGACGAAGTCGTCGCGTTCGAGGACCGACTTGTCTTTGCCGCTGACGGTGATTGTCAGTTCGAGCGGGGCACGGCCGGCAACGACGCTGTAGTTGCTGCTCGTCCCCAGCGACCATCCGCGCCGGTGGAACTCCCGGCCGACGGCGCGGAGCTGGTCGATCGTGTCGAGCGCAGGATCAAACGGCGGAGGGGGGATCGTCGGTACGGCCATCCATTATCTCCCGGGGGGCTCCAGCACTTTAGGTGACGCCCCGGGCCATGACAATTCGCCCCCCTTCCCCGGCGGCACAGGGGTCGGGCCGTCCGCTCACGGGGCCGGCGGCGCGCCGCCGGAGAGATGGAGCCCGTCGATCCGGATCTCGAGGGGGGGCGCTCCCCAGCTGTCGAAGCCGAGCCCCAGCCCCGACACCTCGGCGATCATCTCCCCCGACCGCACCCAGCCCTCCCCGCCGGCGACCGGGGCCTCGATCCGCAGCCAGCCCTCGCGCGACTCGGTTGTGGCCGGCGCGGCGAGAAGGTCCTTCTCCGGCCGCAGCGTCATCGATCGGCCTGCCCGGTCGGTGAGCGTGACGAGGGGATTACCGTCCTGCCAGGCCGGGACATTCGGATTGCGAGCGGCGATCCACGCCACGATCCGCCCCCCGGCCCCGAGCGGGAGGGGTGCTCCGGGAAGATCATGGAAGAGCGTCACGCGCCCGCCGCCGTACGGGTTGACCTGCGCGTGGAGCGACGCCGTGCCGACAAGATGGACGTCGTGGTCGATGGTGAAGTGGACCGTCGAGGCGGGATCTGCAGCGGACCATCCCGACGGAGTGACGGTGTCGGGCGGCCACTCGGTGCCGATTTCGGGCGCATCATCGACGACATACAGATCCCGCCACGCGAGGTCCGACCGCCCCGCTGCGGTCACCGTCAGGGCGACGCGGTGGAAGCCCGGCGCCGGGAACGCAGTTTCGAGGGTCGCGTCCCCGGGGAACGGCTCTCCATCGACCTGCCAGCGGAAGGAGAGGGGCGCGTCGGCCGCAGACCGGCTCGCCCCGGCATCGAATCGGGCGGTCTGGCCGGCCCGCAGGCTCGTCGGGCCGGCGAGGATCGCCTCGGGCACCGCGCTGCCGGTGCCCGCGATTGGGGTGTGGACCCGCAGACCATGGACATCGCCGGCGTCATGGAGATCGGCGACGGTGTTGCCTGCGAAACGATTGCCGGCCAAGTCGAGCATATCGGCGTGGTGGAGATAGATCCCCCAGCGGTTCCCTTCGAGGATGTTCTCCTCGATGATCCAATGAAAGGCCTTCCAGGCTGGCCCCTCCTCGGCGAGATCGCCGATGGCGGCGATGCCGGCGCCGTGATTGTCGCGGCAGACGTTTCCCCGCAGGATCGTGTGGCTCGACGGCCCAAACATGAACACGATACCGGCATGGGAGGCAGCGGGGAGATGGGGGGAGTTATGCGGTCCGTCGGGGCGGCCGTTGCCACAGGCTTCGTTTTCGAGAAGCTCGTTCTGGTCGGAGGCGCCGAGCCAGAATCCGTAGCTGCCGCCGTTGGCCTTGTTGCGGATCCACCGGTTCCGCGGCGCCCAAGCCTCGATGCAGTTGTTGTTGGCGTGGGAGCAATCGTTCCCCTCGAAGACGTTGCCGGTGCTCACCCAGCCGTTGAGAACGCGGATGAAGATGCCGTCCCCGCCATGGGTGCAGTCGTTGCCGGTAAACCGGTTGTCGTTCGAGCCGCTCTCGACGAGGACTCCGGTCGAATCACGGGCATGGACCTCGCCGGGAGCGATGCGGATCCCGTGGGAGAGCCTGTTGGCAGACATCGTGTTGCGACACGAGCTCCACAGGGAGAGGCAGGTGTTGGAGGCATGGGAGAAGTCATTGTCGATCAGCTCGTTGTCGTCCGATCCGACAAGGACACAGCCGTCCCAGACCCGATTGGCCCGATTGCCAGCGAGCCGGCTGCGGGTGATGCGTTCGAGGAGGATCCCGCCGCGCCGTCCGTTCTCCCCCCACCCGAAGCGCGGGTCGTGGAAATTGTCGGAGAAGTCGCACCCCTCCACCCGCCAGCCTTCACCATCACTGACATGGAGCCCACGCTCGAAGCCGCGGGCCCGGAGGTTCTTCACCGTCACCCCCGACACCCCCTCGGCCCGCACTGCCGTGCCGGTGAACGTTTTCGGATCCCCCGTGTCCGCCCCAAGGAGGAGCGCCCCCCGGCCGTCGAGGGTGATGCCCGACGCCTTGACCACGATCGCGCCATAGATGGTGTCGGGATCGAGGACGGTGTCGGTGGAGATTTCGAGGATGGGCCGATCCGCGGCGGGGAGCGTCGGCACGGGGCCGAGGAGCAAAAGCGCCGCGGCGACAATCCCGGAAAGGCTTTTCTCGGTCGGCATCCGCGGCCTCAAGGATTTCAAAGGTAGGGGGAGAAGAGCCGGGCGATGCCGTCGCGCAGTCGGACCGGCAGGCTCCGGCCGTCGACGTCTTCGAGGGTGATCCGCCGCGATCGCGCCACAGTCTCGGCGACATGCCGGCCGAGCTGGGCACAGAGGTCGCGGTCGTAGGTCTCGACGTTGAACTCGAAGTTGAGCCGCAGGCTGCGCTCGTCCCAGTTGCCGCTGCCGAACATCGCCCAGGCGTCGTCGACGACGAACAGTTTGGTGTGGTTGAACGGCGGCGGCGAGAGCCAGACGTTGCAGCCCCGCCCCAACACCTGCCAGAGCATCGCGGTCATCGCCCAGGCGACGGGGGGAAGATTGTTCTCGGCCGGGATGACAATGTCGACCTCGACACCGCGCATCGCCGCGACGTCGAGGGCCTGGCAGATGGCGTCGTCGGGGAGGAAATAGGGGCTCATGATCCGCACCGAGGTTTGGGCCGCCGCCAGCGCCGCCATGATCACGAGGCGGATCCGGCCGACATCCGGATCGTCGGGGCCGAAGCGGATCCCGCGCGCCAGTCCCGCACCGGCGGCGGTGAGCTGGGGGCGCCAGGGATCTTCGGCCCCCGCACCACCGGCCAGCGACTCGTCCGTGGCGAACTGCCAATCTTCGGCGAACACCTCGAGGAGCTGGGCGACGACCGGCCCGCGGAGCTGGAAATGCATGTCGCGGACCGGGTTCCGCGGGGCATGGGCGAGCCAGCAGCCGTCGCGGATGTTGAGCCCGCCGGTGAAGCCGACCTCGCCGTCGATGACGAGGAGCTTGCGGTGGTTGCGGAGATTCGCGTAGGGGAAAAAGAAGGGGACACCGGAGGGGAGAAAGGTTGCCACCGGCACGCCGGCCGCTGCGAGTGCGGAGGTGATCGGCGGATGGGAGTAGGTCGAGCCGATCCCGTCGATGAGGACCCGGACGGCGACCCCGCGGCGCATGGCTGCGGCGAGGCCGTCGACGAACATCCGCCCGGTGCGGTCGTTGTCGAAGATGTAGGACGCCAGGCCGATGCTGCGCCGAGCGTTTTCAATCGTCGCGAGCATGGCAGGGTAGGCGGCATCTCCGCCATCGAGCGGCTCGATGGCATTCCCCTCGGTGAGCGGTCGCTCGGTGACCCGTCCGACGAGCACGGCGAGCGACCGCAACGGCGACTCCGGCGGCCCGATCGCCGCGGTGAGGCGTGCGTCGCCGGCCGTGGCGTCGTCGAGCTCGTGCTCGATCCGCACCGTCCCGGCCCGCAGCCGGCTGGCGCGCGACCGGATCCGGTTGACGCCCAGGAGTGTGTAGGCGATCGCCCCGAACACCGGCGAAAACCAGATCAGCCCGACCCACCCGATCGTCGAGCGCGTGTCGCGCTTCGTGAGGATGGCGTGGGTCGAGAGGACGAGGTCGATGACCAGGATCGCGGCGGTAAGGAGGTGGGGCCAGAGGCGGATCCACCAGACCAAGAGCTGTTCGAAAAACGTTTCCATGCGGCAGTCAGACGCGGGGGGATGTCAGGAATCGGGATCGACCACGCGGCGGATCCCCTTCATCGCGGTGGCGTCCGGCTCGAGGGTCTTGTAGTAGGTGTCGAGCGGGTAGCAGCCGCTGCGGAGCCCGCGGCGGGGCGCCGTCGTGCAGTCGCTGAAGGTCCGGCAGATCTTCCGGAGGCGCATCGGGCGCCCGGCGAGGGTGTCGGCGGGGAGTTGCGGATAGGAGAGCAGCATCCGCCCCAGCCCGACCCCGTCGATCCAACCTTGGCGGACGACGGCCTGGGCCACCTGCGGGAGCCACTCCTGGAGATAGCTGTAGGCCGTCCCGATCATGACCGCGGCGGGGACCGCCCTCTTCGCCTCCCGGGCGGCATCGATCTGCCGCCACACGCCGACCAGCGGATCTTCAGGAGGCGCGTAGCCGTCGCTGGGGGGATACGCCGCCGGCCGGGAGACGTGCGGCGCGGCGTAGGGGCAGCCGGCGGTGAGGTTGAACGCCGCCACCCCCATTTCGTGGAGCCGCGCCAGGAGACGGATCGGCTCGTCGAGATCGATCTTCGTCGGATCGTTGCTGTCGACACCGAAGCCGCAGTCGTACGATGTGCCGGCGTCGTGGGGCCACGGCACCCCGCGGCCGTCGAGGGCTTGCCAGGGAATCGTGTCGAAGAGCGAGAGCCGAACGCCGACGAGGAGGTTCGGACAGGCCGCGCGGACCCGGCCGACGAGGTCGGTGAGGAGCCGCGTTCGACCGTCGAAATCCCCCCCATACCGCCCCTCACGGCGCCGCGCGGCGAGGAACTCGTGGATGAGATAGCCATGGCAGGCCTTGAGGTCGACCATGTCGAAGCCGGCGGCGGCGGCGAGTCGGGCGGCCGCGACGTAGTGTTCTACGAGCGTCTCGACTTCGGCGTCGGAGAGGACGCAGCCCGGATCGTGCGGCGTGCCGTGGCGGGCGTCGAGGAGTGGATGGTGGAACGCGATCCGCGGTTGCCGCGCCCCGGCGGAGGGTTGGCAGAACCGGCCGGAGTGCGTCAGTTGGAGGGCGACGACGAGATCGTCGTCGGTGCCGTGGGCCTCGCGGTGGGCGGAGCGGACGGTGTCGAGGAGCAAGCGGAGGCCATCGCGCCCCAGGGCGGGGGCGACGAGTTGGCGCGGGTTGGCCCGCCCGGCGGCGACGACCGCCACCGCCTCCCCTCCCCACACGAGCTTTGCCCCGCTGATCCCGAAGTGGCGCCACCGTCGCAGGAGTGGGTCGCTAGGGAGCCCGTCAGGGGTGGCGTCCCAGCCCTCCATCGGGTGGATGGCCCAGCGGTTGCCGACCACCCGGTTGCCGATCGCCATCGGCCGCGCCAGCGGAGAGCCTTCGGCGGCCGAGAGGATCGCCTCGTCGACCGGCAAAGGAGCGTCGAGCGACGCCACATGGGCCTCGAACGCGGCGACGGATCGGAAGCGGGCGGGGCGCGGGAACATGGGAACGGAAACTCCCTCGGGCGGAGAGGGAATCGATGGATGGGCCTTCACGATACGCCCCTGGCACAGGAACTCCCAGCCCCGCCACGTCCCCGGCCGCCGGAGCCAGTTGCCGACTCCCGCCGGCTTGTCCGGAGTGGAGGGGGGTGGTAGTTTTCGTCCTCCTGTCGTTGGCCGTTGCGTCACCGAGCTCCCTAGGGGTTTCCCGTTGAAACGCGCGCTCGTCACCGGGATCACCGGCCAAGACGGCTCCTACTTGGCGGAGTTTCTCATTGCCCGGGGGTACGAGGTCCACGGGATCGTGCGCCGGTCGAGCGCGGCCGGCGCCCAGCGCATCGAGCATCTCCGCCGCGAGACCCTCGGCCCCGCCCCCCGGCTGGTTCTCCACGACGGCGACATGGCCGACGGGAGCGGGCTGGCACGGATCGTCCGTGAGGTTCGGCCGGCGGAGGTCTACAACCTCGCCGCGCAGAGCCATGTCGGCGTGAGTTTCGACCAGCCCACCTACACCGCCGATGTCACGGCCGTGGGGGCGCTGCGGCTCCTCGAGGCGATCCGCGATCAGCAGGAGGCGACCGGCGAGCAGATCCGCTTTTATCAGGCCTCGAGCTCCGAGCTGTACGGTCGGGTCGCCGCGACCCCCCAAGACGAGTCGACCCCGTTCCATCCCCGTTCGCCCTACGGGGTGGCGAAGCTCTACGCCCACTGGATCACGATCAACTACCGGGAGAGCTACGGCTTGTTCAGCTGCTGCGGGATCCTCTTCAACCACGAGAGCCCGCGGCGCGGTGAGTCGTTCGTGACGCGGAAGATCACCCGAGCGGCAACGCGGATCAAGGTCGGCCTCCAGGAGAAGCTCCGGTTGGGGAATCTCGACGCCCGCCGCGACTGGGGATTTGCGGGCGACTACGTCGAGGCGATGTGGCTCATGCTCCAGCAGCCGACCCCCTCCGAGTACGTGATCGCCACTGACGAGACCCACTCGGTGCGCGAGTTTTGCGAGATGGCGTTTGCCCGTCTGGGCCTTGACTACCGCGACTATGTCGAGATCGATCCGCGTTACTTCCGCCCGGCGGAGGTCGATCTCCTCCGCGGATCGGCGGCGAAGGCGCGGCGGGAGCTCGGCTGGAGCCCCAGTGTGAATTTCGCGACCCTCGTCAAAATGATGGTCGACGAGGACCTGCAGATCGCCGAGGCCCAACGGGATCACCCGCCGCGGGCATCAATGTGAGGATGGCGGCATGGCAGGCTCCGATCCGCTGGGCGTGACCGCCATCCCGAATCCCGGCACGCCCTCACGGCGCGGCTCGATCCGGGGAATCTCGGCCGTGCTCCTCCCCGTCGACAACACCGGCGCCATTGACTGGGAGGGGTTCGCCGCGCACGTCGACCGCACCGTGGCGGCCGGGATCGTGCCGGCGGTGAACATGGACACCGGTCATGTCCACCACCTCGACGGCGACGCGCGGCGGCGCGTTCTCGGAGTGGCCCGGGAAGTCATCGGCCCGGCCGTCCCGGGAGACCTCGTCGCCGGCGCTTGCGTCGTCGATGGCGTGGGTGAGCCGTTCGACGAGCGCGGCTATCTGGCGGAGTGTGAGCCGATTCTCGCAGCGGGGGCCACCCCCGTCCTCTTCCCCTCCCACGGGCTCAACGCCGGCAGCGATGGGGAGACGGTAACGCGGATCGGCACGCTCGCCCGCCGCCTTCCCGCGTTCATCGGCTTCGAGCTGTCGACGGCGTTCCATCCCGCCGGCCGGATCCTCTCGCTCACCGCGTACCGCGATCTTCTTCACATCCCCAACTGCGTCGGGGCGAAGCACTCGTCGTTGTCGCGGCGGCTGGAGTGGGAGCGGCTCGCCGTTCGCGATCGGGAGCGCCCGGCGTTCCATGTCTACACCGGCAACGACCTCGCCATCGACATGGTCCGTTCGGGGAGCGATTGGCTCCTCGGCCTGTCGACGGCCGCCCCGGCAGCCTTCGCCAGGCGCGATGCCTGGCTGCTCGCCGGCGATCTCCGTGCCCACGAGCTCGACGACGCCCTCCAAGCCCTCGGCAGCTTCACCTTCCGAACGCCGGTGCCGGCCTACAAGCACTCGATGGCCCAAGTTCTCCAGCTGCGGGGCTGGATCGGCTGCGACGCCCCCTTCCCCGGCAGCCCGCGCCGCCCCGACAGCGACCGAGAGATCCTGGCGACGATCCTGGCGCGGATCGACGAGGCGGTCGGGGCGTGACGCCGACCGGTCGATCGGGGCCGGGCCCCCGGCGGGCTCCTTGCGCGATTCGGTCATTCGATTGCGCTTTCCGTACAGCCAACGGTGTCAATCACGACAGGCGCCGACCCTCGACTGGATTTCAAGGCGCCGGGCTGTAGAACCCAGTCCCGGCATTTCGTTCTCCAGGGCCCCTCCAATGACGCTTCGATCCCTCTTGGATGCCCGTGAGCGCGGCGAGCGACCTTCGACGGAGAGATCGATCCGTCGCCCGGCCGAGTGGGCGCGGCACGGCGTTGCCGCGCTGCTCCTGGGGGCGATTGTCGCTGCGGTCGCGTCGCCGGCGATCGCCCAGACGACGACACTCTCTGGCACGACGACGGGCAACGTCTCCATCGCGGCGTCGAGTGGCACGCCGTTGATCGATGGGAACAGCGTCCTCACCGGCACGGCGAACTTCTTCTACGCTGGCGCGGGTTCCATCAGCGCCATCGGCACGATGACGAGCAACCTCTCCGGCACCGGCGCCCTCCGGTTTAGCAGTCCCGCCACGCTCGTTATTGCTGGGACGAACACCTATGCGGGGGGCACAAGTGTCACCGACGGCGGCTTGATCGAGGTCACGACGGGGGGTTCGATCAGCCACTCGTCGAGTGATCTGCGGGTCGGCGTCGATGGCGGCCCAGGCTCGATGACCCTGTCCGGTGGGAGCGTGGCGATCCGCGATGCCGCAATCGGATCGGGGCAGGATGTGACCAGCTTTTTGACAGTCGACTCGGGGACGTGGACAGGAAGTGGTGCGCTGACGGTCGCGTCCGCGGGGGCCACCAGTGTTTTTCAATTGGATGGCGGGAGCGTTCGTTCGCTCTCTTCGACCATCGGCACAGGCGTGTCAGACATCGGCAACCGAGACAAGAGCAACGGCAGTGCCCTCATCAACGGCGGCACGTGGACAACTACCAATGGCCTCGTCCTCGGCACGGCAGGAGGGATCGGCTCGCTCACTCTCGCCGGCGGCGCCGTGAACAGTGGCTCTGGTGTGATCGGCAATGATCTCGGCAGCACGGGTTCTGCGAATGTCACTGGGGGCACGTGGACCAACAGTGGGGATTTCACCGTCGGCAGCGCCGGCACCGGCACGCTTTCGATGAGCGGAATGGGGACCGTCGTCGTCGGGGGCACGCTCTCCCGGGGAACCAACGGCACGATCAGCCTCTCCTCCGGCGGCACGCTTCAGATCGGTGTCGGTGGCAATTCGGGTGTCCTCGGCAACGATCTGACCACCGAGGGGACCCTCGTCTTCAACCGCACCGGGACCTCGAGCCACACCCACGTCATCGACGGCAGCGGCTCGGTCGTCAAACAGGGCTCCGGCACGGTCATCCTCGCGGCCGCCAACGGGTGGAGCGGTGGCACAACGCTCAATGGCGGCGCCCTCGAGCTCGGGAATGCCGCTGCCCTCGGTTCGACCGGCACGATCTCGTTTGGCGGTGGCGCACTCCGCTTCACGGCAGACAACACGGTCGATTACTCCCCTCGGTTCAACGCTTCCGGTGGTCAATCCTTCCAGCTCGACACCAACAACCAGACGGTGACGCTCGGCAGCGATATCGCCGGTTCCGGCAGCACGCTCGAAAAGCTCGGTGCCGGCACGCTGATCCTCGCGGAGGACAACACCTTCAGCGGCGCGACGACCGTGACGAGCGGCACGCTCCAGTTTGGCGCTGGCGGGAACACCGGCGCGATCGCCGGG
>CAMBFA010000072.1 GCA_945865325.1 Candidatus Kuenenia stuttgartensis
GCCCAGCCTGCGGCCATCGACGCCCTGGCTCCGGCCCCACCCCCCGAACTCCCCGCCCCGCCGGCTCAGCAGCCCACCGCAGGTATTCCGCAGGCTGAATCCGCCGTGGCAGGAACGTCTGCGGAGACGACTCCGGCAGCCCAGACGCCAGCGTCTTCCCCTCCGGCCGCATCCCAGTCAGCGGCGCCCCCCCAACGCCGGAGTGACGATCCCTGGGAACTGCTGAAGTCCTTTACGAACCGCACCGGGCCGCCCCCCGCCTTGGCTCCGCGGCCGTCCGTGATCGACTATGCCCCACACCTCTGGCGTCAGGCGGCATCCTTCGTCGCTGCTGCGACCACGGATGCCGGTCTCGAAGGCCCTGTGGCGGATCGTGCCCGGGCAGCCTTGCAGCGTTTCAACGCGGCGATCTTGCGCATCGATGACACAACGCCGAACGGCCTGGCCATCCTGGCTGGTTCGCCGCCGGCCGAGACGCTGGCCGCCGCCCGCCGCGCCGCCAACGCTGCCGGCCTTCCTCAGACCTGGTCGAGCGCCCCAAAGTCACTCCAGGCCGCCATCGCTGCCCGCAACGACGCCGTCGAAGTCGGCTGGTCGATGCTCGACGTGATCGGTCGACTGTCCGGCGGTGCCGGCCCCCTGTTCATCGACCCCGGGCTGCTCGACGGGTTCATCACCCGCATCGCACGATTGAGTGATGCGATCGCCAGTGCGGCCAGGATCTCACCCGCCGAAAGTGATACCGGCCGACTCGATCCGCTCACCACAGCCACCCAGAACATGCTATCGCAGACGATACTGATGCGATCCCTCCAGGATCAACTGTTCGCCAGCCTGACTGCCGAGGCCGGATCGACGGAACAGATTGCGCTCAATGACCGGATGATTCTGCTTCGATCACGACTGCCCAATGCCAACCAACGCGCCATGCTTCTGCCGATCGTTTCCGTCGCCGCGACTGGAAACAGGGGAGCAGACGATGACGGTGCCGATAGCGAGGCCGGTACCGGCGTGACGATGAAGGCCACTGGCCGCCTGCCTCTGCCCCCAGCCGGGTCCCCCACCATCGACCGTGCCGGCTGGAAAAATTGTGCTGCGCTCGCGGCCGCCGTCGTCGATCTCGTTGATGCCTCGGGACTCAATGCCAGGGCGGGGTCGGAACGAGCGCCGACGACACTCCAACCGACGCTCGACGACGTCGTTGCTGCCCGGCGTGCGATTGCCCTGCTCGAGAATGCGGCTGGCGACGAAGCAGCGGCCAGGGAAGCGGCCGCAAAACTGTCGGCCCGACTGACGAGACTCTTCGAGCGGGCGGCGGTGACAGCAGCCCGTCTCAGCGACACCGACAAAGGCCGTGCAACTGCCGTCGATGCTGACCGGCTCGGCGGATTGCTGCGGACGATCGACCCTCGCGATGCTGCTTTGGTAGGCGATCGCATGACGGCAGGAATGAACCGCAGGTCTGTTGCCCCGCGGTACGGTCTGCGGATACAAGTCCCCAATTCCTCGCCCCCACGCCTCGGCATTGCCACCGATATCCAAATCTCCGTCGCGGATGCCGCGAGCGTCCCCGCCGCGTCTGCCCTCACGCTGGGCTTCGATCCCGCGCGGGTGGCCGTGCGGCTCCCTGATGGCACCAAGCTCAACGAGGGTGTCTCCGTCCCCCTCAACAACCTGCCCTGGAGGGGAGGCGTCCTCGCATTGCAGGCGGTGCCCCTGCAACGGGCGACCCAGGCCCTCCAAAGCAGCGCGACGCCGCTCACCGCGCTGCTCACGGCCGATGACTATGCGGAGAAGGCCGCCTGCTCGCTACCAATGCCATCGGAACGCAGCGTGTTCGTTGCGGCGCGTGGCGGCATCGGCAGCATTGCGGGGATCGCCGGCGAGAACGGTTGGGTGAGGGCCTCCAGGCCGTCGCAAGTCGTTCGTGACCTGGCCGGAGCCGAGACGACGACCTTCCAACTCACGCTCCATGGCTCATCCGATCGGGTGACGGCATGGGAACTTGGGCTGGAGGCCGTGGCAGACGCCGTCCGAACGGTTGACGTTGAACTGCACTCGATACCCGGCACGCCGTCGCCCGATGGACGGAAGCAGGCCTGGGCCGACGTCGAAGCGGCCCTCCTCGCCGGGAGATCGTCAACCAAACCAATCGTGCGGGCCGCTGGCGTGAAGCTCGATCGGGGCGGACAGATCGTGCCTCTGGTCTTCATGATCGGAGAAGGCGAACAGGCCCCCAAAAAGCCCCTTGAGCCACCAGCAACGCAAGTCTCGGCCGCCGGGACGACCGTGGCCCTGGAACTCCCTCCGCCCTCCTCTCAAGCGGTCGGCAACGCCGGCCAGGAGATCGGTCCCGATCTGGCGCTCGTCGTGCGCGACCCACAGGCGCCGGTCGGAGAGCGGCCGATGATCACGCGAATCTCGCTCGAGGCCCGACACCCTCGGGACCTGATCGCGGCCGTAGCCCGGTATGACGACCGCGCCCGCACGATCACCGTGTCGCTCGAACCCGTTGGTGGAAATGCCGCACTGCTTCCGCCGGATGGAACCCGCGTAACCCTCCGGGAGCCCGATGGCGAGACGACACCAGGTGGATCCCTACCCGTCTCGGGGGTCGGCGCCGTCGTTCCCCGCAAACCCGGTGCGATCCTGACGGCCGCCGCGCCGACGAGCGACGTCATCGCCTCATGGAACGGCCCTGATCAGGCCACCGCCCGCTTCTCGCTCGACGTCGATGGTTACCCCCGAGCTTTCAACTTCGCCGTCGAATGCTCATCGGCCGCACACCTTCGACCGCAGGGGCCACAGCACGACTGGCGGCAGATCCGAATCATCACCCCCTCCGCAGCGCAGACATTGCTCAAGGCGCCGGTCACCGCGGTGCCGATGCGTCTGGCGGTCGACGCCCCCGCCGACACGTTTCTCGGCGGAGCGACCATCGGTGGCGCTGTCGCAATCGTGCTGCGACAGATCGGTTCTGGGTTGGGGGATCGGGGCGAGGAGAGGACCGTCTGGAGCGCTTCCCATGCCCGGCAGGTGAGCTTCACGCTCCAGCCGCCAACGGCGGGGGCATCGCTGGCGATCAAGACGCTCGTCGACGACTGGACTGTTCCCGCGTCCGGTGAAGGCTTTGCCAATGTCGATGTCACGGCCGAGGCGAGGCTCGTGATCGCCGGCTTGTCATCCCCCGTCGTCGACTCCCGCGTGCTGGTTTTTGACGGCCAGGCACCGGTCGTCAGCGTGCCCCCGTCCGTGCGTGCCACGGTGGGCAAGCCGCTCGTGGTGCCGATCCAAGCCTCCGACGATTCCTCCGACGGCACCCTCATCCCACCCCAACGGCGCAGGCCCGGCGTGTCTGGGCTGAAGTCGGTCGAGTGGGCGATCGACACCGAGGGGAAGGGGTTGCCGAAGGAGTGGCAGCCCGCGGTCTGGGTCGGCGGCACGAGCTACGAACTGCGGATCGACTCGAAGAAGCTTTCATTCGGCGTGCGTCTGCCCGTCCTGGTACGGGCCACCGACGCGGTGGGGCTCTCCGATCCCCCGGCCCGAATCTGGCTGGAGGTGGGGGCGGAAGCCGCCAGCACCTTGAACTCACTCACCGGCAAGGTCGTGCTGTCTGGCCGCGGAGAACCCGATCTACCGGTCGTTCTCAGTGGCCCCGGGGGGGAGCGAACCACCAAGACCCGCGCGGGTGGAGTCTTCCGGTTCGACGATTTGGAGCCGGGACAATACAAGGTTTCGGTGCAGGCGGCGGTCCGCAATCGAATGCGCAAAGCCGAACCGGCACCGGTCACGATCGAGGCCGCCCCAGCGCCGGCAGCCAGCGTCACCCTCGAACTGAAGTAGACGCCGTCGGCTGGGTCCTGGGCAGGCGGGATTCGACCGGAAATCCGGCGCAGCCGGCTTATTCGTGGGCATCGCTGGAGCAACGGCATCCGGAACAATGGCTCTTATCGCGCCAACCATAAAATTCCCTCAAGTCAGCCTCTCTTCCCGGCGATAACAGACAGAATCGATGTGCCGCCACCGGGCAAACGCGTTGGGGTTTGAGGTGCGTCGGTGAGGGAGACACCAACCCAATGCGATCGCCAGCGGGGCTAAGCCATGCCGGCAGGAGATCGCTCGCCCCGCGCAACCGGGCATGCGTGGCGGTCTTTGCTGTCGCGTTCTCAATCGGCTGGCTCTTCGGTCCGACAGCCGAGGCCCAGACGGCCGCCGCTCCTCTGACGGTCTGGAGCTTTCTGGGAGTGCCAAATCCGCTCGCCCTGAACGCCGCGGCTCAGCAATCCGCCAATCCGGCGATCCAGGCTGCCGCCAAGGCCAAGGCAGCCAAGCACGAAATCCCCAAGAAGAAGGCTGCCCTCAGATACCTGGCCGGAATCGGCTGTACCCCGGAGCACCCCGAGGTCATGCCTGCGCTCATGGCCGCCATGGACGACCCAGACGAGCAGGTCAGGTATGAGGCCGTGAAGGCCGTCTTGGAGACGTCCGAGGTCTGCCAGTCGCGCGAGCAGAAGAAGGCGGTCCGCAAGGCGAAGGGGATCTGCGAAAGCTGTGCCGACTTGAAGAAAAATTGTGAGAAAAAAGTGTGCGAGGCCGTGGAGCGACTGTGCGGAAAGGCTCCTCCCAAAGAGCACAAGCACCATCTCAAGAAGGCCATGAAAAGCGCGTTCGGCGACGAGTGCGAGGATCCGTCCAAAGAAGATTGTCCGTGCGCCGAACGACGGGGCTCGTGCTGTGGACCCGAGATGCGCGACAAACTCATGAAGCTCGCGTACGGGAGGGACGACATGGGGTGCTTTCTCGAGCCGAGCAAGCGGGTTCGAGACTTGGCCGAACTTGCCCTCAATGCCTGCAACGCCTGTGCCTGTGGTTGTGAAGGCGTAACGGACGGCGAGGCCGCCATGGATCACGTCGTCCGGGAAATGCCGCCGGCCGATGGCAACAGGGAAACGCAACCGTCCGACGCCGCGCCGCTCCCGCTCGGTGCCCCCTGCTTCGAGGATCGGCCCGTCGAGCCCCCGCCGCTCGAGCATCACCACCGACTCCCCGCGCCGAGCCCGGCTCAGGAACCGGAGATGATCCCGCCCCCTCCCGCATCCACCGCCATGCCCGCAGTCCGCAGCGTTTTGGTGCGGTCACCGGCCGCGACGGTTCCTGGCCACCTCGCCATCGCAAACGCCGAGGAAGCGCCAAGTCCACCCGAACCGGCAGACCCGCTCGCCGATGCCCACGGGAAAAGTGACCGGCCTGCCAGCCACCAGCAGACACTCCCAGCCAACCACACGGAGTTTCTCCGCGACGGCAGCTCCCAAACGACCGTCCACGGAGAGCCTCGCGGCCCCGATCACCTCCACAATCCCCTTCGCCGGACACCGTATCTGCGTCGGGCCGCGGACTTCCATCCCGCAGCAACCCCTCCGCCCGCGGCACGCGATGCACTTCACCGGGCGTCCGCCGAACCACGGGCCACTCCGGCAGACTCAGCCCAGCCGCCCACCAAGGGCCTCGAGTTGTCGAGGATCAAAGGTGGATTCTCCCGTGGCAACTGGCCTGTTTCACCGTCCGCCGAAGAGGCCGCCGGCCCGCCCCCCGGACACAACACACCATGACGGTTTCTCCCGGCTGGCGATCGGGAACTCTGGTGCCACTCCCGCCAACACCGACATCGGCTGCCACGCGTCGACGTGCAACAATGCTCTTCCGCGTGGCTCCATGATCGGCAACATGCCCGGTGAGCGATATTCCGCCCAGCAGAACCAATGAGCCATTCATCCGTACCATCAGACGACACGGGCAGCGGCTCCCACGGAAGCCCCCCACCCGCCGCCCACTCGTGGCGCACCGGCCGCCCCGTCTATCGCGCCGACGGCGCTGAGGGTCGCTCCACTCCCGGGTCGACGATCGCCGCGCTCACTGGCCGGATGTCCTGGCGTGGCAGACACGACTTGCAAAAACGGGGCGGCTCATTTTGGCTCATGGTGCGGCGGATCCTTCTCACGGTCGCCGCGATCGCCCTCATCGTGCTGCTTGTGCGGATGCTCCTGACGGTCAATCGCCAGGTGCCGATCGTCGTGGGAAGCGTGACGAATTATCGCTCCCCGCTCGCGATCATCCCGCAGGCCGATGAAGACCGCAGGCTGCTCGCCTCTCTGGCGAGTTCTGAAAAGAGTTTCTTTCCGGGCTCGGCGGAAATCTTCGACGTCAGCTCGTCGCTCGTCACGGCGACTGCCGACGAGATGTTTGACTCGCTCACTTCGGCGCTGCGTCAAAGCAAGCCCGGCGGTCCTGATGGCAACATGGCGATCGTCTACCTCACCGCTCTTGGCACGCTCGACAACAAGGGCCACCCCTGCATCATCCCACCGGGAAACTCCGAAGACCCGATGGAATCGCCCGAAGACTCCTACCTCCAGGTCGACCGCCTGTTGGCCGGACTGCGCGATGCCCTCCCGGAACACGTCGGCATTCTGGTGGTGCTCGATGCCTGCACGCCGTCGACCGACTGGCCGCTCGGTGTAGACGACGGAGCCTTCACTCCCGCCGTGGAAGCGCTCATGGCAGGTTCCACGCTGAAGCGACTGTGGGTCATGGTGCCGGCAGCAACGGGTCAGCACTGCTACTCGAGCGCCGCCCAGGGTGCGAGCGGTGCCATGATGGAATTCGTTCGGGGCCTGCGCGGTGCAGCTGATGCCAAACCCTGGGGCGATGCAAATGGCCGTGTGGGCCTCCGGGAACTGGGCGCTTACCTTGCGGTTCGCGTCGACCGTTGGGCGTTGGCGACGCTCGGCGACCGACAGACACCCGTGCTGCTCACGCCGCCATCAGACCGAAACACCGATGTGGCCATTGCATGGGCCTCGACGCGTTCCCCTTTGCTCGAGGTGCAAACGGACTTCGAGATTGACAACGACACGTGGCTCGCGGAACGGTGGCGGGCCGCCGAGAGGTTGCGGCCAACCGCCATTCGGGAGCGGCCGCTGCTCTGGGCCTCCTATCTCCACCTGCTCATGCGGGCAGAGCATCTCCGCACGGCAGGAGTGGCGTTTCGTGACCAGCAGGTCAACGTCGATGCGACCGTCCAACGGTTGGAGACGTCTCTCAATCTCCCCTTGATCTCCAACGCGCGACTGCTCCCCGGCATCCGACTGGCATACAAGCGGTCGAGTTCAGTCAGGGAGCGGGAAGACGACGATGTGCGAGACTGGCTGGCTGCCGTCGAACGCCACATCGCCCTTGATGGCCCCCCCAGCAAGACAGCGAATCCGCCGGTGATCACCGACGATGTCGACCGTTGGATGCTCCGCGCTGAGGCCGCATGGCTGTGGTTGGTGGACAAGTGCGAGTCGAGTGCTCCGGTAAACCGGGAAACCGTGGTCCGTTGGTTGGAGTGCGTCGGCACTCGCCCCGAAGGCGCTACGTTCAACCCTGGTCAAATCCACTTTCTCAGGATGCTGACACGCTGGGCGGATACCGCTGACTGGCAGCGGCAGCCGGAAGCTTTCCGCGTCTTCATCCAACTCGTCTCGAAATCGCGTCAGTCTGTCTACGCCCAGGACGTGCGCGTCGATCGAATCATCGGGACAGAAGATCTCGCGAACCGGGGAAACGCCGCGATGAGAGAGGCGTTTGACCTCGTGTTTGTGGGCGGGGCCGTGAACATCGACAAGGCCGTGGCGTTGTCGCGGGAGGGGCTTGATGCCTTTGATCAACGGGTGACGCTCTCCGCGCGGAAACTCCAGGCGTTGGAATTGCTCGATGCAGTGAGGGCAGAACTTCCCTATCTGGTGACCTGGTGGGTCGAGGAACTGCGGCATGCCGTCCGCCAGCAGGGCGACATGGAAAGTGGAGGAGTCGGCCGGAAGCCGGCCGAAATCGTGGCACTGCTGACGGCTGTCGAGCAACTGGAACAGGCCGTCGATGCAATGTTGACGACCGGCGAAGACGAACCGACGCTGACGGCGTCGGTCGACAACCTCGACGAGCTATGCTCCACATGCGAAACACTCTTTGGCTCACTCAAGTCGGTCTTCCTGACCGACTGTGCCGACCTCGCCACCCAGGCTCCTGACAGCCCGCGGACGTACGGACGCATCCGTCGCATCCTCGGAGTGCCGCTGGTCCTCGGCGACCTGCGAATGCGGTTGCTCAGGCGGGCAGACAACCTCGATCGCCGCCAAGCAGCCCTTTTTGCCCGTGAATCTTTCCTCAGCGACGAACCGCTTCCGCCCGTCGACCCAGCCGCCGTTGTGGCCGGGTGGATTCCGTGGCGGAACCAGCTGACGCATCCGATCCTGCCCGTCCTCGCAACCGAGGCTTCCGGGGCGTCCACACTGCCCACGTCTGCCGCCGACATTGCCACGAACGTCGGACGGCAAGTGACGGCCGTCCGGTCTGCCGCGAGATCACTCCCCGCCATCATCGCCGACTTTGACCGTCAGCGGGCCGAATTGGATGTCGGTAGCCACGAAAGCGATGCCAAGGCTCTCGCACTGCTCGCCCGCGGAAGCGGGGTGAGTCGTCGTCTGGCTGCCGTGGCCGGCCAGCGATCGGGGATCGGCGATGGCACCATGCCGACACAGCGGTATTTCGCCGCCGCGTGGCACAAGCGACTGCTGCAACATGCCGCAACCACGCTCGAAGAGTTTTGGGGAGGTGTCGAGACGAATGAGCCAGCCTATTGCTTTTTTAAAGCACGCGTGTTGCTCGAATCGGCAGGGGAGATTGTTCGCAGCAACGGTATCAGCTTCGGGGATCGCGACCGCAATCGCCTCGCAGCGGAGATCAACGCCGTCGCCTCGCAGTGGAACGGTTTCGCTACCCTCGAACTCACCCCCAACCGGCTCATCCTTCCCTCGACCCGCGACGTCGATCCCACGCTGAACAAGGCGAGCCTCGCGGCCCGCCCCGGAGTGCCTTCCGGCCTTGCCTCGCTCTGGCTCTCCGAGTCTGCGGAAGGCCCACCGCTGGCGCTGCTCCAACGCGATACCACGGACGTTTCACCCGGGGTGGCTCGACCGGCCCCTGCGAGCCGCACTGGAGTCCGTGTAGTGCCGCGGCCCGAGGAGGCTTCTTGGCAGCTCGACTCCACCGCCGCTCGCGGCGTCGAATTGAATCGCACGGCGGTCCTCGACATGACCGCCTGGTATCGCGGCCACCGCATGGTCGTGGGGCTACCGGTCGCGGTTGCCGCGGCCGCGCGGATGATCGAGTGGGAGGCTTCTCCCCGACTCGAGACGCGGATCACGGTCCGCGGCGATGTGCCGCAGGCGCAGTCCGTGTCGATCATCTTCGACTGCTCCGGCAGCATGGGGCAGCGGTTGGCCGATGGCCGGACCAGGCTCGACGCCGGCCGGGCGGCAGTTGCCGAACTCCTCGCGAGCATGGCCAAGTCCGGACGCTGGGACGTGTCGCTTTGGCTCTACGGTCACCGCACGAAGTGGTCGAAGGACAAGGAGGGCAAGTACGTCGCCGGGCTGACGAACTCCGGCACTGCCGCGAAGGGTGCCGCCGAACGTGCCGGCACGCCGTTCACCTTGGTGCCCGGCGATGATGTCGAGCAGGTTCTCCCGATGCAGGCGCTGACTCCCGCGGCGGCTGAGCGGATCGGCATGACACTCGCACCCATCGAACCCGGCGGTGAAACCCCGCTCTACCTCGCGATCTCGGAGGCGTTGGCGTCCGACTTCGACCGCGGCCGCACGGATGTCCCCGGTCACATCCTCGTGGTGACCGATGGAGCGAACGATCAGACCGGCGGCCGCTTCGTGACGGTAGCGGCCGTCGAGGACCAGCTCGCCAGGAAGAACGGCCGTCGCCGTGTGCCCCTGCGAATCGACGTCGTCGGCTTCGGGTTCGCCCCCAATGCGACCGACCGCGCATCGAGGATGGACGACGTCCGCAATCTCGCCATGAGCTCGGGCGGACGCTTCTTCGAGGCCGCGAACGCCGAAACACTTGCCAAGTCGCTCCGCGAGTCACTGCGGGTGATGCAATGGAAGGTACAGGGCCCCGAAGCGCCGCAGGAAAGCGTTGGCCTCGGTTCGTCGATCATGGTGCCGCCACCACTCGCTGCTCGGCCTCAGGCCTTTGAGGTGGTCCTCGAGTCGGGGGCAAGCCCGCCCCGATGTGGGTTCGAAGCGGAGGGGGGCGAATCGCTGGATCTCTACGTCAGCGGCGGCGGCCGGCGGCTCGAGTTCCGCCGTTACGATGGCGGTACGGAACAGGGGCTGCGCGACAGCCGGACAAACCTGTTTGCCCCCTCCGATCCGCAGCGTCTGTGCTTCGTGGGGGCCCATCTGGCCTCTCGTGCCGGCGACTCAATCCGCTTTCCGCTCTCGATTCAGAATGCCAACGCCGCCGAGTTCTCTCCGCGTCCTACCGAAGCATGGGTGGAGATCACGCCGCGTTTCGGTGACGGCTCGGTGGGAGCCCCATTCGTCTTCTACGATCTCTCGTTCCAGCAAAACCGCCCCGTACCGGTGCTCGATCTTCTCGCGACGCGTTGGCCGAGATCCGCCGACAGGGCCGAGATCCGCGCGTGGTTTCGATTCACGAAGACACCATCAGACGTCACCGTGCCGCTTGCTGAACTCACTCCCGGCGTCGAGCGTCGGCTAGAACTGGCAAGCCTGCCGGGCTCCGAGATCCGGGTCACGCTGACGCCGGCTGAGACCGCCGATCAAGTGCAGCTCTCCGTAGTCGAGAATCATCCCGCCTCCTTGGCCGACAAGCTCCCCTGCGTGCGGGTGTGCGTGAGCCCCGCCTGCATCCGGGCGGTTCACATCGTCGAGCCTGAGACGGGCCGGGTACGGCATGAGTTCACGGTGCGGACAGAGGAGGGCCGCATGCCCCACGACAGCCAGCTACTCATCACTGACAAGCAGCGTGTCTTAAACGGTGCGGTGAGCCTGACCGCGGCCGGCGAATCCCAACTGACCGTGCCGGTTCCGGCGGAGTGACGCCATCGACAGGAGCAGCGTTGCTTCTCCGCCTGCTTCCGAGCCCAGATCTCGCGGGCCTTCGTGATCGTCGCGACGCGCAACGCCACGAGCTCATGCCCCCCATTCTTGTTGAGATCAAGCAGAAGATCGAAGCCGCACAGATGCCGTTGGTTAAGGAGTCCGAGCGGGTCGCATTGGGCAAGCAGAGATGAGGCAAAAAAAAGTCCGCTTCATCCCAGCCGAGGAACTGAAAAGCACGTTCGATGTGTTCGGCCACTTCTATTCAGCCGAGGTTGCCCCGAAGCGAATCATCGAGTGTCGAAGCGTTCTCGAAATCGTGGCATCTGACCACGCCCCGAAAAAGGTGGCGATGCTTTCCGATCGAAAGCCAGATGCCATCTTTGTCATGATGAATCCCGGCTCATCCCGGCCACTGACCGAGGTCCACAACCGCATCCATGCCAAGGCAATTCATGAATTGCCGATCTCGCTGGTCCCCACGAAGCCCGATACGACGCAGTATCAAGTGATGCGCCTCATGCATTATTGCCAATGGCGGCACGTTCGGGTTCTAAACCTGTCCGACCTGCGGTGTTCCAAGAGCGGCGAGTTCTTCAGGCAGTTTGAGGAATTGGAAGTTGAACTCTTGTTCGATGCCCATTCCGTCTTCTCTGATCGGAGAAAGGCCGAACTTGCTTTGAAGCTCACCAAAGCCGTTCCCGTCATCCGTGCCTGGGGCGTGAGTCCACACCTCGATCCACTCATCAACCGCTGCCTGCCGAGACTGCCCAACACCGAGGCTATCCAGGGGCTGATGAAGGACGGATCGCCGAACAAGTACCTTCATCCGCTCCCTTCCCTGCAATCGCAGAAAGTGGAATGGGTGAATCGAATGGTCGAGCAGTGCCGGAGTTGACGTTGCCCGCCGTCGAGTCGCGAGAGCCTCACTGTCATTCGGCGCTTCAACACCGGCCACGCATCGGCGTGCGAAAACCGGCCCGCCTCAAACCCCGCCACAGCCACAGTCTCGGCGATCTCCGGGTTCACCACGATCCGCGGGCGTCCGTCCGGACCTCGAACACCAAGCTCGCCGCCGGGGAGACCACCAGCGACGTCCCGACAACGAGCACGACGTCGGCGCGGCCCATGAGTTCCGCAGCTTCCTCCACCGACATCCACGAGAGCGGGCCCGACCCGTAGTCTTCGAGACGCTTCGCTCGCGAAGACCCGCGATGCGGCCACCGACTTACTATCCGAAAAACGACATTTCTAGCCCCTCGACGAAGCGCCCGCCGAGGAGTAAAGTGCCGGCCTTTCGCTTCTTACTCATGTCACCGCTAGGTCACAACACGATGCTCGTGCCGCACCGCACTCGAACGATGTCCACGGCGATCGTGGCGGGATTCCTCGCCCTCGTCGCCCCGTGTTTTCTGTCTTCCGCCCGAGGCGAGACGGTCTACGGCACCACGCTCAACAACATGGTGACCACCGTTTTCGGGGCGGTCTACCCGAATACGACCCCGCACTACGACGCCATCGACTTCCAGACCGGGGCCGGGGGAGTGTTGTGGGTCGATCAGAACGTCGATTTCAACGGCAGCACCCTCTCGAACGTCTTCACATCGACGAAGTTCAGCTCGACCGGCGGCCGCGTCTCGGCGTCGCTCCTCGGCACCGACGAGTTCGTCACCCCCGTCAACGACCGCGAACTCATCGTGCAGAGGTTCGCCCTCGACAACGTCAACCTCACCACGAGCGACGGCTCCACCGGGGGCGTCACGCTGAAGATCCAGGGTCTCGGGGGGGGCAACACGGCCCTGTCGCTTGCCAACTCGACGCTCAGCTGCAACCTGACCCCCCACTTCTATCTCCCGTCGACGCTCGCGTTCACCGTCACCGGGAGCTCGCAGATCGACGGCTGGAACGGACGCGTGGGCTCGCCCACGGTTCTCGATGTCGCCAGCGGCGGGTCGCTCCGCATCAAAGACAGCGGCAACACCACGACAAACGTCCTCTCAAACAAGCTCTACTTCAGTACTGACGCCAACACCGCGACTCTCGACGCCTCCACGCTGGTGGTCGACAACTCCGCCGTCGTCTTCGGCAGCAACCCCTTCGGCGATCCGGCGAAGGAGAGCACGATGACGTTCCGAAACGGCG
Organism: Candidatus Kuenenia stuttgartensis; assembly: GCA_945865325.1. GTDB lineage: Bacteria > Planctomycetota > Planctomycetia > Pirellulales > UBA1268 > QWOP01. Next base: position 13,104 of record CAMBFA010000072.1, read on the forward strand.
CGACGCTCCAGATCACGGGCCTGAACCCGACCTCGAGCCTGGAGACCGACAACCTCGTCTTCGAGGACAGCTCGCTGGCGCTCGCCACCAACAACACGCGGCTCACGCTGCGGAACGATCTCACACTCCAAGACAGCTCGGCGACGATCGCGGCCTACGCCAGTGCCACGACCGGCGGAATCGTGGCCTCGGGAAGCTCGAGCATCGCACTCGGCACCAACGCCTCCCTGCAGACGGCGACGGTCGGCATCGGATCGGGGGCGACGCTGAACCTCATGGGAAGCGGCGACGACATCGGGTCGATGCGGGTCACGAACCAGGTGCTCTTTCCCGTCAGCGGCACCGGAACGCTCACGATCGGAAACACCCGCGCTGTTCTCGAACTGTCCGACGGCGCCACGATGGACGTCACCGCCCACGCCAAGCTGACCAACAACGGCTCGATCACGCTCCAAGAGGGACGGATAACGGTCCATGGGGGCGCCTCGGTCGCGAACAACATCGAGCTGCTCGTGCAGACCACCGGCACGCTGAGCATCGTCGGCAACGCCTCGATCGGCCAGGAGAGCGGGGAGCACGGCTTCGTGACCATGGGGGGAGTGTTGACGTTCAGGGATTCCCCGACGCCGGCGGCGAACACCCTCTCCACGACCAACCAGCTCGATCTGGGGTCGTCCTCCACGCTGCGGATGGCGATCGATCCCACGGCGCGGACGAGCGACTCGATCCTCATCGCCAACATCGCCCGGGAGTTCACGATCAACGACGGGGCCACCCTCGATCTCCAGGCCTTCAACGACGCCGTGCTGTCGATCGGCACCAAGTTCCTGCTCATCGACTATCCCGACTGGCAGGTGGCGATGGCCGCCAGTTTCAGGGGCCTCCCGGATGGCTCGATGTTCACTCTCGGACTCAACACCTACATGATCAATTACAATGACGGGACGTACCGCCCGGCGGAAGGAAGCACGTTCATCACGCTCTCGGTCGTTCCCGAGATCGCTTCGGCGGGTGTCGGGAGCGTTTTGGCGATCGTCTGCGGGGCCCTCGGCCTGTTCGAGCGGCGCCGTCAGGCCCGTTGATCGGTCGCAGACAGCGACGCCGTTGTGCTATCGGCCAGCGGACCGGCCGACGCGCGGGGCGCGATACGAACCGCTTCGCAGTCAACCCCGTCGAGCGCGATCCACCCATGGCCTGTCACGTCCGTCCGTACCTCGATCGGTTCCCGTTGATTGCCACCCGCGAACTGGCCGCCGCGCAGGAGACCACCGGGAGGTTCTGGCCCAAGCATGTCAGCGAGGTACTCGGCCCGGACGAGTACCGTCTGGAGATGAACCGCGTGCTGCTCGGCCGCCTCGCGGTGTCGTACGTCCACTGCACCACGAGCATCAGGGTTATCCCGAGCGAGCCGAGTCCCGACTCCACCCTCTACCTGCCGCTCGAGGGGGACGTCGGGATCGTCGCGGACGGCCGGCAGCTGGCCGGATCGCGGTCGCGGCCGCTGTTGCGCGGGCCCTTCCGCACCTCGCGATTCGAAGCCTCTCCGATCCGCTGCCTCGTGGTCGACGTACCGGCCGCGGTGATCGCCGCAGCGGCGACGGCGGCGAACGTGCCCGCGCCCTCCCATGCCTCGATCGGGCCGAATCACGCCGGGAAGATCGTGCGGCTCGTGCAGCAGCTGGCGCGTGCCGTCAACAGGAGCCGATCGGTCGCGGCCCTGCAGCGGTCACGGCCGCGGGAGAGGCTCCGGCGGATGCCGGAAGCGATCCAGCGACTGGAGCGATCGGTCGTCGGCAGCCTAGTCGAGGCGGCTGTGTCTGCACCGCTGCCGCCGAAGCGGATCGGGGCCGACGCTCGCTGCGACGTCGATGCCCTCAAGGCCTGGCTAGCGAGCGAGGCGCATCGTCCGCTGCGGATCACGGAGCTCGCCGAACGGAGCGGCGTGTCGTCACGCTCCGTCGAGCGTGCGTTCCTCCGCACCGGCTGCACCGCACTTGAATACCTGCGGGGCGTGCGGCTCGAGCTGGCCCGCCGGATGCTCGCCGAGCCGGCCGCCCGAACGACGGTCGCCGACGCGGCGATGGCGGCGGGGTTCTCGCACCTGGGCCGCTTCGCCGCGGAGTATCGCCGCCGCTTCGGAGAGCTCCCCTCGCGGGCGCTCGTTCGCGGCGGCTCGCGACGAAGCGGAACAGCGGCTGCCGTCGAATCGGTCGGTCCCGGGCCGCGATAGGGGCGACCGCCGCGGTCGTGCGGGTCCCAGGAGTCATGGCCGCGGCCGTGGAGACCTCAACGCCGTCGCGGGAGAGTTTCCGACCCCCAGCGCCATCCAAGGAACCACGACTTCTTCCGGCATGAAGGGCGTTTCATGCGATTTCCGACCGTTTGCCAAGCGGGCACATTCCCCGTTTCGAGCCCCCCGGCGAAAAGCTGTCCCCTTTCAGCGACCGCTCACATCGGGCATCAGCCGGGCCGAGAACGTCGGCCACGACATTGACACTGTCAATTGGCACTGTATCATGCAGCCATGGCTACGCCCCCGTCCACCGCTGTGCTCACGCTCCCCGAGGTCGTCGGGTCGATCCCGGCGCTGTTGAGCCGCGACTACGACGGCGTTCGCAACGGCCGGGTCCGCGATCTGCCCGATGTCCGCACGATCCGCTGGTATCAGTCGCTCGGGGTCCTCGACCGGCCGACCGAGTTCCGGGGGCGGGCCGCCCTCTACGGTCGCCGGCACCTGCTCCAGATTGCCGTCATCAAGAAGCTCCAGGCGTCGGGGCTGTCGCTCGAGGAAATCCAAGGAGGGCTCCCCGGCCGATCTGATGCCGAGCTTGCCCGGGCCCTAGGGATGAAGCTCGGCGAGGTCGATGCCGTGATCGCGGCCCGCGTCGCCGACCGGACCGCAGCTGCGGCCTCGGGGCTGGAAGCAGCGCTGCAGCCCTCCCGCCGCGACTCGGCGTTCTGGAAGACCCGTCCTGCCGCGGCCTCGGCTCCGGCAGCAGCGTCCGCCGCCGCTCCTGTGACCACCACCGCGTCGCTGCCCCTCCAATCAAAAGCCGTCGGCGGCAACGTCGTCATCCTTTGGAATGGCCGGCCGCTCGAGGCCTCCGAGCAGGCGACGCTCGCGGAGCTCTCCGCGCCGCTGGTCGCGTTCCTGTTGTCCACGTCCACGTCCACACCGCCGGCCGAACGGGTCGGGTCGGCGGCAGGTGAGTCCCAGCCCGAAGTCAAACCCGCCCGTTTCCCTAAGGAGCCGCACCGATGATCCGGATGCTCAAAAACGACGAACTGTCTTCGGTGCCCGGTCGTGAGGCGGGCTTTGGCGCTCTCGAAACGAAAAAGGGCTGTCTGCCGCTGGTGGCCCTCGATCTCGACGTCCAGATCGACGGGCTCACCGCCCACGGCACCGTCTCGCAGTGCTTCAAGAATGGCTTCGCCGGTCCGCTCGAGGCCACGTATATCTTCCCGCTGCCGCCGCGTGCGGCGGTGATCGGTTTCCGCATGATCGTCAACGGCGCCGTCATCGAGGGGCGGATCGACGAGCGGGCCCAGGCCCGGGCCGACTACGACGCCGCCATCGCTCGCGGCCAGTCGGCGGCCATCGCCGAGGAAGAGCGTGCCGATGTGTTCACCGTCCGCGTCGGCAACATCCCCGCCGGGGCGCTGGCCCGGGTGGAGTTCACGCTCGTCGAGCCCCTCGCCATCGACTCCCTCGAGGCCACCTACCGCTTCCCGCTGGTCGTTTCAAAGCGTTACTGCCCCGGTGCGGCGATCGACGGGGATTCGACCGGCGCAGGCATCCTCTCCGACACCGACCTCGTTCCCGATGCCGCGCGGATCTCGCCGCCAGTCCTCCTGCCCGGCTTCCCGAACCCGGTCCGCCTCGGGATCCGCGCCAAGATCGGCGGGCCGGCTCCTCTCCTCGAGGATCTCGCGACGTCGATCGCGCTGAAGCTTGTTCAAGGGGGCGACGTCCTCCAGGTGGTCGTCGAGCCTGGCAATCGATTGGACCGCGACTTCGTCCTCCGTTGGCCGCTCGGGGTCGGCGATGTTCCCGAGGCCTCCTTTGCGATTGAGTCTGATGCCCTGCGGCCTGTGGGCATGGGGCGCAAGGAGGGCAGCACCGAGGCTCTCGGCGACGGCACATTTTCGCTCGTCGTCTTCCCGCCGAAGCTCGCCGAAGAGGCCCGGTCGCCGCGGGATGTTGTCTTCCTCCTCGACCGCTCCGGCAGCATGGGAAGCTGGCTGATCGGCGCCGCCCGCCGCGCCATCGCCCGCAGCCTCGACACCCTTTCGAGTGATGACCGTGTTGCGGTCATCGCCTTCGACAACGTGCTCGATCAGATGCACGACTCCCCCACGCTCATCCCGGCCACCGACCGCAATCGCTGGTCGATCCTGCAGTGGCTCGGAAAGATCGAGGCCCGCGGCGGCACGGAAATGGAACTGGCCCTGAAGGCCGGCCTCAACCTCTTGAAGCCACTCCGGAAAAAGAAGGGGGATCCGAAGCCGACCGCATCCGACGCTCCTGTCCGCGACCCGATTCTGGTGCTCGTCACCGACGGTCAGATCGGCGATGAGGACCGCGTCCTCGCCCGGCTGCAGAAGTCACTTGGGGCCACCACGCTCCATGTCATCGGCATCGACACGGCCGCCAACGCCGGCCTCCTCACCCGTCTCGCCGACTCCAGCGGCGGCACGCACGACATCGTGGAGAGCGAGAATCGGCTCGACGAGGTGATGGACCGGATCCAAGAGCGGCTCGTGGCGCCGATCGTCACCGACGTCCGCCTGGAAGGGGAAGGCATCGAGATCGTTGACGACTCGGTCGTGCCGGCGAAGCGTCCGAGCCTATTTCCGGGCGTGCCGCTCGTGCTTCGCGGCCGTGTGCAGGGCTCGGGGCCGGGTACCGTGACGATCCTGGGGAAGAAGCAAGGGGGCAGCACCTGGCGGGTCGCCGTCACGCCGCACAACTCGCTCGCTCCCGGGCTCGGGGCGCTGTGGGCGCGGGGGCGGCTCCAGCACCTCTCCGACGCCTATGCCGTCGGCAATCGTGTGAACAGCGAGGCGCTCGAGCGTCGCATCGTCGATCTCTCCACCGGGTTTGGCGTTCTTTGCAAGTTCACCGCGGTCGTGGCGATCGATCCACGGATGCCGGAGACGCCGATCGATCCGAGCACTCCGCGGCAGATCATCCAGCCAGTGTTTGATGTCGGCATGCGGAGGCTTCATATGCTGGCACCGGCATCTTCGTTCGCTTTTAAAGCAGCCACATGTTTCCCACTCTTAGACTGCAGTGAAGCGTCGTCGATGTCCGAGGAAATGGCCCCATCCAGCGACGATTCGCTCGGTTACGACGCCGGAGACCTCGACACGCCGCCGGTGGATCACCGCGCCGAACAGGCGATGATCCGTGAGACGCTGGCCCTCCTGCGGCCGCGTTCCGGCCGCCTCGACGACGTGCCCGCGGAGATGGTGGCAATACTCCTCAGCGACGTGTCGAAGGTGCTCGCGATGCTCCGCGCCGATGGGTGGGATTCGCCCAGGGTTGCGACCCTGGAGCAATTGCTCGCCGATGCTGCGAAGCAACCCGGCAACCGGGACACCCTCCGACACCTCCTCGACGCCTTGGCCGACTTCGCCGGACCGGTCGAGTGCTGGTGGAAAGATGAATGAAGTGAACCCGATTTTCGGGCAGACTGAGAAGGTGGAGCTGTGAGGGTGGAAGGCTGACTTTTTGGAGCATGAACATCGGCGGGAGCGGGATGTTCGGGGCGGAGCGCGGCGGTGGAGTGGGAGGAGGCATCGCAACCCCTCACTTGGAAGCGATGGTGGCCAGCCCCATGCTCGCCAACCACTCAGCCACCCGTGCGGGCCACGCGTCGATCGGCTGGCCCCGCTGCATCATGCCGAAGCCCTGGCCGGCTGGTCGAGAATCCCGGCGTGGTTGCCCTGGTGCTTGACGATCGGCCGGATGCGAGGGGCAATCCACAGGCTCGTCAGGGTTAACGCGGCAGCGAAAATGCCGACCGTCCCGAAGTGGCGCAGCGGCTCCCCCGCGCCCCCCTCGACGACCATCCCGCCGATCGTGGTCCCCAGGCCACTGGCGAGGTGCTGTACCGAGGAGTTGACCGACATGAAGCCGCCGCGGCGGCGGGGCTCGACGCTCGCCGTGATCAGCGACATCGCCGTCACCATTCGGGCGGAGTTGGTCGCCATCAGGAACGCCGCGGCCGTGGCGGCACCGCCGATGCCCACCGCGGGCAAGTGCGTGAGGATGATCATTCCCAGGGCCGACAACGGCACGACGCCGCGAAACACCGCGAGCCCTCCGAAGCGGTCGACGAGCCGGCCGGCGAGCGGCGTGGTGGCGAGCGTGAGCAGCCCCCCGGCGACGAACACGATCGGCAGTTGCGATTGCGTCACACCCACATTGGCCACGAACGAGGTGGAGATGAACGGGATCACGGAGAACGCGCCGACCATCAACAGCGAGATCATGGCGTAGGCGAGGCGATG
>CAMBFA010000073.1 GCA_945865325.1 Candidatus Kuenenia stuttgartensis
ATGGCATTCCGGAAGCCGACGCCGAGTTTTTGATCGCGAGAATTGCGGAGGTCGAAAAGTCGCAGCGGGCGATCGTGTCGTGCGACGGCATGTCCAAGTGGCGACGCGATCGATTGCTGGCATCCGTTGAAGACTGGGCGCGAGGGTTCCCTGGACCAGAGGGGCGTACCGAAGCGACGACTCGCGGTCATACGTGGGGCATCATGCAGATGATCGCGCCGCTCTTCGTGGTCCCGCCGAGGGACACTCCTCCAGATGCGGCTCTGGTCATCGACAGCCAACTTTGCGAGTTTCGCGAGTTAGTCTCCGAGGCACTCGGCACCCGCATCCGGGCATACATCGCAGAGGCATGCACGTCGACCGACGGTCAATCGCCGGGCCTTTCTTCGGATGATATCGACACCCTGACCGAGTCCGTGATCGACGACGTTCTGATGAGCGCGGCCCTTCCAAAGGACGACGACGTGAGTCCGGGGCCGAGAATCCCGCTCCCTTCGGCGGTGTTTTCTGAGACGAAGCGACGTGTTCAGGCTGCGGCCGAGGCTTTTCATCCCACGCGGACGATTCCGATCCACGGCGAAATTGCGGAGTCCCTCCTCGCCGCGAGGGCCGCTGGTGATGACCTTGAAGTAGCACGGCTCATTGGGGGGCTTCGAATCGAATTGATCACGCACATGGCTTTCGGGTGGCGGTCAAACGATTTGCCTCAAGCAATCCTTGCCAAGGCCTACGGCGATACGATTCCCCCTGCCGTGGCGGCTGAGTTTCGCGAACACACCAAAGTTCTCGAGTCGATGATCGACACGGTCGCCATAAAGGCAGGAATCGACGAGCTTTTGGCTCTCGACAAGGCGCGCCAAGATCGCTGGGTTGAGGAGAGGCGACGTGATTTCGCCGAAGTGGTCGCCCGCCAGCCGCAGTCGCAATCGCAACCGTCTTCCATTGGATCGCCTGATCACCGCAGGTTGATGTTTGTCGCAGTGAACGCCGCGATCGTCGCCTTGTTGGCCGCGGTAGTGTGGTGGCGTCGTCGCAAGCTGCCTGCATGACAGGTCGATGCTTCGATGATGGTTGATCGCTCCGGGCAGTGGTGATGATCTGGGCTGGAACTTCGGTCGACGGAGGCCCTTGGCTCTTCAGCGGGGTGATCCCGCGACGATGAGATGCCAATCGCAAGCTGAACGACAAACGAACTCTTGGGGGATCGGCATGAGCCTGTTCCGGAAACATTGGCCATGGATCAGCGTCGTGAGTGTGTTCGTCATCGCGAACGTTCTCGTCTTCGTATTTACGGCCGAACGCCCTCCTGGGAAGGTCGCAGTTCCGTCGGGTGGGGCTCAGTCGATCGATCCTCGGGGCCTGCCAGTCAATCGCATCGGCCTTGCCGGTGAAATTGCTTCCGGGACATTCACCGGCCCGTCGATGCTGTCCCTCGAGATGCGCGAGAACGTCGATTTTCTCCTCACGCCCGCGCTCATCGTTCAAGGCGCCATCACGGAGGGAGACATTGTCAGCTATCCTGAAGAGTGACTGGCGCTCACGGCCGCTTCCGGTTCGCCGGTTGCCATTGGTCAGTGCGACGTGGCTCACGATTGTCGGCGCCCTCGTCGCTGTTGCGGGAGACTCGCGTCTGCGGGGTGGCGGGTCCCCTTGGCCCCTCGGCAAGGATGTGGGCGTTGTCGCCTTCGATGGCGTCGTCGAGGAGGACGCGCCGTTTGTGGGCGCTAAGACTCTCCTGTTCCTTGAGTACACCGTCTCCCCTCGGGCTATTGCCTATGACATCATCTGGGCGGAGCCATGCTGGAAAACAATCGCTTTTCCCTGCCCGCCGACGGGAACGAGCCTCTACGCGGATGATTCCAATTTTGTTGTTCGCCATGCCTTGAATGATGTCGAATGGCGGCCGGAGCCTTCTGCAGGGGCAAGGGGGACGTTCATGCATACCTGTGGGAATTACCCGCTCGGCGATTCGAGCATTGCCTTGCGAGAAGGTCGAGGAAGGCGTTTGTCTGTCAACGACGTCCCGGAGTTTGAAGCCGCCGCACGCTCTAAAGCGTTTGACTCGCCGCTCCCTGATCGACCGGGGCGACCACCGACGCGAATCAGTGGGGTCGTTATCGAGCCGGAAAGCATCAATTTCTACTCTGAAACCGAGCGACCGGCCGACCGTCGGCAATTCCTTTACTCACTGGTAGGAGAAAGGCTGAAATCGATTCTCACCGAATCGCACGAAGTCACGGTGCCGGTCGGAGGCTTCGAGATCGAAGCCAAGACTCCGGAGTTCCCCGACGGCGTCGTCATCGAACAACTCCCCGCCCGGTACCACACCGACGGGCGGATTGCCTTGGTCGATTTCTCGCCGCAGTCGATCGGCGACGTCGAGGTCGACCTGCCCGAGCGGATTCGCGTCGGCACGCAAAAACGCCAAGTCGTCGGGCCCGATCCGCTCCGACGGGCGACGATGTCGAATTACCGCAGCCTCCCCGAGATGCCATCGGCCGAGACGATCGGCTCGAGATTCACAACCGATCCTCTCTTTGAACGCGAGCAGACCTTCCGAAAGCTGACCGCGCAACACTGGAACCGTCCCGTCGCCGACGTCGATCCTGCCGATGCGGCGTGGCTCTCGACCTTCGCCGATGACTGCTTGGGGATGGCCCGGGAGGAGCCCCGGCTCCCGGTCCGGCTGAAACTCCTCTTCATGACGATCGCGTCGGATCTGATGCTGGGCAACGACTCGCGCGTCGATAGCGATAGCCTCCCGAGCTACCTCCAGGCCCTTCGGGACGGAGGGTTTGGGGGGATCGCGGAGATCGCCAGCGCTCAGGTGGCCGACATCCGGGCCAACTGGGGCCGCCCCGAAGGGGATTCCGAGGAGTAGCCGGGGAATTGGCTGACGCCGGCACGAAAAGGGGGGCGGGGCGGCGCCGGCCCGAGCGTCTATAATCCGCGGCCATGGATACCATCGAATCGATTTCCGCGGCCCTGGCCTCCCCCGGAGCGCTGTCTGTCCCCTCGCGCCGACTCTGGATCGAGACGGTCGGCTGCCAGATGAACGTCCTCGACAGCGAGCTTGTCGTGGCGGCGCTGCGCCGCCAGGGATGGCAGCTAACGACGAGCCCGGCTGAGGCCGACGCCGTCTTCTACAACACCTGCAGTGTCCGCCAGCATGCCGAGGACAAGATCTGGTCGGCCCTGGGGCGCATCCGTCAGGAGAAGCAGGACCGTCCTGGATTGATCGTCGGTGTCCTCGGCTGCATGGCCCAGAAAGATCAGGAGCTGATCCGCACCCGGGCTCCGTGGGTCGACCTCGTCGTCGGCCCCGGACAGCTCCACCGCGTGCCGGGGATCGTCGAAGAGATCCTCGCTGGCGGCCCGCCCAGAATCGAGGTGAGCCTCGACCGCACCGCCGGCAGCCGCGACGCCGTCACCCGGAGCTTTGAGAGCTACGACCCCGACCGCGATCCGGCGATGCGGTCGACGCCGTTTCAGGCGTTCGTGCGGACGCAGACTGGCTGCGACAAGTTTTGCGCGTTTTGTGTTGTGCCCCGCGTCCGCGGGCCGGAGCAGGCGCGCCCCCCGGCGGCGATCCTCGCCGAGGCCACGAAGCTCGTTGCCGATGGCTGCCGCGAGATCACCCTCATCGGCCAGACGGTCAACTCCTACAAGTGGCGCGACGGTGGACGGACGACGCGCCTCGCCGATCTCCTCCACGATCTCGACGCCATCGACGGCCTCGAGCGGATCAAGTTCGTCACGAATTATCCACGCGACATGACGCCCGAGCTGATCGGCGCCGTCCGCGATCTCCCCAAGGTCTGCCAGTATCTCCATGTCCCGGCGCAGCACGGCAGTGATGCGGTGCTCCTGCGGATGAAGCGCGGCTACACGATCGGTGAGTATCTCGAGATGCACGCCCGCGTCAGCGAGGAGCTGCCCCGGGCGGCCGTGACGAGCGACTTCATCGTCGGTTTTTGCGGCGAGACCGACGCCGAGTTCCAGACCTCCGTCGATCTCATCGATCGCCTTCAGTTCAAGAACAGCTTCATCTTCAAGTACAGCCCGCGCCCCGGCACGAAGGCCTTCGAACGCCAGCCGGATGACGTGCCGGAGGGGGTGAAGAAGGAGCGGCACCAGATCCTCCTCGAGGCCCAAACTCGAGCCAGCCTCGCCAGCAATCTTCCCTTGATCGGCACCCGCCAGACTGTCCTCGTGGAGGGCCTCTCGGCACGGGACGAGAAGCGGGCGGTCGATCCCGGCCCGGATGGCTCGGCGCAGCTCACTGGCCGCACCTCCTGCGACCGGATTGTCGTTTTCGACGCCCCCTTGAGGCTCGTGGGGCGCTTGGTCGAGGTCGTGATCGACGCCGCCGGGGCCTGGTCGCTCTCCGCTACCGTCGCTGACGGCCTCGCCGACGCCGTCCCGCTGTCGATGCTCGACGCCGGCGGCGCGGGCGGGTGCGGGGACCAGGGGCCGGTCCACCAGATCGCGCCGCGGCCGGAGCGGTGAGATGACCGCCCCCCGCGGCCAACCGCCACGACGAGCCGGGGGTGCCGACCCGCCGCTGATCGATGCCCGCCGACTCCTCGACGATGCCGCCGCGGCCACGGCTTGGGGAATGACCTGCGACCTCCTCCAGCCCGAGGATGCCGGCCGGCTGCTCCGCGGAATCGCTGAGCAGGGGATCACATTCGACCTCCTCGGCGACCTCTGCACCCGGCTCACCGTCCTCCTCCCGGCGGTCTCCGACCCCGATCGGGTGCTGGTGGCGCTGGGGCGGCTCCTCGCTGCCGTCAGCAGCCCGCTCTCCACCGCGACACTCTTCCAGCGCGACCCCGGCGCGCTCGAGACCCTCCTGCGGATCTTTTCGGCCGGGCCGCATCTGGCCGATGTCGTCATCGCCGACCCGGCCTCGTGGGAGCAGGTCCGCCTGGGGCAGGGGAAGCCGGAGTCGATGCAGGCCCTCCGAGCCACGCTCGACGGGGCGCTCGCCGGGCACCGTGATACCGACGGGGCGATGCTTGCCATGCGCCGCTTCAAGCGCCGCGAGATGCTGCGGATCGCGTACGGCGACCTCGTCGGTGAGCAACCGCTGGAGACGGTCACCCGGCAGATCTCGCGCGTCGCCGATGGCCTCATCGACGCGAGCCTGCGGCTGGCCGTCGCGAGGTTCGAGAGCGAACGCGGCACCCCGCGCGGCCCTGGCGGCGAGCGGGCGGTGATCTCGGTGCTCGCCCTCGGCAAGCTCGGCGGCGAGGAGCTCAATTACTCCAGCGACGTCGATCTCGTGTTCGTCTCCTCGGCGGACGGGCGGGTGGCGGGGCCGAAGCCCTGCACGAATCAGGAGTTTTTCGAGCGAGTTGTCCGCGAGGTGGTGAGGCTGATCGCCGAGCCGACGCCGGCGGGGAGCGGCCACCGCGTCGATCTCCGGCTCCGGCCGCACGGCGCCACCGGCCCGCTCGTTCTCCCCTTCGATGCCACGCTCCGCTATTTCGACCGCGAGGGGCGCACCTGGGAGCGGCAGGCATGGGTCAAGGCTCGGTGCGTCGGGGGGGACGCGGCCCTGGGGGAGAAACTCCTCGCCTCACTCGCCCCCTGGATCTACCGCCGCTGGCTCTCGGCCGCCGACATCAGCGAGATCAAGGCACTGAAGCGGCGGATGGAACGAAAGGTGGCCGACGAGGGACGGGCGGATTTTGACGTCAAGCTCGGATCGGGGGGGATCCGCGACATCGAATACGCGATCCAGTTCCTCCAGCTCCTCAGCGGCGGCGACACGCCGGCGGTCCGCACCGGCAACACGATCGAGGCGATGCACCGGCTCACCGAGGCGGGGGCGCTGACCGATCAGGAGCGGACAATCCTCGAACGCAACTACCGGCTGCTGCGGAAGGTGGAGCACCGGCTTCAGATCCTCTGCGATGCCCAGACCCACGCCCTTCCCACCGACGACCGTGAGCTCGGGCGGCTGGCCGTGCGGGTGGGCTATGGCCCGGGGCCGGAGGGGCTGCAGCGGCTCCAGGACGAGCTCGCCGAATCGAAAACCCTCAACCGCCGGATCCTCGACCACCTCCTCCACGACGCCTTCCCGGACGACACCGTCACCGAGCCGGAGACCGATCTCGTCCTCGATCCCGGCCCGGCGGACGACGTCACCCGGGCGCTGTTCCTCCGCCACGGCTTCCGCGACCCCGACACAGCCAGACGGACATTCCAGTCGCTCGCCGAGGAACGGGCCCGCTTCCTCTCCTCGCGGCGCTGCCGGCACTTCCTCGCCGCGATCGCGCCGCGGCTGCTCGCCACGATCGGTCGCACGCCCGATCCCGATGCCACGCTCCTCCAGCTCGCCGCGGTGGCCGATTCACTCGGCGGCAAGGGGGTGCTGTGGGAATTGTTCAGCTTCAATCCTCCGTCGCTCGATCTCACTGTCCAGCTCTGCGCCTCGAGCCCGTTCCTGGCCGGGATCCTCGTCGGCAATCCCGGCATGATCGACGAGCTCCTCGACAGCCTCGTCGTCGAGCGGCTGCCGACCCCCGAGGCGCTCGACGAGGAGCTCGCCGAACTGTGCCACGGCGCGGTCGACATCGGTCCGATCGTCAATACCTTCAAGGTTTCCGAACAGCTCCGTGTCGGGGTCCGTGAGGTGCTCGGTCGCCTCGACACCGAAGCCACCACGACGGCTTTGACGGCGATCGCCGAGACCGTCCTGCGAGCGGTGGTGGCCCATGAACGGGCCCGGCTCATGGAGCGGCTCGGCCGGCCGATGGCCGGCGGCGAGCCGGCCGGGGCGCTCGTGCTGGCGATGGGGAAGTTCGGTGGCCGGGAGCTCAACTACCGCAGCGATCTCGACATCATCTTTCTCTACGACCACGACGGTGAATCGGTGCCGCTCCATCCCGAGTCGCGCGCCCAGGGCCCAACGTCCAACGCCCACTGCTTCGCTGAGCTCGCCCAGCGGACGATGAAAGCCTGCAACACGCTCGGGCCACAGGGGCGTCTCTACGAGGTCGACTCCCGGCTTCGGCCCGCGGGGCGCAGCGGCGCGGCGGCTGTCTCCCTCGACGAGTTGGCCCGTTGGTTCGCCCCCGAGGGCCCGGCGGCCGTCTGGGAACGGCAGGCGCTCCTCAAGGCCCGCCCGGTGATCGGCGCGGAAGCCGCCCGGCAGCGGTTCGGAGCGATCCGCGCGGCGGCGATCTGGGAGCGCCGGTGGTCGGCGGCCGACGTCGCCGAGATCCGTCACAACCGCCTCCGGATGGAGCAGGGGGCGACGGCGTTCAATCTCAAGCGCGGCCCTGGCGGCGTTGTCGATATCGAGTTCCTCGTTCAGCTCCTCCAGCTCGTCCATGGCGCAGACGACGCAAGCTTGCAGACGACCGAGACGCTCGCCGGCCTCGTGGCGCTCCACGAGCGCGGCCTCCTCATGACATCGTCGTTCGTCTTTCTCTCCGACGCCTACCGGCTCCTCCGCAGGATCGAGGGGCGGCTGCAACTCCTCGGTGCCAAGGCCCGGCACGACTTCCCCTCCCCGGGGGCCGACCGCCGCACCCTTGCCAGGCTGATGGGCCACGAGCGGGAGGACGGTCTCGCTGCCGAGGTCGCGGAGACAACCGCCCGGGTGCGTGGGGAGTTCGAGGCGGTCTTCAGTCGCGCCGCGGCGGCCCTGGCGTGACATGAGGGGGCTGATGATCGGCGGTCGCCCACCGGGTGCGGACGATCCCCCACACGGCAGCGACGGGGACGACCAGCGCCACAAGCATCGCCATCGACAACTCCTCCCGGCCGAGGGCTCCGAGGCCCGACCAGGCGGCGGCGATGACGGCGTTGCCGACGGCCACGGCCGGCAGGAACGTTCGCAGCGGCATGCCGCTGCCGCCGGCGGCCAGTGCCGCGGCCTCGGCCAGGAGCGGCAGCGGACGGGTGAGGACGACGAGCATCGGCCCGAGGCGCTCCTGCCCCCGGGCGATCGCTGATCGATCCTCCGCGCCGAGCCGATCGAGCGCCCTGCCGCCGGCGCTCCGGCCGAGCCACCAGCCGGCCAGTGCTCCGATCGTCATGCCGGTCCACGCACAGAGCGTGCCGAGCACCGCGCCGAGCCGCGCGCCGCCGAAGGTCGCCACGACACTCGACGGAACGGGGAGGAGGAGATCCGCGGCCAGCACCCCCACCTCAAGCAGCGCCACGACGGCGAGAGAGGGGGGAGGATCGAGCCAACCGGCGACGAGCGTGTCCAGACGCGTCCCGAAGACGAGGAAGGGAACGAGGGGAACCAGCAGCGCCGCGACCGAGAGGAGGAGGAGCAGGCGGGTGGCGCGGCGCATGGCGGACGATCGCGGGGGGAACCGAGCAGGGGTGAGTCAGTCGGGGCAGCGGGTGACGTGGACGGCGACATCCATCCCGTGCTGACCGCCGCCGACGAACACGCCGCGGATCGGGCAGACGTCACCGTAATCGCGCCCCCAGGCCACGGTGACATGGCGGTCGCCAACAACGCAGTCGTTCGTCGGATCGACGTCGAGCCACCCGGCATCGCCCCCCCAGGCCGCGAGCCAGGCGTGCGAGGCATCGGCGCCGACCAGCGCCGGGGAAGCGGGGGCATTGGCCGGGGAGGAGGTGTTGCAGAGATAGCCGCTGACGTACCGGGCGGGGAGGTGGAGCGAGCGGAGGCAGGCGATCTGGAGGTGGGCGAAGTCCTGGCAGACCCCGCGCTTGAGCGTGAAGACGTCCTCGACCGGCGTCGAGGTGGTCGTGGCGGTCGGATCGTAGACGAACTCGCGATGGAGCCTCCGCGTGAGGTCGACCAGCGCTTCCACCCAGGAACGCCCGGGGTAAAAGGAGGCGGAGGCATAGTCCGCTAGCTGCGGCAAGGTGCGCACAAAGGGGGAGACGCCGACGAACTCGATAGCCGCCGGCGACGTCGCGGCGCTGTCGCGGACCGCTTCCCAGGGGATCAGTGGGAGGGATCGCCAGGGCGTGGGGGGGGCGACGGCGATGCGGCTGGTGGAGGTCACCGCCAACCGGTGATGGACCTCGCCGATGGTGAACATCGTCACGTGGTTGCCGAACCAATCGATGCGCGAGGCGGTCGTCGCCGGTGGCGGATCGACGGCGAAGGCGTGAAACAGCACCTGCTGGCCCGCCGTGTCGCGGGGGCGGAGATGGACCTCGTTGTGGCACACCGGCACCTCCTCCGAATAGGAGTAGACCGTCGTGTGCACGACCTCGTAGACGTTCGAGCACGTGCCGGCCCCGGGTGACCCGGCTTCGGTGTCGATCATGCCCCCCGTCCTCCGGGGAGGATGCCCGCGCAGCGGCGGGCCTGGGTGGCGATGTCGATCCCGACATCGCCACCCCAGGCGGCGAGCAATCGAGCAAACAACGGGCCGGGCCGACCGTCGCCGACGGCTTGGCCATCGAGGCGGGTCACCGGGAGGAGGCAGTTGGGGGTGCTCGTGAGGAGGATCTCGTCGGCGGCGGCCAGGTCGGCCAGGGAAAGCGATCGCTCCTGCCAGCCGATCCCCAGGCCGTGGGCGAGCGTGTGGAGGTGGGCGAGGCTGATGCCGGCGAGGGCGTCGCCTGCGGGGGGTGTGCGGAGCGCGCCGTTGACGACGACGACGACATTGGCGGTGGAGGTTTCGCTGACGCGGCCGTCGGCATGGAGGAGGAGCGCCCGAGCCCCAGGTTCAGCGGCCCGGGCCTCCCGATCGGCGAGGTGGTAATGCATCCGGCTGCGGCACTTGAGCTCGATCGGCCAGCAGGAGGGGGGGATCTGCGTCGTCGACACGCTCCGCAACACGACGCCCGTTTCATAGGCCCCGGCCCAGGAAGCGAAGGCGAGGGGAAAGGCGTGGATCAGCACCCGCGATGTTCCTGGCCGTCCCCCGTGCTGTGCCGGTGCGTCGCCGGGCGTGGCGAACACCACGACCCCCAGATCCCCTTCGACCGGACCGGCGGCATGGCACCGAGCCGTCACCTCCGCGGCCACCTCAAAAAGATGCGCGACGGGCCAGGCTGGTTCGATGCCGACGATCTCCAGCGACCTTCGGAATCGGGCCGCATGCCCGGCGGGGAGGAAGAGACGACCACCAAACGAACGGAGTTGCTCGGTGACCGTGGCCCCGAAAACAAAGCCGGCGTCCCCGACGGGGATCACCGCCTCGGCGGGGGGAACAAAACGGCCGTCAACCCAGGCCACCATTTCAGGGCTCGGGCGACCTTCGGCAGTGCCGACTTGCAAGGCATTCACCGCTGCAGGGCATTCACCGCCGTCGGCTAACGAACGCCCAGATCGACCCCTCACGCGGAATGGAGGATAGGGGATTTGAACCCCTGACCTTCTGGCTGCCAGCCAGACGCTCTCCCAATTGAGCTAATCCCCCGGATCGAATGCGTGAGCAGGAACGGCCAAAGCTCCCGGCCGGGTCGGGTGGCTCATCAAAACGTGTCCTGAAACTATCTCCCGCTTGCGGGAATGTCAACGCGAAGCCACTGTGGAGAGGGTTTTCCCCCGGACAACGCTCCAATGCCCCGAGATCACACCGACCACCGCGATCCTCGACACCGGCCCCCCGGCGCGGTGTCGGCACTGGGGGGCTGTGCCCCGGCAGGGCCCGGCGGTGGATCGGGAGCTGGGGAGGCCAGCAGCGATCGAGACGTGCCCGCCTCGGTCCGCGGGCCTGCCACGATGCTTCTGGTGGTCTACCTTGTTGGTCTGGGGTTGTGCGTGGCGGCCAACACAGCCAGTGGCACGTCGCGCGTCGTCGGCACCCTCAAGGACCGGCTGTTCGCGCCATGGATGGTGCCACTGTGGCTCGATCTCGGCCACGACACCCGCCTCACCTACGGCCTCCCCGAGGATGCCGACCACCACGTCGAGATCCGGCGGGCCGTTTCCCCCCCGGCCCGCCCGGGCAAGGGGCCGGCAACCGCCGTGCTCCGCTTCCCTGCGACGGGGGATCACAGCGAGCGGGGAGCGCGGTGGCGGCGATTGGCGGTGGCTACGGTCCGCGCCGAGGAGGATGCCGAGCAGGCCGGCGTGCTGCCGGCCGCGATCGGCGCCGGACTTTTCCGCGCGGCGGGCGACGACGATCTCGAGGTCCGCATCGTGCGCAGGGTGGCCCCCGACTACGAATCAGCCCGTTCACCCCGCCGTGACGAGACGGCGCTCAAGGTCCGGGTCCGTCGTCTCGCCGGCGAGCTCCAGCTGATCCCGCTGCCCCCCGCGGAGGAAGTCGCGCCGCTGGTCGACCCCGCGCCGCCAACCGGCGGGGGGAAGTGACCATGGCCGATCGGTTTGGTACCTCCATCGTCGCGCTCGGCGCGGCCCTCTCGACCACCTGGAATCGCTTCTGGTTCACGCCGGCACCTGCCCGGCGTTTGGCGGTCGTGCGGAGCTTGGCCGGGGGCCTAGGCCTCCTCCTGGCGTGGAGCTGGGCGGGAGATCTCATCGCCTGGTTCGGTCCCGACGGCATCGTCTCCCCCGAAGTACTCACGGCCTGGCGCTCGCCGACCGGGCTGTCGCTGTTGGATGCGGCCCGATCGAGCGCGGCCGTGTGGGCCTTTTTTCTCCTCGGCGTGGTCCTTCTCGGGATGCTCGCCGTCGGGGCTTGGACGCCACTGGTGGCGCCCCTGGCGGCCTGCTTCTGGGCCTCGCTTCTCCACCGCGGGCCGATGCTCGTCGGGCCGGCCGACGACATCCTCGCCGTCATGCTCTGGTGTCTTGCCCTCGGCCGCCCGGGGGATGCCCTCGCGGTCGACCGGTGGCGCGCCGGTGGCGCGGGGCGGGCGGCAGCCCCGTCGTGGCGCAACGGCCTGGCACTCGGCTTGCTCCGTGTCCACGCCGCGGTGATCGCGGCAGCGGCGGCGGTGGCCCAACTCAAGGCCGATGTCTGGTGGAACGGCACGGCGGCTTGGTTCCTCGCCGCCCGGGAGTCGACGAGGGTCGATCTGACCGGCCTCCTGGCCGGCTCCGAGATCATCACAAATGTCGTCACGCATGCGATCGTCCTGTTCGAGATCGCCTTCGCCGCCGGGGTGTGGAATCGGTGGACACGGCCGGTCGTGGCCCGGGCCGGGCTCGTCGTCTGGCCGCTGATCGGTCTGGTTGCCGGGGAGCTGATGTGGGGGGCCGCAATGGCGATCCTCGCCTGGGCGTGTGTGCCCGATGAGGCCCCCGAGCGTTGAACGCCCGGGCGGGGCTCCGGGGCCATCACTCTGCTGGAGTCTCTCCGGCGAGGAGACGGGCGAAGCCGCGCTCGTCGACGATCTTCACGCCGAGTTTTTTCGCCTTCTCAAGTTTGCTCCCGGCGTCGCGCCCGGCCACGAGCCAGTCGGTCTTCTTCGAGACGCTCGCCGCGGGCCGCCCGCCGGCGGCGCGGATCGCGGCCTCGGCTGCGTCGCGCGAGGAACCGTCGAGAGTGCCGGTGACGACGAGCGTCTTCCCGACCAGCGGGCCATCGGCAGCAGGGGCCGTTCCCTGCGGTGCCTCGAGGAGCACTCCCACGCCCGCCAGACCTCCGATCACCTCCCGGCCATCGTCTGAGGCGAGCCATTCGTGGACGGTCGCCGCGATCACAGGCCCGATCTCGTCGACCGTTGCGAGGTCGTCGACGGTTGCCGCCGAGAGCCGGCCGATGGTCCCGAACCGGTCGGTGAGGATCGTGGCGACGCGCGGGCCAACATGACGGATACCGAGGCCGTTGAGAACGCGGGCCAGGCCGCGCGTTCGGCTGGCCGCGATCGCGGTGACGAGGTTTTCCGCCGATTTCTCCCCCATCCGCTCCAGGGGCACGAGGTCACCGACCGAGAGCCGGTAGAGATCGGCGTAATCGCTCACAAGCCCGGTGGCGACGAGTTGCTCGACGAGCTTGTCCCCGAGTCCCTCGATATCCATCGCGCCGCGCGAGGCGAAGAATCGGAGCCGCTCCCGGACCCGGGCCGGACAGGCAACGAGCGGGCAGCGGAGAAAGACCCCGTCGGGATCCCGGACGATGCCGGTGCCACATTCCGGGCACTCGGTCGGTGGCGTCCACGGGATCTCGTCCCCGGTGCGCTTGTGCTTCTCCACACGGACGACATGGGGGATCACCTTGCCCGCCTTTTCGACGACGACGACGTCGCCGGTGCGGATGTCCTTGCGGGCGACCTCGTCGGCGTTGTGAAGGCTCGCGCGGCGGACGATCGTGCCGGCGAGCTCCACCGGCTCCAGATCGGCCACCGGCGTCACCGTCCCCCCGCGCCCCACCTGGACGCGGATCCCGGCAAGGGTTGTCGTCGCCTCGAACTTCTCAAACTTCCACGCGATCGCCCAGCGCGGAGTTTTGGAGGTTGTTCCCGCCTCGCGCTGCTGGGAGAAGTCGTCGACTTTGACGACGAAGCCGTCGACCTCGAAGTCGAGGGTGTGGAGCTCTTCGATGAGCGTGTTGCCATGCTCGACCAGAGCGCCGATCGACGTGAACCGTCCTCCCCCCGGCGCGACGGCGAGCCCCGCGGCCCGCGCCCAGGCCTGGAGCTCCGACTGCGAGCCGATCCCCAGGCCGGCGGTGTTGCCGATCCCGTGGCAGAAGAAGCGCAAGGGGCGGGCAGCGCACTCGCGCGGGTCGAGGAGCCGGATGCTGCCGGCGGTGACGTTGCGCGTGTTGGCGTACGGCGGCTTGCCATCCCGCGTCTGCGCCTCGTTCAAACGGACAAGGTCGGAATTGGCCATGTAGACCTCGCCGCGGATCTCGATCCGCGGCGGCGGGTCGGCGCGGCCGAGCCGCAGCGGCAGGTCACGGATCGTGCGGGCATTGTGGGTAATGTCGTCGCCGACAGTGCCGTTGCCGCGCGTCGCTGCCAGTGCCAAGCACCCGGAGTCATAGGTCAGCGACACCGCCACGCCGTCGATCTTCAGCTCGAGCACCCAGGCGACCGGCCGCGGGTCACCGGCCGCTGCGAGGAGGGCCTCGACCTTCCCCGCCCAGACGACGAGATCGTCGGCGGAGTAGGTGTTGTCGATCGACAGCATCGGGATCGGGTGCCGCACCGGGGCGAGGCCGTCGAGGGCCTCCCCGCCGACGCGCTGCGTCGGGCTGTCGGCGGTGACGAGCTCTGGGTGGCGCGTCTCGAGGGCGCGAAGCTCGTCGACGAGCCGGTCGTAGTCGAGATCGCTGATCTCGGGCGCCGCCTCGAGGTGGTAGCGCCGGTCGTGGTGGCGGATCAGGTCGCGGAGCGCCGCGACCCGCTGCGCACTGCCGAGACTCACGGCCGTGCCCCGTCCGCGGAGTCAGCCTCTTCCGCCGGGCGCGTATCGCCGACCGCAGGCCGCTGTTCTTCCCGCTCTTCGCGGAGCCGGCGGCGGATCTGGTCATGGCCGAGCTCGTCGTAGGCGATCGAGCCGAAGGTCGCCACCGCGAGCAGCCCCAGCTCCACCACCAGCGCCGTCGTCCCCCAGCGGTCGATGATCCTCTCGAGGAGGTGCGGCGCGGCCCGTGACGTCTCCGGACGGATACCCCGAAGGACGAACAGGCAGAAGCAGGCCGCCGTGAGGATGAAGGCGATCCCCACGATGCCGAGAAGGACGCTAAAGGGATTTACTCTTGTAGGCTTCATCGTCAGGAGTATACCCGTCCCGTCAGGCGACACGGCAGAGGCCGGCGGCGAGGATTGCCTCGGCTGCGGCGACGACGGCGGCGACATCGATCGCCGCCATGGAGCGGGTGTCGGTCTTCCGCTTGTGCCACGGCGGGCGCGCCGCTGCGGGAGGCTCGACGGTGGCATGAGCGGCGCCCCACGGCCCGTTCCGCGATGCTGGCACCGGGCCGAAGAGGCCGACGCACGGCGTGCCGACGGCGGCCGCGAGGTGGAGCGGGCCGGTGTCGGAGGAGATGACCAGCGCCGCCAGCCGGCAGAGCTCACCGAGCTCCTGGAGCGAGGTCTGGGGTGCGGCGATTGCCCGCCCGGCGGTGGCGATCCGTTCGGCCATCGCCCGTTCCCGCTCACCCCCCCAGACCACGACGACGCGCCGCCCCAGCTTGTCGTGCAGGCTGGCGGCGACGGCGGCGAAGCGTTCTTCCGGCCAGAGCTTCGACGGCCATCCGGCGCCGGGATTGAGAATCACAGGCGCTGTCCCCGGCCCGAGGGCCGCGACCCATGCCTCCATCCGCGCCCGCGCCAGCGGCCAGCGCGGCATATCGAACTGGGGCAGCCCGGCGCGGATGCCGAGCGGGGCGAGGAGGGCGCAATTCCGCTCGACAACATGCGCGGCCGACGGCGTGACCGGGAGGTTGGTGACCACCCAGGAGCCCTCGCGTGCTTCGGGGCGGGCATGGCCGATGCGGATCGGGCTGCCGGCGAGAAGCGTGACCAGGGCGCTCTTCAGAAGCCCCTGCAGGTCGATCGTGACGTCGGGGCTGAAGGCCCGCAGGTCGCGCCGCAGACGGAGGATCTCCGACGGGCGTTTCGTCCAGCCCCGCGGCAGGCGGAAGACGCGGTCGATTGCCCGGTGCCCCTCGAGGACATCGGCGGAGCGCCCCTCCACGGCCCAGCCAACCGTCGCTGTCGGAAAGGCATCCTTGATCGCCACCGCCACGGGGACTCCATGGAGGACGTCGCCGATGGCAGAGAGCTTCACCAAGAGGATCGTGTGCGGCGCGTTCATAACCGGAAACTCCCTGGGAATACTCCGGATTCCACAGGAATCAGGGGACCGGGGCAAGGCCTTTTTCCCCCCCCTGCCCCGCCGCTTCACGCCGGCTGCCCGAGATGGGCCAGCTCGCAGATCATGGCCGAAGCCACCTGCTGCGGGCAGCTCCAGACGAGGAACAGCAGCGACTCGCGCACACCCCGCTCAGCGGGATGGCCGGCGATAAAGCCCGCCCCCTTCGTGGCCGTCAGGGCCGCCTGGGCCGCGCGGACGACGAGGCTGTTGGCAGCGGTGCGGAGGGCATCGCGGGCGGCCGGATCGGGGGATTCGGTTGTGGCGAGCCCACCGAGGCGGCTGGCGAGATCGTCCGCCTCGAGGCGGAAGCTCGTGGCGACCGGTTCGAGCGTAGGGCGGGCGGCCGCCTCGTGGTCGAGCAGCCCGATCGAGGCCCGGGTGGCACCAATCGCCAGGGCACTGGTGGCCAGACCGCCGGCGCGGGCGGGGGAGACGGTCGCGGGGACGATCTCGGCGCGGGGTGCGACGCCGTCGAAGGTCACGCTCGAGGTCCGGCTCCCGGAGAGGGCGAGCATCGGCATCGGGCTGCCGATCGTGAGCCCGGTCGCCGAGGTCGGGATGACAAAGAACACCGGCGTGCCGTCGGCGCCGATGGCGCCAGTGACGATTGATTCGCTCGAATCGGCACCGGTGACCCAGGGACAGGTGCCGTCGAGCCACCACGACGATCCGCGGCGGCTGGCCCGCAGCGCCGGGGTGCCGACATGCCGGCGGCTGGTCGTGAGCTGTGCGATGCCGACGGTCGCCGTCTCCTCGCCGCGGGCCAGGCTGGGAAGGAGAAGGGCCCGGAGATCGGCAGGGCCGGTGGCGATGATCCGGCAGGCGCTGGCCCACTGCGTCAGCACCAGCGCCGTGGTCAGGCAGGCGGAGGCCACGCCGGAGAGCGTCTCGAGCAGCGCCGCTTCCGTCGCCCCGCTGCCGCCATCCTCGGTGGCGATGAAGCCGGCAAGGAGGCCATGCTCGGCGAGCCGGGCGAAAGCGCCGCTCCGCCACGGCCCGTCGCGCTCAGTGGCCGTGGCGAGGCTGGCGAGATCGGCGCGGAGGGCCGCGAGGGCGTCATCATCGGGACAAGCTGGATCGTTGGTGAACATGGAACAAGAGTATGCCTTGCCGGGGGGGAGTGCTTCACCCCAGCGATTGTGGAGCTATACTTCGGGTCCTTCTGGCTGCTGCCCACCTCGTTTCTCCCGCCCGATTCGTTCCATCCGCGAACGTCCCCTCCGCCCCGGAGCCCATCATGAGCCAGCCCGAGGATTCCCGCGCGCCCGCTCCCTCCCCGACGAGCCCCCTTTCGGCCAGCCCGCAGGACGCCTCCGGGCCTCCTCCCGGTCCCCTCCGGCTGATCGAATTGTCCCCAAAGAATCTCTACGACAAGTGCCAGGCGCTGGCCCGCAATCTGTGGTGGAGCTGGCATCCGGAGGTGACGAATCTCTTCCGCGAGCTCGACCCGGTCCGGTTCCGGCAACTCGACCACAACCCGATCGCGCTGTTGGCCGAGTTCACGCCGGAGCGGCTGGAGGCCCGGGCGGCCGAGCTCGTTCTCTACAGCCGGATCAACCAGGCCCACCGGCGCCTGAAGGAATACCTCGCCGCCGAGAACACCTGGAGCGACGTCCACGCCGGCGTCCTCGGCTCCAAGCCGGTGGTCTACTTCTCGGCTGAGTTCGGGATCCATGAGTCGGTGCCGATTTATTCCGGCGGCCTCGGCGTCCTCTCCGGCGACCATATCAAGAGCGCCAGTGGCCTCGGCATCCCGCTGGTGGCGGTGGGGCTCTTCTACAAACAAGGCTACTTCAAGCAGCAACTCGACATCGATGGCTACCAGCACGAGGAATACCTCCAGTCGCGCGTCGAGGCTCTGCCGCTGGAACCGGCGATCGGCACCGACGGCCAGCAGGTGCAGGTGGCGATCGACACCCGCTCCGGGCAGATCCGGGCGAAGGTGTGGAAGATGGCGGTGGGGCGGGTGAGCCTCTATCTCCTCGACTCCGACGTCGACGGCAACACCCCTGAAGATCGCGAGCTGACCAGCCGCCTGTACGGCGGCGACACACGCGTCCGGATCCGCCAGGAGCTCGTTCTGGGGGTCGGCGGTGTTCGGGCGATCCGGGCCCTGGGGATCGTTCCCGGTGTTTATCATCTCAACGAAGGCCACTCCGTCTTTGCCACCCTCGAGGCGGTCCGGGGGCGGATGGATCGCGACGGCTTCTCCTTCGACGACGCCGTCCGCGACGTCGCCCGGCAGACGGTGTTCACCACCCACACCCCGGTGCCGGCCGGGCACGACCGCTTCGACGGCGGTCAGATCGAGGAGCATCTCGGCCCGATGCGCGACAGCCTCGGCATCTCGCACGACCACCTCATGGGGCTGGGGCGTGTCGACCCGAGCAACCACGGTGAGCCGTTCTGCATGACGGTTCTCGGGCTCAAGCTCTCGCGCCGCGCTAATGCCGTCAGCGCGCTGCATGGCCATGTCAGCCGGAAGATGTGGAAGGATCTGTGGGGCTGGCGCGTCGAGGAGGAGGTGCCGATCGGCCATATCACCAACGGCGTCCATGTTCCCAGTTGGCTGTCGTGGCAGATGCTCCAGCTTTACGACCGCATCTTCCCGGCGAACTGGTTCCGGCGGATGGGGGAGCCGGACATCTGGCAGAAGATCCACGAGTGCGACCCCGGCGAGCTGTGGGAAACGCACTACGCCCTCAAGAATCTCCTCCTTCAGTTTGTGCGCCGCCGGCTGGCGCGGCAGTGCAAGCGGCGCGGCGAGAGCGATGAGGCCGTCGAGGCAGCCCGGTCGGTGCTCGATCCGAACGTCCTCACGATCGGATTCGCGCGGCGCTTCGCCACCTACAAGCGGGCCGATCTCGTCCTCGGTGACCTCGACAAGATCTCGAAGCTCATCTGCGATGCCGACCGTCCGATCCAGGTGATCTTCGCCGGCAAGGCCCACCCGGCCGACGACCCGGGCAAGGGGCTGATCCGCAAGATCGCCAATCTGCGGCACGATCCCCGGCTCGCCGGGCGGATCGTGTTCGTGGAGGATTACGACATCAACGTTTGCCGGCATCTCATTCAGGGGGTCGACGTGTGGCTCAACAACCCGCGGCGGCCGCTCGAGGCCTCGGGCACCAGCGGCCAGAAGGTCGTGCTCAATGGTGGGCTCAACTGCTCGATCCCCGACGGCTGGTGGGCGGAGGCGTTCGACGGCCGCAACGGCTTCGCCATCGGCCGCGGCGAGATCCATGCCAATTCCGAGATCACCGATGCCCGCGATTCGGTGGCGCTCTATGACGTGCTCCAGAACGAGGTCATCCCGCGTTTCTACGACCGCGACGCCGACGGCCTGCCGCGGGCGTGGATCAAGATGATGATGAACTCAATCAGCTCGCTCGCCTGGCGCTTCAGTTCGCACCGCATGGTGATGGACTACACCCGCAGTTGCTACGTCCCGGCAGCCGGCGG